>PMTT01000813.1 GCA_003167275.1 Bryobacterales bacterium | reverse complement strand
AGCTTGTCGATGATCGGCTGGTCCGCTTCCACCTTGCAATCGAGCACGCGCAACGGGTTGGTTTCGGCGCGGCGCTGGCAATCGCCGCACATTTGCGACGCCACGGGCTTCAGTTCCTGCCGCAGGCGCTCCACGTATTGCGGACGGCAATTGTGATCGCCCACCGAGTTGACCAGCAGCTTGAATCCGCTGAGGCCGACGCCTTTGAGGATCTCGACCACCAACTCGATCACCTCGGCATCCACCACGGGCGATTCCGACCCGATGGCCTCCGCGCCGATCTGGAAGAACTGGCGGTAGCGCCCCTTCTGGGGCCGCTCGCGGCGGAACATCGGGCCCATGTAGTAGAGCTTCTGGACGCCGGGCCGCTGGTCGAGGCGGTGCTCGATATAGGCGCGAATCACCGAGGCGGTATTCTCGGGCCGCAAGGTGAGCGAGGTCTCGTCGCGGTCCGTGAAGGTGTACATCTCCTTGGTGACGATGTCGGTTTCTTCGCCCACACCGCGGGCGAACAGCAGCGTCTCCTCCAGGATGGGGGTACGGATCTCGTGGTAGTTGTAGGCCCGAAAAATCGCGCGCGCCACCGCTTCCACGCGGTTCCACACCTCGGTGGAGGGGGGCAGTAAGTCTCTGGTTCCTTTGACGGCTTTAATCAAGATAGTGGGAAGAATCTATGCTAGCACGATTGCGTTTTCCGACCGGCTTCGTAGAGTGCTCCGAGCGAACAACCTGCCGGGATCCGGGCTACCCGGTCGAAGACGCGGGCAGAATCTGTGCGGGCGAGAGGCAATCAATGACTCCCGTTTCCACCGCGGCGCATGGATTCAAGGAAGCCTTTCATTGCCTCCTTGGTCTCGAGTTGCGCGGCGGCGATCTGCGTGATCTTCAAGTCCCACTCCGCGTTTGCCTGCTGGCGCCGCTTACGCTCGTTGCGAGCTTCGCGTATGGCAAGTCTGACCGCCTGGTCCAGGCGCCTGTCGATCCTATCCATTGTGCGTTCGTGCTCGTCCATTGCGCGGTTGTGGTGGGCTATCCATATAGCTGCGGCTTCCGCCTGAGATTCCAGGGCTGCCGCCTGAGCTTTCGCCTGAGCTGCCTGAGCCTCCGCCTGAGCTGCCAGGGCTGCCGCCTGGGCCTTCGCGCGAGTTTCCTCGCGGGCTTCCGCCTGCGCTTGCGCCTCGCGGATCTTCTGCATCTCCCCTTCCGCGTTGGCTTGCATGTTCAAGATGAATTCGATGGTCTTTTCGACGTCCACTTGGTTGCCTGCCCTCCCCCCCCAACACCCGGGCTGCTTTGCGCACGCCTGGCGAAGCTATCGGATTTCCAGCCGCTTGTTGCCGCACGGCTGCAATCCAATACTGACATAATATCAGGGGCCCCATACACCGCGCGTTACAATCGTCATGTATGCTTCGCCGGCTCTTCCTCCTGCTCGCTTTTTCCGCGATCGCCTTCGCCCAAAAGCGGCCCTTCGACGTCAACGCCATGATGGAGTTGAAACGGATCGGCGATCCGCAGATTTCGCCCGATGGCCGGTGGGTGACGTTCACCGTACAATCCGTGGACGTTGCGGCGAACAAGAAGCCGCAGCAGGTGTGGATCGTGCCCCTCGACGGCGGCCCCCCACGCCAGATCACGCACGATGGCGAAGCCAACCAGCGGGCCCGCTGGTCGCCCGATTCCAAGCGCATCGCCTACCTCTCCGACCGCGGCGGATCTTCCCAGATCTGGTTGATGGATCCGGATGGCGGCAACGCCCGGCAGGTCACCAACTTCTCCACCGAAGCCGATGGCGTGCTCTACTCGCCGGATGGCAAGAACCTGCTGTTCACCAGCGAAGTCTATCCCGAATGCGGCGCCGACAGTGCGTGCAATCAGAAAAACCTGGACGCCGCCAGGAACAGTAAGGTTCGCGCGCACATCTACACCGACCTGCTCTACCGCCACTGGAACGCCTGGCAATCCGCCCGTCACAGCCACCTGCTGGTAGTTCCCATGACTGGCGGCGCGCCCAAAGATCTCACCCCTGGCCCGCGCGACGTCCCTCCGTTCTCCCTGGGCGGTCCGGACGACTACGATATCGCGCCCGACGGCAAGGAAGTCTGCTATTCGATGAACGCCGACCCGGTGCCGGCTACCAGCACAAACTCGGATCTGTACGTCGTGTCGATTGACGGCGGCGATTCGCGGAAGATTACGTCCAACCCGGGCGCGGATATGAGCCCGCACTACTCCCCCGACGGCAAGTACCTCGCCTGGCGGGCCCAACTCCGTGCCGGATACGAGAGCGATCGCTTCCGCCTCATGGTGCTCGAACGGAATACCGGCAGGGTGACCAACCTGACCGATTCGCTGGACCGCTGGGTCAACAGCTTCGCCTGGTCCCCGGATTCGGCGAGCCTGTTCTTCACCACGGCCGACCGCGGACGCCAGGCGATCCAGTTGATTTCGGTGAACGGAGGCGCCGCGCGGATTGCGGTCAGCGGCGACAACGAGCTCGACGACATGCAGTTGACGCACGACGGCCGGACGATGGTTTACACCCAGCAGACCGGAGTCTCTCCCACCGAAATCTACCGCGCGTCCTCCGCGGGCGGTGCCGCGGTGCCGCTCACTCGCCTCAACGACAAGGTACTGAATGACTGCCAACTTACTCCGCTGGAAGAGCTCTGGGTAGACACCGCCGATGGCTCTCGGGTCCAGACCTTCGTGGTGAAACCATACGACTTCTCGGTGACCCGGAAGTATCCCGTCTTGATGCTGATTCACGGTGGGCCTCAAGGAAACTGGGGCCATGGCTGGACGTACCGCTGGAATGCGCAGGTATTCGCCGCCGCCGGATACGTGGTGGTGATGCCCAACCCGCGCGGCTCCACCGGGTACGGGCAGAAGTTTATCGACGAGATCAACCAGGATTGGGGCGGGCGCGCGTTCGACGACATCATGGCGGTGACCGACCGCGTGGCCGCTACCCTGCCTTATGTCGACCCCACTCGCATGGCCGCCGCCGGCGGTTCCTATGGAGGCTACATGGTGGATTGGATGCTCGGGCATACCCAGCGGTTCAAGGCGATGATCTCGCACGATGGGGTGTACGACATGACGAGCGAATTCGGCGCCACCGAGGAGTTGTGGTTCCCACTCTGGGAGATGGGCGGCACCCCGTGGGACAAGCCCGAAGACTACGCCCGGTGGTCCCCCAGCCACTACGTCAAGGACTTCCATACTCCCACGCTGGTGATCCACGGCGAACAGGATTTCCGCGTGCCGTACACGCAGGGGCTGCAGCTTTTCACGGCCCTGCAAATGCAGAAGGTGCCCTCCAAGCTTCTGGTCTTCCCGGATGAGGGACACTGGGTGCTGAAGCCGCAGAACAGCCTGCTGTGGTACAAGACGTTCATCGATTGGATCGATACCTGGGTGAAAAAGTGAAAGCCATCATCGCGGTCGTCTCCCTGATCATCGTCCTGACGATTTCCCTGGTCGTGATGTCCAACCACACGGCGCTGAGCATGACGCCCGCCGTTAAGGTGGTGGGCATCGCCACACCGGTAGCCGTAACTTTGACCAACCCGCACGGCGTCCGGCATGTCACCGCATGGCTGGAACAGAATGGCGCGCGGTTTCCTATTTACGAAGATCGCTCCCCCGCCAGCCGGATCTTCTGGAGCCGCCACCAGGCTCCGCGGAACGTGACTTTCGAAGCCGGCAGGAACAAGGCGCCCACCCTGAAAGAGGGCCCGGCCCGCCTGGTGGTGGAGACCGTCTCGAACGATCTGCGCGGCAGCACGGATTCCGCGGCCTACGATCTCAACGTAGTGCTGGCTCCCCCGCGTGTAATTCCCGACGATTTGGAGCATTTGATCAACCAGGGTGGGATGGAACTGGTGACGTTCACCCCCAGCGGGTCGTGGAGCGAAGCTGGAGTCCATGTGGGCAAGTACAGCTTTCGGAGCTTCCCGCTTCCCAGCGGCGGCGGCCAGCGTTTTTCGATGTTCGCATATCCCTGGGACCTGCCGGCCGATACTGTGCCCGCGGTCTACGGCCGGAACCTGGCCGGGACGGAAGCCGTCGGCCGCTTCCGGTACAAGCTGTTCGCCAAGAAGTTTCGCGTTCGCGATTTTGAGATCGACGACGCCCTGATGGAGAAGTTGGTGACCTCTGTGGACCCCACCGGCCAGTTGGCTCCGGGGCCGGACCTGCTCTCGCGATTCCTCAAGATCAACGGCGAACTGCGGCAGAAGAACAACCAGCAAATGGCGGATTTGCGCTTCAAGACCGAAGAGAAGATCCTGTGGAACGGGCCGTTCATTCACTACGGCAAGGAAGAGGCGAATTTTGCCGATGTCCGCAGCTACATCTATCACGGGAAGAAGGTGGACCAGCAGGTGCACCTGGGCTTCGATCTTTCCGACGTGCAGAACGCCCCGGTGAATGCCGCCAACGACGGGCGGATCGTGTGGGCCGCGGATCTCGGCATCTACGGAAACTGCGTAGTGGTGGACCACGGCTATTCGCTACAGTCCATTTATGGCCACATGCGGCAGATCGACTTGAAGGTCGGGGACATGGTGAAGAGGGGCCAGAAGATGGGGATCGCCGGCCAGACCGGATTAGCCGGCGGCGTGCATGTGCATTTCAGCATGCAGATCGATGGCGTGCAGACCAACCCGCGCGAATGGTGGGACGAGCATTGGATCAAGGATCGGATCTTGAGTAAGCTGGACCCATTGAGGATGAGCGCGAAGGTGGTATCGGCGAGTAGTGAGCCGGCGCCGCGTGCGAAGAAAGGTGCGGGCAGGAAGCGCGTGGCGCGGTAGAACGCCAACAAGTTGGGTATTCTAAAGAAGAAGGCGAAGGGAGCAGGCTGGTGAGTGATAAACCCGATTTCCTGATCTGCGCATTGGCGGATGTAGAGTTTGTTGCCCAGGGCTCGAAGTTCGACCGCTTCTGTTCGCGATGCCATAAGGCGGTGGCGCTCGCGCCCTCCGGTCAAAGGCTGCTGAAGCAGCAGCCAGAGCTGTTGATCCTCTGCTTCCCCTGCTATCTCCAGGACAAAGAGGCACGTGCCGAAGAGGTTCAGCTCTCGTCCAATCCGCAGGAAATAGCGGCGGAGATCAAAAGCGCGGTGCCGAACTTGCGGAGGAATCGAAACTGATCCCCGAACGTTTGGATACGGGCCGTTGGGGCGGTCGGCCCTAAGCTCACCTTTGGCAGCGTGCCCTGCCGAATGTTTTGGCCGGCGCCGGAAGTTGGACGGCCATTTTGCCGGCTTGGAACGCCGAACCGGCACACGCCGCGGGTGCGACGTATACTAAATAAAGTACACTTCCGTGCAAGACTACATCCGGATTCGCGGTGCGCGGGTCCATAACCTCAAGGACATTTCGCTTTCTATTCCCCATAACCTGCTGACCGTGATCACCGGTGTCTCAGGTTCGGGGAAATCTTCGCTGGCCTTCGACACCATCTACGCCGAGGGGCAGCGGCGCTATGTCGAGTCGCTCTCGGCCTACGCCCGCCAGTTTCTGGAGCGCATGGAGAAGCCGGAGGTCGACGAAATCGACGGCATTGCGCCGGCGGTGGCCATCCGGCAAAAGAACACCAGCCGGAACCCGAGATCCACCGTCGCTACTTCCACCGAGTGCTTCGATTTTCTTCGCCTGCTGTATGCCCGCGTCGGGCAGACATTCTGTCCCACGTGTGGAACCCGCGTCCGCAAGGACACCGTGGATGAAGTTGCCGCCCGTTTGCTCCAGTTGCCGGTGGGCTCACGCTGGTACGCGAGTTTCCCGTGCGGCGAGCATGGTTCTGGAGAGGCCGGTAGCGGCAGCGGTTTGGCCGCCGGTCTCCGCGACCACCTGTTCGAGCTTCGAAAGAAGGGCTTCAACCGGCTCTTCCAGGATGGCCGGATTTTCGAATTCTCCACTCCGGAATCCCTGCTCGATATCAATTTCTCGAAACCGCTTTTCATCCTGGTGGACCGGCTGGCCATCGGGCCGGACCTGCACCAGCGCCTGGTCGACACCATCGAGATCTGCTTCCGCGAGGCGGGCGAGGTCATCTTCGAGAGTGCCCCGTCATCCGGGCCGCCCGAACGCCTGCGCTTCAACGAGAAGTTCCAGTGCAAGACCTGTGGTCAGGAGTTCACTCCACCTGACCCGATCCTGTTCAGCTTCAATTCGCCTGCCGGCGCCTGCCCCCGCTGCCAGGGCTTCGGGAACACCATCGATTTCGACATGGATCGCGTCATCCCCGACAAGTCTCTGACTCTCGAGGACGGCGCCGTGGAGCCGTGGACCAAACCCAAGTTCCGCTCCTGGCTGGGCAACTTCAAGAAAAGCGCGCACGGCGGGGTCCGTTTCATGACGCCGTTCTGCGACCTGACCGACGGCGAGCGTGAATCCGTTTACGATTTCATCCGGCGGTTCTTCGACCACCTGGAATCCAAAAAGTACAAGCTGCACGTGCGCGTCTTCCTTAGCCGATACCGCGGCTATGCGCTGTGTCCCGATTGCAAGGGTGCGCGCCTGCGCAAGGAAGCCCTCTACGTGCGGGTGGGCGGCAAGAACCTGGGCGAAGTGGTCCGGATGAATATCGAGGAGGCACAGCGGTTCTTCATCGAGCTGGAGTTGAGCCCGGAAGAGCGCGCCATTGCCGACAAGGTCCTGGTCGAGATCCGCCAGCGTCTCAAGTTCCTGAACGACGTCGGTCTGGACTACCTCACCTTGGACCGGCTCTCCTCCACTCTTTCGGGCGGAGAGGCGCAGCGTATCCAGCTCGCCACGTCGTTGGGGTCGCGGCTGGTGGGCGCCTGTTATGTGCTGGATGAGCCCTCCATCGGGCTGCATAGCCGCGACACCGGGAGGCTGATCCGCATCCTGGAGGAACTGCGCGAGTTGGGGAACACCATCGTGGTGGTGGAGCACGATCCGGACGTCATGCGGGCCGCGGACCATATCGTCGATCTGGGTCCCGGCGCCGGCGAGCACGGCGGAAACATCGTTTTCGAAGGGCCGCTCCCGGCCCTGGTGGCGGCCGGAAATGGCTCGCTGACATCGCGCTACCTGCGCGGCGAGCTACGGGTCTCCTCGCCGCGCGCGCGCCGCGTCGTCGACCCCCGGCACATTGTGCGGTTCTCTGGCGCCCGGGTTCATAACTTGAAGAATATCGAGGTCGCGATCCCGCTCGGCATGATGGTAGTAGTGACGGGCGTTTCCGGTTCGGGGAAGTCGACCCTGGTGCATGATGTGATCTTTCGTTCACTGGAAGCCCTTCACAAGGCGCGTGAGACGGATGACAAAGCCAAGCCCGACGCGGGCGACGAGGCCATGGAAGCGCCCAGCCCGCAGGTGTCGTGCAAGAAGGTGGAGGGCGCCGAGCGCATCACCACGGTCGTGATGGTGGATCAGTCGCCCATCGGCCGCACGCCGCGCTCCAATCCCGTGACCTACCTCAAGTGCTTCGACTCGATCCGAGGGCTGTTTGCCTCCGTGCGTGAGGCCGAGAAGCGCGGATACACCGCAGGCCACTTCTCATTCAACATTCCGGGAGGCCGCTGCGAGGTCTGTCAGGGCGACGGCACGGTGACTGTGGAGATGCAGTTCCTGGCCGACGTGGAATTGATCTGCGAAGAGTGCAAAGGCACGCGCTACAAGAGCGGCATTCTGGAGATCAAATACAACGGGCTCAATATTCATGAGGTGCTGAAGCTCACCGTCCGGGAAGCCATGCAGTTTTTCCACGCCGCGCCCAAGCTGGTGCAGAAGCTCAAGGTCTTGGACGATGTGGGGCTGGGCTACCTGCGTTTGGGACAATCCGCGACCACCCTTTCCGGCGGCGAAGCGCAGCGTGTGAAGCTGGCCGCCCACCTGACCACGGCGAGTTGCGGCGGCACGCTATTCATTTTCGACGAGCCTACCACCGGGCTGCACTTCGACGACATTTCCAAACTGCTGACAGCCTTCCAACGGCTGATTGAAAACGGTGGCAGCCTGGTGATCATCGAACACAACCTGGATGTAATTAAGGCAGCCGATTGGGTGATCGACCTGGGCCCCGAAGGCGGCGCCAAGGGCGGCTACGTGGTGGCCGCCGGTACTCCCGAGGACATCGCCAAGGTCGACGCATCCTACACCGGCCGCTATCTGCGCGCGTAGGGTATGCTTTAGCTTGCCGAGTGTTTGGGCAAGCTAAAGCATACCCTACACGAACTATCGTTCCAATGAGTCGACCGTCTTTGGGATTATGATGGCTGGCCGAAACAGCATTCCGGCCCGTAGGAGATCTACCGCATGAACAGCAACGGATTCCTCGAATCACTCTGGCGGGATCTGCGGCACGCTTTGCGCGTGTGGCGCAAGAGCCCCGGATTCACCCTGGTCGCCGTTTTGTCGCTGGCGCTCGGAATCGGGGCCAACACCGCCGTCTTCAGCCTCGTGAATGCCGTGATGCTGCGCTCGCTGCCATACCCCGACCCCGGTCAACTGGTCCTCGTCGGCCAGAAGGA
>PMTT01000653.1 GCA_003167275.1 Bryobacterales bacterium | reverse complement strand
CTAACGGTTCGAATGGAAAGTCGGAATCGAAGTCCGAGTCTTCCAAATCCGAATCGTCGAAATCCGAATCTTCCAAAAGCGAATCCTCGAAATCCGAGTCGGGGAAGTCCGACTCGTCGAAGAGTGAATCCTCGAAATCCGAATCCAAGTCCGAAAGCAAGCCCTCGTCCTCGTAGGGTATGCTTTAGCTTGCCCAGCATTAAGCTTGCCCACCAATCCGCGAGCGTCCCGCAAGCTAAAGCATACGCTACTCGTTCCGCAGCGCATCGGCCGGCGCAATCCGGGTGGCCCGCCGGACGGGCACGACGCTCGCGGCCAGAATCACCATGGTCAGGACTGCCAGAACGCCCGAAAAGGTCACCGGATCGAAGGCGCCCGAGCCGTACGTCAGATCGGGCATATCCGCAGTCACCACCATCTTGGCCAGCAGTGCGGAGATTCCCAGCGCTCCCGCCAGACCCGCCACGGCGCCCAGCAGTACCGGTCGCAGAGTTTGCCCCATCACCATCCGGATCACATCCTGCCTCTGTGCTCCCAGCGACACCCGGATAGCGATCTCCCGCGTCCTTTGCGCCACCAGTTGTGACACCACTCCGAAGACTCCCAGCGACGCCAGCAGCAGCGCCAGGGCTCCCAGTATGAAGGCCGTGACCGCGGGCGCCTGGGCCATCAGTCGCTGGATTTGGACTGGAGCCTTATCCAAGCCAACCAGGAAGGTCTGCGCGGGCAGGTTTGGGTTGATGCCTCCTAAAACATTGAGGATGGAATGCGCCGCACTCTCGGGTGTACCACGCGTGCGCACCAGCAGGAGTATCCCGCGATCCAGGGTTCTCGCAAAGTACACATAGGCTTCGTCCGGCTTGGAAAGGAATGTACTGCGCACTCCCTTCACGACTCCGATGACCGTGTAGGACTTGTGAGTGGGCGGAAGGTCCCGGTTGATCCAATCCAGTCCCGACACCCGATGGCCGATGGGATCCTGCCCGGGCCACGCCTGCTGGGCTGCGGCCTCATTGATCACCACCACCAGCGCGCCGTTCTCCACCTCCTGACGGGTGAAGTTCCGGCCCGCCATCAGGGGGATGCCGAGCGTCTCGAAGTAGCTCTGGGAGACGAAGTTGAACAGGCAGTCGGTAGAGGCTCCGCGTTCGTTCTCGAAGCCTCCCGTCCCGTGCCCTAGAAACGGGGGCCGGTCCGCCCACGCGACCGACACCACTCCCGGAAGTGCCCCGATGCGATCCGCGGCGTGGCGCACCAACTCAGTCTGCGCCGTCGCGGTGGGAGCTACCGCATGAGCAGCGATGCCGACGAGCAGGGTATGCCGCATGTCAAAGCCGGGATCGACCGCACTGGACCGCCAGACCCCCTGGAACAGCAACCCGGCGCCGGCCAACAGCACCAGACACGCCGCCACCTGGGCGCCGATCAGGAAATTACGCTTTCGCCGGCCGCCGGTCGGGCCCGCTGAGGCTTGCTTCAGGGCCATGCTGACGTCGGGGAGGCTGGCCTTGACCGCCGGCCACAGTCCGACCGCGAGGCCCGTGAACAACGAAATCGCGGCGGTGAAGGCAAATACGTGCCAGTCCGGTGAGATATCGACAAAATAACCCAGCAGTCCGCCCGTCAGGCGTTCCATCAACCCCGCAATCTCCAC
Source organism: Bryobacterales bacterium (assembly GCA_003167275.1). GTDB lineage: Bacteria > Acidobacteriota > Terriglobia > Bryobacterales > Bryobacteraceae > JAIQFL01. Next base: position 1,241 of record PMTT01000653.1, on the reverse strand, counting down.
CTGGATCCATTCGCAGGCCCACATCGACAACAGCAGCCCCGCCACGCCGCCTGCCGCTCCCAACAGCAGGCTCTCGGTGCACAGTTGACGTACCAGGCGGAGGCGGCCTGCGCCCAGCGCGAGGCGCACCGCGAATTCCCGTTCGCGGGCTGCATGGCGTGCAAACAGCAGGTTCACCAGGTTAATGGAACCGATCAGCAGGATGAGCCCCACCGCCACCATCAGGATCCCGCACACAGCGCCAAACACCTCGAACTCTCCAGCGTCGGTCTGAAAGAAGGTCGCGGGCCGCGCGGAGAGGTGGGCCGGCTGGTTTTCCACGAGCGGCCAGGAGCGCGCGATCACTTCCAGCTCCGCGGATGCCTGTGCCACCGGAACTGCAGGCATGCGGCGCGCCAGCAGTTGCCATTGCCGGGCGGTCTCGTCATGCACCCAATCGACGCCCGGGAGGACCTCCGTCTGCACGGACGCCGGAATCCACAGGTCCGGCATCTGGGGCGGGGTCCCGGTGCCGGCGAATTTGGCAGGCGCCACACCAATTACGTGGAGGGCCGCACCTTGCACCTGGATGGTCTTGGCGAGCACTTCGGGGTCAGCGTCGAGTTTCGAGACCCAGAAATCGTGGCTGACAACGGCTGCCTCGCGGTCATCCGCGGCGAAACCACGCCCCAACGCCGGCGTGACACCCAGAGCACTGAAGTAGTTGTTCGAGACCAGCCGTGCATGGAGAACCTCGGATTCTCCCGCCCGCGCCTTTGGCAGCCGGCCCACCAGGATTTGCGAATCCGATGAGGCGATCACGTCCGCGAACGAACGGCTCTGCCGCCGGAGTTGGTCGAACTGCGAATACGAGAACAGGTCGAGGCGTTGCCCGTTCTGGCTCCCCGAGATCCGCACCAGTTCCTCCGGCGCCCGGGCAGCGATCGGTTTCAAAGCCACTGCGCTGTAGAGAGTAAAGACAATGGTGTTGATACCGATGCCAAGTGCCAGGGTCAAGACCGCAATGGCGGAGAAGCCCGGCGATCGGAACAGAATGCGGATGGCATAACGCAGATCCATGGTCGCGCCAAGAGCAATTCAATGGCCCGACGTGGCACAGGCATTCTTGCCTGTGTTGTTTTTTCTTGCCCCACCAACACAGGCCGCTTTTCGCACCCTGGTGGGGCGGACCCCCTGGTCCGCGGCCGACGCCCCCGTCGGCCCGTTGGCGTCGCGCCGGAATTTGATCCAATGGCGACAGC
>PMTT01000926.1 GCA_003167275.1 Bryobacterales bacterium | reverse complement strand
ATCATCGCATCCTGGTACAGGTCATAGCGATTCTGCATCTTGAGCTTCGCCCCGCAGCGCGTACACACTGTCGTCCCGCGGGGGTTGTTGTGGCCGCACTTCTCGCATTGCTTGGGGATGTCCGTGGGCGGCGGCTCCTTCACCGGATCGAACAACATGTAATCGTAAACCGAGAAACGCGCCGCATATTCGCGCAGTTGGGTGTGCATTCGCGCATCTGGCGCGCCCAGCCGTCCCGCCGCATCGTCGCCGAAGACCAGGTCGGTGAGGTCGTTCACATTCGAGTCGGGCGGGATTGAAGGATGAATGCGGCGCCACTCGATGGCCCGCTCGTGCCCCAGCTTCCACGCCATGCTGCGCAGCTCCGGATCGCCCGAGGTCACCGCGATGTTGTAGAACGCCGCGCACAGGTCGTGGCCGAATTCCTTGAAGTGGGCAGGATTGAGCGCGATCGACCGGTAGATGAAAGTCAGTCCGCGCCGGATAGCCTGGTCGCGATATTCCTTGGTGTAATGGGCGCCGGGCCACAAGGGAGTCCCCCGCCCCGGGTCACCCGACCTCACCAGAATCGCCGCTACTGCCACCAGCACCAATGCCGCCACGATCAGACGCATTTACCGGGACCCCAAATAGATATCGTGTATCCGGATGAGCCCGAGCGCATGCCCGGCTTCATCCACAACGGGCAAAACCGAAATCTGCGATGGCCGCTGTTCCATCAGTTCCAATGCCTCCCCCAGGCTCGCTTCGGGACCGATCGTCACGGGATGGCGAGTCATTGCGTCTTCCGCGCGCAGTCCGCGAATATCGTCGTGATTCGTGAGGGCGCGCCGCAGATCGCCATCCGTGATGAAGCCGGCGAGCGTGCCATCGGGCGCCACGACGCAGGCCCCGCCCAGCGGCCGGCGAGTCATCTCGATGATGACGTCCTTCAGCGATGCGCCCGGCGCCACGCCGGCCATCTCCTCGCCGCTGTGCATGGCCTGGCGCACGTGCAGCCGAAGGTTGCGCCCGAGCTGGCCGCCCGGGTGGAACCTGCCGAACTCTTCGGGCGTAAAGTGGCGTGCGGACATCAGCGCGATGGCTAGCGCGTGACCCAGGGCCAGCGCCGTCACCGCGCTGGCGGTGGGCGCGAGGTTGTGCGGGTCGGCTTCGCGCTCCACCGACGCGTCCAGCAGCACGTCCAGTTGCGATGCCAGCGGCGAAGTTACGGATCCCAGGATTCCGATAAGCGGCGAATGAAACTCGCGGAGCATCGGCACCAGCGCCAACAGCTCGGAGGAGGTGCCGTTCTTGGAGATCAGCACCGTGGGGTCGCCCGGCGTATAGATCCCCAGGTCGCCGTGCGCCGCTTCGGCGGGATGGAGAAACACGGAAGCGGTGCCCGTACTGCACAGCGTGGCCACGATTTTGCGGGCGATATGGCCGGATTTTCCGATCCCCGTCAGCACTACCTTGCCGGGATGCGCGAGGATCAGGTCGACTGCCCGGATCAGCTCGCCATTCAGCCGGCCAGCCGCGCGCGAGAGGGCAGCGGCCTCGATCTCCACGGCGGTCCGCGCGGCGGAGAGCCAATCCTGTTGAGCGGCAGTCATCGGATTCTTCCATCATCGCAAATGGCGGGAAATGCGGGGACAGATGGGACGTTTTCGGGTGCGTAACCGTTCTGGGATTTCGCGTTTTAACCAGCAAACGCTCCCTTACGGTCGCGGCTCGGTTGCGGCGGTTGTCGGGTGTGGAAATCCCCAAAACGAGGAAAAACGTCCCGTCTGTCCCCGTATTTCCGCCCTACTCGAACAGAATGCTCATGCACGTCACCCCCGCTTCCGCCTTCATCAACTCCGACACGTCGAGGGTCCGCACCTTCCATCCTTGCCGTTCGAGCAGGGCCGCCGTCGTGGGGAATGCGTCCGGCATCACCAGCGTGTCCCCGATACTCAGGATGTCGGCCGCCCAGGGCTCCTCCGGCGCTACGTCCACGATCCGAAACTCGTCGAACGCCGCCCAATCGATCCACTCGCGATTGGCCAGCACCGCCCCATCGCCCAACCAGGTGCACCCCGTCTTGAGATGCATGCATCCGCGAACCTCGACGCCCCGGACCTCATATCCAAATGGAGACAGTTCTTCCGCCAATTGACGGATCCCCTCCCGATTCGTGCGCACCGACGCCCCCACGAAAAGCTTCCGGCCGACACGCACCACGTCGCCGCCCTCCAGGGTCGCGGGCTCCCGCAGCCAGCGCACCGGCCGGAACGGCGCCAAGGCCTGCGCCAGGCTCTCCGCCTCGCGGCGTCTCGACTCGGCGCCCATCCTGGTCAGAATGGCCACCTCGTCCACCACCACCGCGGGATCTTCTACGAATACGGAATCCGGCAGGCCCGGCTCGGCAGGCAGCGAGATCACTTGCACGCCGAGTTCCCGCAAGCAGGCTTCGTATTGCCGGTGCTGGGCGGCAGCTCGGGAGACGTCGATCGCCTGCCGTTCGAGGTATGCCAACTCGCAGCGGTTCATCGCGGGACTCACGGAACGGGTGATGGCTCTGATCACTCTTGCATTCTATTCGTTCCTGGCGCATTTCCCCAAAAGACGTGTGGGAAAGAGTTCACCAGCGGACGGCCCTCGCATAGCCCCGCCGCGGGCTGACTCTTGCCGCGCGCTTACTTCGCCGGAGGCGCAACCCGGAATACGAAGTCTGCCCCGCCCCCGATGAACGCAACCGGCGCCGGGCCCGAAGGCGAAAGCCGCGCCACCGCTTTGGGCAATTCGATTTGCAGCACGCTTCCGGCGTCCAACCCTGGCTTGCGGAGAACCTCCGCGAATGCGCGCGGAAATATCGCCGGGCCCGGAGTTCCTGGCTTTGGCGACGCGGCCGGCGGACTCGAGTACACCAGGGCGGTGACCTCATCCACCTCACCCATCACCGCACCGGGGTTTTCGCGAGGCTGCCCGGCCACCGCCGCCTCATCCAGCACGATGAACTTCAACGTAGCCTTGCTGTCTTCCAACACCTGCAGCAAGCGGAGCACCGAGTAAGCTTTCGATTGAATGGCCCGCGAATCGCCAGGATCGTAGTTCACCGGAAGCCACCAATCGTCGCCACCCGTGCGGATGCCGTATCCGGCGTAGTACACCACCACCGTATCGCCGGCCTGGGTGTCTCCCAGCGTTCGCTCGATCAGGCGCAGGTTCTCCAGGTTCACATTGGCCTGTCGCACCACCTCGAAACCGTCCTCCCGAAGCGCGCTCTCGACCAAGTCCAGGTCCGCCGCGGACGGACCGGGGGCCGGCAGCTTTTCATATCCCAGATTGCCGATCACCACCGCTACCCGGCCGCTGCGGGCCGCCACCGCATTCTTCCCGCCCGCAGTGCTCTTCCCATCGCCCGCGCCATTCGCGGCGCTGACGCCTTTCGCCGCGCTGATGCTGAACTTCAGCGTAAAGGCCTCGGCCTCCTGCCACAACAACCGCACCCGCCAGTCTCCGGGGTCCGTGGCCGGCGGGTGGCCGGCCACCGGCAGCAGTTTCACGATGCACTCCGGACCGTCCACGCGCTTCGTGTAAGGACTCACCAGCGAGATTTCGCCGCGCGGATTCAACCACTCCACCCTGCCTTTCGATCGCTTTGGCGCCACCACCGAGGCACCCATCACCACCGTGGCATCGGAACCGGAGAAGTCGGTCTGGGACGCCGTCTGCGAACAGGCGTCCGACGCGGACTTGACGAGGATGGGGGCCCCTGCACGCCTTTCGACGGCACGCACGCCGATCCCCACTCCAAGTGACCGGACCACGGAATTCCCGGCCGAATCCCTGGCTTCCACCGTCGCCCGATAGCTGCCCCTCTGCTCCGGGGCTCCGCTGATCGTTCCCGTGGGAGACAGGGTCAGCCCAGGCGGAAAAGGATCCACGGCCATCCACTTGTACGGCGGTGTTCCTCCACGCGCCGTCAGTTGAAAGTAGTATGGAACGGTGACCGCGCCCGCCGGCAACAAGGTCTTACTGACGATATTGACGATGCTGGCGGGCGGAGCCGATATCCGGAATGGCGTCACCGAGACACTGTGATCGTTCACGAGCAGGCGCACCGTCCAGTCCCCGGGAGCAAAGGACGCCGGCGCCCCGGCGATCGGCATCTTCCATTCCAGACGCATGACCTCGCCATCGGTCATTTGCGTCCAGTCGTTCTGCTGTACCGCTTCACCTTGCGGATTGTGCCACTCCACGCGGACCTTGTCGCCCTTGTGGCCGCCGCTGTAGATCAGCAGGTACCAGGCATAGGGGTCGGTTGTTAGAAAATCCGCCTCGGCCTGCACCGTCACTCGCATGTCGAGCATACCCGGCACGCCGGTCCGGGCCATCCGGATACTAGTCACCTTGATGCTAGCCGCATCCGAGGCTGGTTGCGGCTGGGCTGCGCAGTGCAAAGCGGCTGCCAGCAAAATTCCGATCGACGCACGCATAGTCAGTTAATCTACCTCGCCACCCGCCAGCGAATCTGGAAGCCGCCCACCGGTGCGGACGATGCGTTCCTCACCGCCACCTGGTCCCATTGGTTGGCGGCGGATGGCTGCTCCACCACCGAAACGCCGTTCGTGAGAGACTCCACCGTGATGGGTACCCGCGGAAGATCCCCCGTCAGATCGCCCGATATCGCTTTGCCGCCCTGAATGGTGAGGGTGGCTCCCGGGCCCAGCGTTCCCGCCCAGCTCAACTCGCCCCGCAATGGACCGGAGTAGTCGTCCGGCTTCAGCATAGGACGGGGCGGCGGAAGACCTTTTGGCGTCCGCACGCCGGCGGCAGGTGGTTGCACCGCGGAGTCCGGCGATGGCGGCGCCTGAGTCGCGGAGGGCGCCGGCCGGTGCGGATCCGCGGCCTTCGTGGTTAGCTCGTCCAGCTTGACCTTGGCTACCGACGCGAACTTCCCATTGGGATACTTGGCGAGATAGTCGCGGTAAAGCCGCGGGTCGGTGGAAGTGCCTATGGAGTTCCAGAAGGCCAGTTCCACCTCCGCATCGGACGCGTCTGGGCCCGATTTCGGGGCGGCGGCGGGTACCGCCGCATTGGCTTGCCCGGCGCTCTCCGGCCGAGCCGGGAACACCCGCCCGCGCAGGGCCCAGACGGCGCCGGCCGCCAGGACCACCGCCAGCGTCCCGGCCAGCCACCCAAGCCGGCGCCGCTTCGTCTGGGTGGCGGCAATCTCCATGGTCTGGGTGGACTGCGAGTTGAGCAGTGCGTGGCTCAGCGCGTCGCCAAACGTATTCGCCCGCACCGGACGCTCGTTCGGGTTGTAGCTCAGTGCGTGCAGAATCAGGCTTTCCACCTGGTTCGATATGCCGGGGCGCAGGGCAGACGGCTTGATCCGCACTCCCGACTGCTGCATCACCATGTGCTGCACCGCACTCTCCGCCGGGAACGGCTTGCGCCCGGTTACCATCTCGTAGGCGATCACTCCGAAGGCATAAATGTCGGTAGACACGGACGGCTGCCCCGAAAACTGCTCCGGAGCCATATACGCCACGCTCCCGGCGACCCGCGTGTGGGTTTGACCGGTGGCCAGGTCGGCGATCGTGGCCAAGCCGAAATCGATCAGCCGGACATGCTCGTCGCCCCCGGGAAGCACCTGGAGCATGATGTTATCCGGCTTCAGGTCGCGATGCCAGATCTTCTTCTCGTGCGCCGCCCCGAGAGCATGTCCGATCTGACGGATGATGTTGGCCGCCCGTTCCAGCGGCAGCCCATCGGCAGTCATCACGGCGCGCAAGGGCTTCCCCTCCACGTACTGCATCACCAGGAAGGGCCTTCCGTCGGCCGTTTGTGCGCAGTCGAGTGCCCCCACTACACCTGGATGGTCGATCATCGCCAGCGCCTGTGCTTCTTCTTTGAACTTCCGCTCCATCCAGGGGTCTTCGATAGCCCGGTCGAGCTGGATTTTCACCACCACCTGACGATTGTGAAGCTGCTGATCCTGGGCCAGAAAGACTTTTCCGAATCCCCCGCTGCTCAATTCGCTGACAATCCGGTAACGGTCTTTCAGGACGGAGCCTGCCTGGATCGGAGCGGCCACGGTTTCGGTCCCATCCGGCTTGGATGGAAGAGCCCCCGGGGTCGCGGCCATAGCTTGGGTCAGGTCCGAATCAGACGGCCGATCCGGGGGCCTCGTCCCCGAATCTTCGATAGGCTGGCTGTCCATAAGTGTAGAGTATAGCCCAGAAGGGCGGACTTGGCTGAAAGCCGCGCTCTCGCCGGGCTCACGGGCGCGCGAACTCGATCCCGCTCCGACTTGCAAATGGAACATCCTGGTCCGTTTCATTGCGTTATACCGCTGGTTTTAAAGCAGTTTGATTGGCGGCCGGGACCATCTTCGGTCCATTTGCCATCGACGCCAGGCTTCATTGCTGGTCCGTTTCACGTGAACGGTGAGGCTGACCAAAGAACGGTTGGATGACTTGCTCGCGGTCTTGGCGAACGACCGTCGCCGAGGGTGAGCCGATCGCCAGAATCGGGGCAACGGCTGAGCCGAAACGAGTTGTCCAGCCTGGTGAATGTGTTTTCAATAAAAACTTTATTTTTTCAAACGCGTGACTGAACTCTCTATTTCAGTTAATGAGGTCTGTTTATCATCGGCGGCATGCTAGCGTCAAAGCAGGAGGGAGTATGATTCCAAATACACACTATGACTTTGGCCGAATTTTGGGCCAAGCAGAGCGGGGGCCTGTCAGGGAACCTGGGCGAGAGAAGGATCGGGCAGGGAACGATGTAGCAGAGTGGGTGCGGGAGAAGCTGGACTTCAAGCCGGACGCGGCGCAGGAGCGGGTACTGGCCTTGGGGAGCCAACACGGGATTCTGAACTGCACCCGGCAGTGGGGCAAGTCGACGATCACGGCGGCGAAGGCGGTACACCAGGCATACACCGTGGACGGGAGCCTGACACTGGTGGTGAGCCCGAGCGGGCGGCAGAGCGGCGAGTTCGTGCGGAAGGCGGAGGGGTTCGCGCAACGGCTGGGGATCCGGCCGAAGGGCGACGGAGAGAACGAAATCTCGCTGGAATTCCCGAACGGGTCGCGGATCATCGGGCTGCCGGGGAACGAGACGACGATCCGGGGCTTTTCGGCGGTGGCGCTGCTGCTGGTGGACGAGGCGTCGCGGGTGCGCGACGACCTGTATCGGGCGATCCGGCCGATGCTGGCGGTGAGCCAGGGAGCGCTGTGGCTGATGAGCACACCGTTCGGCAAGCGGGGATTCTTCTGGCAAGCGTGGCAGAAGGGAGGGCCGGAGTGGGTGCGGGTGCGGGTCCCGGCGAACGAGTGCCCGCGGATTTCGCGCGCTTTCCTGGAGAATGAACGGAACGAAATCGGAGACCACAGTTTCCGGCAAGAGTACCTGTGCGAGTTTGTGGACTCAGTGAGCGGGCTGTTCGACAGAGACCTGGTGGAGGGGGCGTTTACGGACGAAGTAAAGCCGCTGGTGTTCCGGTAGGAGCCGTTATGAGCATCGGCAGGTTTTTCTTCATAGGCTTGGACTTGGGACAGAGCCACGACCCCACGGCCACGGCCATTATAGAAAGCACGGAACTGATAGGGCCCTGGGACGCGGCGAGATACGCTCACAAGAAGATGGCCGGGTTAGAGCTACGGTACCTGGACAGGACTCCGCTGGGGACGCCGTATCCGGAGGTGGTGGAGCAGGTGCGGCAGGTGACCCGGTCGGCCGAGCTCAGGGGGCGATGCAGCCTGATGGTGGATGCCACGGGGGCGCGGCCGGTTGTGGACATGCTGCGGGATGCGGACCTGGACTGCTGGATGCTGCCGGCGATCATCACGGGCGGGCACGTAGAGACGCAATCGAGCGGGTATTACCATGTGCCGAAGCGGGATCTCATCGTGGGGCTACAGGTGCTGCTGCAACGGGGCGGGTTGCGGATTGCGACGGGGATGCCCTTCGGCGGGGCGTTGGTGGAGGAGCTGTCGCATATGCGAGTGAGGCAGACGGCGAAAGGGCACGAGCAGTACGGGGCGTGGCGGGAGGGAGAGCATGACGACCTGGTGTTTGCGGTGGCGCTGGCGCATTGGGGGGCGAAGAAGATCTGTCCGCCGGTGAGTGGGGATGATGGGATTTGGAGGTATGAGGGGGAAGGGGCGGGGGGAGGAGGCGGAGACGAGGTTGAAGCTCATGGCGCAACGAACGCTAATTCTCCCGGCCGGAATGCGGCGCTGGCACGCTCTCGCATGTCGTGCTCCGGCTGGCGTACAGCTTGTTATCCGGCAACAGGCCCGCCAGCGCTTTGTACGCTTCCGACGCCTGGCACGCCGTTGTATACCAAACCAGCGTGGTTGGCAACAGGTCGTCAATGGGCTGGGGAACTCCCCCGTAGAGCCGCGTGTTGTGACCGGCCGTAACGGGTTTGACGTGCGCCCATTTCTGGGCGGCGGAGCGCAGGTATTCGACGGCTGGCACCGGTTGTCTGGCCTGGTTGTACATCTCGCCCATGCGTAGCGCCGGGCCAGATGCCCCTCCATCGAGGAACTGGGCCGTCCGATAGCATGCCCATGCCTGCTCGCGGCTCCCCTGGAGCCGTCGAACCTCGCCCAGGTTGAACCACACCATCGGCAGGTTGGGCAGATCCTTTGCGGAACTCTCCAGTAGCTCCCCTGCCCGTTGCAGATCGCCGCGATACAGGTAGAATTTCCTCAAGCGAGCCTTCAGGATCGGATCGTCACTGGTTTCCAATCGGGTTTCCGCGTTGGCCGCCGCCTCAAGCACCACAGCTTCTGCCCGTTCTGGAAACCGGCCACGGTATCGCGTGAAGAAGGGCGAGTCGAGGATTACCGGCGTTAGCTCAATCGCCGCTACGTATTCCCGCTTCGCTGCATCCGAGGCCCCGGTTTCTTCCAGAAAGAACCCCAGGCTCAGATGATAGATCGCCGTTCCGGGATCGATGGCGATTGCCTGTTCCCACTCCCGCCGTGCTTCCCGATCCTGGCCCAGCAGGTGATCGAGCCACGCGAGATTGTGGTGGGCGACGGCATCGCGGCTGTTCGGCTCCAGTGCATGCCGGTAATCCGCCGCGGCCTGGCGCACCTGCTCAAGCGTGATCGCGTCCAAGGGCGCACCGTGCGCGGGGCACTGGCTCGGGAGTTCCTGGCTAGCGGCATAGCCGCGCCACGAGTAGTAGCGGGCATTCGACGGCCATAGACGCACGGCCTCGTCGATGCTTTTTCGGGCGGCTCTAAAATCGGCCTTCTCCACTCGTGCGTAAAACGTGCTCAAGCTCGCTTCTGCCCGCTCATGGTCCCGAAGCGTGAGCGAAACCGCGCCCACTGCCAGCGCCAGAACGATTGCCAGGCGGCGGAGGGTCAGGTGCTTCAAGCTGGCTCCTCGGAGGCTAGCAGAGCGAGGCACAGCGTAAACAGCATGGCCGTGGCCGCGTGCTCCAGTAGTGAGGAGTACGTCAGCTCCCGAAAGAGTACGGCCGCCACTCCGGCCACCAGGCAACAGGCCAGCCCCTTCATTTGTTGCGAGACCTTGGGATTGCGCAGCTTGCGATGCGCTTCCCAACCGGCCAGCACGAGCACCGAAAGGTATAGCGCCGCGCCAATCGCGCCCTTCTCCGTTAGCACCTGGATCGGCAAGCTGAAGGTCCGGCTCGCAAAGCCCGTCGTTTCCTCCTCGTCCGCACTCGAAGTGAGGAACAGCGGGGCGTTCCCAGAGCCGACGCCCCAGACCGGCGACAGCCTAAAGACGCCGGCGGATCGTTTCCAGATCCCGAGGCGCCCTGCAGTACTCCGAACCTGAGAGGTCTGTCTTCCGGTGTAGGCTCCCATGACACCCGGATAGAACAGGTTCTCCGTGGCCAGTACCAGGCCCAATGCGCCCAGCGTGCCGGCGATCACAATCAGGGCCGCTTTCGTTCGAATCGTCCGATAGACGGCCGCTGTTCCGACTGCGACGACGGCGAACACGATCAGGCCCCAAAACACAGCTCGGGAGCACGACAGTAGAAGACCGGCGGCAATGATGCTCGTCATCAGGGCCGCGCCTGCCGCCAGCACCCGGCGCCGATCCAACCACAGTAAAACTGGCACAGCAAACGCGAATGGCAGCGTCAGAAGCAGCAGCGTGAACCACTCGCCGAGAACCCACGGCGCTGGCGGGGCGATCAGGCGGGCGCGGAACGCCACGATTTCTGTGAGGCCGTTCGCTTTCAGCAGGTGAATCTGCTCGTTGAACTGGATTAGCGCGAAACCCGCGAGGGCCGCGCCGCCAACTCCCACTAGTGCCGCGATCAGGACAGCCTGCCGGGACGTGCGCACCGTCAGCCGAGCCAGAAAGTAGAGAAGCACGCCTACACAGCCCGTCGTGGCAGCCCGCAAACCGTTTGACGGATATCGTGACAACAGGAGGGAAGGGACTTCGTAAATCAGCACAAGCAACACGGCCCAGTCGAGCGGACGCAAGCGCAAAGGCCCCGTTCCAAACACCCAGGCAGCTAAAAGAACTGCACCGGAGAGGAGAAGGGGAAGACTTCCGACGCCGATGTAGGCGAGACCGATGAACGCGCAACGGCAAGGGCGGCAAAGACGCCGGCAGCCATCCTTGCAGTGTCAGCCGTTGCTGGGGCCCGGTTCGGTGCCTGACTGATCGAAGCTAGCCCGCGATCTCGATGCTTGCGTGGTGGATGTGTGGTAGCCCCAGCGGGCTTATTTTCCACATGGGGACCAACCCCGCGCTGTGATCGGGTAAGCGCCATGAGAAGTCTCACTTGATCGCCGTTAAAACTGTCGTCCTCATTTTTTCTTTTCACTCATCTCCCGCTGGATGGCAGAACAATCGGCAGGGGATTTCTTCCGAATGGCTTCCCAAACGTCGGCAGGTAGCTGGGATCGTTTCCAGATCGCCTGCTGTTCATTCCCGATTCCTGCCGATGTGATCCGCTCGCATCCCATGGCATCCCAAACATCGACGGTCCAAGGGTTAACCGCGAAGTAGTAGGTTTGAAGAATGACTACTCCGTCGCTACCCACGGGGCCCGGTCGCCATGCCGAGAAAGTGTGAAACTCCGGTGCCCAATAATACTTCCGCGATCCGATCTGAGCCGAATGGTCCATTCTCACCCAGAGCGACCAGTGCCTCACGCACGAGTTTACGCGCAGTCCTCTCGCTGATTGTGGGGACGTGCGCTGGGGAAACGAAGCTGACCCCAAGAATGAGCGCAACTGGGAACAACTTCGACATTCCTGCCATCGCCCCCTTCTGGCCTGTAGCTCACGATTTAGAAGCCCCCGCGCAGTGCCTGCACTACTTAGGCCTCGTTTCCACGATGGGCTTAAGCGGCCGAGACACGATCATAAAATGGTCTGGGGGGCGGAACTGAACCTTCCACAGCAGGATGTCGGCCACCTCGCCTTCGACGACGTAGGTGAAGGTGAAGTGTACCGTCTCACCAGAACATTCAGCGGAATATTCTGTGCTATGCCTCAAGAGGAACTCGATCGGATAACCGAGAATCTTGGCCGACGCCTCTATCTTGACCGAATCGGGCCGACCACGCCCTCCGATCTTGACCCATGCATCCACGTGGCCGGGAAGGTTGACGATCGCGTCTTGCATTTGAGGTAGATCCATTTCCAGGATACATGCGAAGGGATCCTTAGCCGATCCCGGCGTTGGGAAGAGTATTGTTAGCCATAGCAGGAGACCGTGCATTCGTGGGGTATTCATAATCACTTCGCATTGAGGGTCTTTGCACAGTTGCTGTCTATAGCCGCGGTGTTGGCCATAGACGCTGCACCCGTTGGGTCATTACCGTCACTAGGGATGGCACCAACCAAGTGTGCTAGTTCGTGAAGAATCAACTCGCGCTCCGTGAATAGGTTGCTCAGGGCAGCGTCGCTGATGATTATGGGAATACCATTTACGGGAATACCGTAGGTACCCAGAAGCTTGACACCCCCCGCGAATGCAGGGTTGGTTATGGAATTGGCCAGTTCGTAGTAAGAAATTATGTTCTTCAAGAAGATTCCGTTGAGTTCATTAGCGCCTATCTTTCTTGCTAAGAAACCAAAGCACTCTTGATCCTTTTGCAACAAACTGGCTACGTGGCTGAGCTGCTTTGAGAAGGACTTCCAGTCGCGCCCACTCCGATGTATGCAATCGTAGTCGTATCCGCCTATGCTCGTTACCGGGCATAACCCGGCCGGCCCTGGGCCGGGAGAATCTGGAGGTGGCATGTCCACGCAGTCAGCGGGATTCGGGGTATAGGCGAACCCGTCAATGGTGATGTTGTCGTTGCAGGGGTCAACGGTACCTTCCAAGCATGTATCGCTATCCTCCCACACAAAACAATCGAACTTGCCCTTCGGGTCGATGCCGTTGATTGGATCGCCCATTGTGTAGGCATATCGATTCCAACTCCCCGGATTGGCCTGAGACCTACCACTGGAGGGGTCCGGCGTCAAAAACCTCCCGCCCGCATTCGAATAGTACCTCTGATTCGCATAATCCAGCCCCGGCGCGTCCCGGTAGAACGTCGCGAACTTTGTCCGACCGTCGGGGGTCGCCTGCATCACCTGCCCGTACGGATAATAGTTCGACCGCTGCCCGTCCCCATTCACCCGCACCGACCCCAGACGGTCCGTCATCACCCACCTCTGGTGATTCGGATTGCTCGGGTCCGTCTCCCGGATGAGCTTCCCTCCGAACCACACGTTCACACTCGTACGCGTGAACGTGCTGGCGCCGCCGAACTGGGGCTGATACTTCGCCAGCAATTGCCCGTTCGGCCCGTAATAGTAGATCCGGCTGCCGTCCCAGACCCGCCGGTTGCTCAGATCGTAGGCGGTGTCGTTCGGCAACTGCCGGTTAATCAGCCGGTTGGCTCCATCGTAGCTGTACGTCGTCCCGTCCGGCATCTGCGTTACGTTGCCGTTGGAGTCGTATTGATATCCGGTATCCACACGCCGGTTCGTCGTCGGATCGAC
>PMTT01000072.1 GCA_003167275.1 Bryobacterales bacterium | reverse complement strand
CCTCACAGCGCCTCATCCGCCGCCATTTCCCTCAGCGTCCCCGGTGGCAGGAACGGATCGAGTTCGCCCGGCTCGAACCGGCAAAGCCCGCAGACATACCAGAACGCCCCGCCCAGGTTGCCCGAGACTTTGTAGCGCCCGTCCGGAGTGAAAGCCGCCCAGCCTTCGGCGGTGGCCAGCAACGTCGCGTGTAGGGCGCCGGTCTCCACATCCCACAGGCGAATAGTGTTGTCTTGGCCGGAAGAGGCGAGGAGAAGTCCATCGGGGCTGAAGGCGACGCTGTAGAGGATGCCTTCATGGCCATGGAAGGAGCGGAGGAGCTGGCCGGATGAGACCTCCCAGATGCGCACGCTCTGGTCAGCGCTAGCGGACGCGATGCGGAGACCGTCCCGGCTAAATGCCACCCCATTGACGGAATGTTCATGACCCGTGAAGGATCGGAGGAGCTTGCCTGAGGAGACCTCCCAGAGACGCACCGTTTTGTCGCAACTGCCTGAGGCGACATGCAAGCCGTCGGGGCTAAAAGCAACGCTGAAGATGTGGTTGGTATGACCGGAGAGGGACTGGACAAGTAGGCCAGAGGAGGCATCCCAAAGCCGAACAGTATCGTCGTCCCCAACGGAAACGACCAGGAGGCCATCAGGACTGAAATCAACACTTCGGACCGAGTCCTTGTGACCGAAGGAGCGGAGGCACCGGCCCGAGGAGGTTTCCCATAAACGCACCGTTCTGTCAAAGCTGGCGGAAGCAAGTTGGAGTCCGTGGGGACTGAAGGCGACCTCGGAGACGTAGCCTTCATGCCCTTCGAAGGAGCGAAGGAGTCGGCCGGAGGAGGTCTCCCAGAGGCGCAGGGTTTTGTCGAAGCTGGCGGAGGCGAGCAGGAGGCCATCGGGGCTGAAGGCGATGCTCACGACCCAGCCCTCATGACCGGAAAACGAGCGGAGGAGCCGACCGGAGTGCGCATCCCAGAGGCGCACAATGTTGTCGTAGCTGGCGGAGGCGAGCAGGAGTCCATCGGGGCTGAAGACGACGCTTGCAACCCAACTTTCACGACCTGAGAAGGATCGGAGTAGACGCTGGGAGGATGCATCCCAGAGGCGCACTGTTCTGTCGTCGCCACCAGAGGCAAGAAAGAGTCCGTCTGGACTGAAGGCGATGCTTCTGACGTAGCTTTCATGGCCGACGAACGCCCCCACGGTTTGCGCAGAGGAGACGTCCCAGAGGAGTACGGTTTTCTCGTAGCCGGCGGAGGCAAGCAGGAAACCGTCTGGGCTGAAGGCCACACTGAAGACGTGGCTTTGATGCCCTTCGAAGGAGTGGAGGAGCCGGCCGGAGGAGGCCTCCCAGAGGCGGACGGTGTTGTCGTAACTGGCGGAGGCGAGTAGGCGTCCATCAGGGCTGAAGGCGACGTCAGAGACGGAGTTTTGATGGCCTTCGAACGAGTAGAGGAGGCGGCCTGAGGCGACCTCCCAGAGGCGGACGGTCTTGTCGTAGCTGGCGGAGGCGAGCAGGAGTCCCTCGCGGCTGAAGGCGACGCTGTAGACGGAGCCTTGATGCCCTTCGAAGGACCGGAGGAGACAGCCGGAGGAGGCCTCCCAGAGGCGCATAGTTTTGTCGTCGCTGGCGGAGGCGAGCAGGAGTCCGTCGGGACTAAAGGCGACGCTTCTGACGGCGCTTTCATGACCTGTGAAGCGGAGGAGCCGGCCGGACGATACCTCCCAGAGGCGCACGGTTTGGTCTTCACTGGCGGAGGCGAGCAAGAGTCCGTCGGGGCTGAAGGCGACGCTTCCGACGGAACCCGTGTGGCCGCGGAACGAACGCATCTGCTGCCCGGTAGCTGAATCCCAAAGCCGGATCGCCCCGTCGGAATGCCCGCTGGCAATCATGCCATCAGGCCCGAATACCACCGAGTTGCCAGACGATGCCGCGGAAATGGCCGGCTCCCAGTCCCTCCCATCCGGCGGAGCACAGCCGAAGGTGTCACAAGCAGCAAGCGCCGCAGTCGAAAACTGGGCCCCCACTAATTTGGCCCGGCGGAGGCTCGCTCCCGTAAGGCTGGCGCCCCTAAGGTCCGCCCCCAAGAGACGCGCTCCCCGCCCGCTTACCCCGTCCATCTTCGCCCCCACGAGCTTCGCGCGTGTCAAATTGGCCCGTTCCAATATGGCACCACTGAGATCCGCACCGGTCAGATCGGTTCCTTCCAGTTGAGCCTCGGTCAAGTCGGCCCGGGCCACGTCGGCACCCACCAGGCTGTGGCCGCCAAACGATTTCCCGCGCAGATCCAGCTCCGCAAGGACAGTCGGCACCATAACGTCAACATCCCAGCCCAGGCGCTCCAGTAACAGCAAGGCGTTCGCCTTAGCAGCCGAACCTGATTCGCCGGCATCTCGCACAGCCGCCATTGCCCAGCGGATCGTGATTTCCCGCCCCGCCATGTCGCGAAGAAAGTCCGCCATCAACGGGCTGATCTCGCGCACCGCCAGCGGCTGCGGCTCGGCGCCGCCTTTCAACTGCTCAGCGACTCGGTTCGCCACCAGCCACTCCAGAACGGAGAGGTGCGCAAACGCGAAGAGCCCCTCTTCGTCGCGCACCAACAGCGTTCCGGACCCCACCAAGTGCGTGGCCGTCTCCACGTCGAGATGCTTCTCCGTCAACTTGTCCAGCGCCCGGCCCACCTCCTCGTTCAATTCGCTGAGCGCGATAGTTCGCTCCAGCTTTCCCCACAACCGCAGCGCCACCGCCGTCACCGCATCCCAACGTTCCTGAACCGTCAAACTGGGCGCGGACCCTCTCGGCTGGTGGCGCTCGTATTCGTGCACCAGCCACCGCTCCAGCAGGAGCCGGTACAGCTCCGCCGAGGTGATCCGCCCGGTTTTTGCCTGTGCCTCCCGCAACTGCTCCTCCGGCAGGCTCGCGATAAAGCCGAGCATCCGCGGATTGTGCGAAAGACCCAGCAGGTCGCGAATATCTCGAATCAGCTCAAATCGCTGGGCCGCCGCTTCGCGATCACCCAACAGCTTCTCCAAGAATCCGATGATCTGTTCTTCGTCGAACGGCTGCAATCGCGCCACATGCAGCCCCGGCAGCGCGGTAGTACGTTCGAAGATCGCATTCTTCACCTGCCGGTCCGACTCGAAGTGTTGCGTCCGGCTGGTCACCACCACCTTCGCCCGCCCCGCCGCCGCCTGTAACAGCGTCTCGAAGTGCTCGGTGGCACGCGCATAGGTCACCCGCTGGGCCAGTTCATCGAACCCGTCGAACAGCAGCGCGATCCGCCCCTTCCGCAGCATATAGGGAAACGCATCCAGATCGATCAAACGCTCTTCCTTTGCGGCCAGGTGCTGCGCGATGAGCTGTTCCAGAACGGGCGCCTTCTCTAGCGCCCGCAGCTCGATCAGCACCGGAGTCAGCCGCGGAATCTCCATCGGCATGCGCCGAGCGAGTTCGTGCAGCAGAAACGTCTTACCCGCGCCGAAATCGCCCAGAACCAACGCGAACCGCGCCAGCGGCTCTCGAAGCCACTCCAGGATCGTGCCGCAGGCGTCGCGCGACTGCCGCTCGTCCCGCCCCACCTCATAGATGAGGTGCTGGGACACGTAAAGCTGCGGCGGATAGACGACGTCCGATTCCAGCCTGCGGCTCTGGCGCGCCACGTAGTTCCGAAAGTCGATGATCCCCTGAAACTCGACGAACGAGCAAAGCCGCACCCCATCCGCAGAGGCCTTCCGAACGAGTTCCTCCGGCGCAGGGTCACCGCCGTAAACCAGCTCGCACAGCAGATTCGGATCGTACGCCCGGTATAGGGCAAACACTTCCCGTTGGAAATACCCCAACCTCTCCTCGGAGATGTTGTTCTCGCAAACCCCCACGGGAAACACCCGCGCCAGGGGCCCATCTACGGCTCGAACCTTCACATAATCCGGCAGCCGGATATCCACTTCCGCGCCCCTGAACCGCAGCTTGCACACCTCCCCAACCCGCGAGAGAAAATCGTACCGATCTGGTAGTACCGGAGCCTCTCGCTTTTCACGAGCGGGGGCTTTGGCCCCGACCACAAACTTCACTGAATGCTGGATCCGCCAGTCCTTCCCGTGCTCGTCGCAACGCGTGTCGCCGATCCAACGCTTCTGCTCGAGCTCGTAGCGCCTGGTCCACCGCTCAATCCGGCGGGGCGATAGCCGAATCGCCTGATATTGGTTCGGTACCTCAGGCGGCCGAGCCTCAACCTTCAGCGCGGCGCTCCCCGTGGACAACACTGGAAAGTCCCGGTCCAGCCAGCCGATCTTGCTGTTGTGGGTGTGTCCGTGGAGCAGTAGATTCAGCGATGGCCTGAGAACCCGCGTCAAATCATCCGCATCCCTCAGGTTCTCGTCATCATCAACCGCCCCGCGCAACGCATTGTGGTGCACGACTCCCAGACGAAACCACCCGCGCTTCAGGTAGGGCTCCAGCCGATCTCTGAACCACCGAAGCTGCGGCTCTCCCACCGATCCGTAGTGCGTCCCATCCAAGTGGCTCTCCGCCATGGTGGAATTTAGCCCTGCGACCACCAATTCCAACTCCGGAATCTCCCACCAGCTCCATGGCTCATCGACCGTGAAGGAGATCCCCTTCTCGCCCTTGTAGAACTCCTCGAACATCCAGGCATAGTGCTTCCACTTCGGCCAAAAGGGAGACCGCGGCTCCACCTCCTCGCCCTTGCACTGACTGAAATACCCTTCGCAAAGGGACCGGTTGATATCGTGATTCCCCGGCACGATCACCACGTGCCGCCGCTCGATCCCCAGCCGCTCCGTCAGCATCACCAGAAACGCGAGCGCATCCCGGAACTCCGACTTCATCCCCCATTCCGCAAGGTCCCCCGACGCCACCAGCACTTGCGGCCTGACACCCTCGTCTTCCAGCACCTTCAAGTCGTCGCTGAGCCGTTGAAACAGTTCCGACGTCGCAAACCGGTGATTCTTCCCAAACTGCGGGTCCGACACGTGCAGCAGCGTGATCGAGTCTCGAAGTGGCATGGTACGGCCAGTGGGTTTCAATCTAACACGTTCACCGAATCCCGGTCACGTCCCTTTCGCGATGCCGCTCTTTAAAAGGATCAATGACTTACAGTACCCGTCGAACGATTCGCCATCCTCAGTGAGTTAGTCTGATGGTTCGGAGGCAATGCCATGGCCGCAATCTCACGATTCGACTCACCGCCGCGCCCAGTTCGATCTGCGCTTTCCCGCCGTCTCTGCGAATTGGGTTTGTTTCGCAATTCCCACCATCCTCGGATTGGGTTCGTTTCGTCATCCGTCCCCGGCCCGCCAAACGAGTTCGTTTCGTCATCTTTACCCGCCCGGGAAATGGGTTCGTTTCGTCATCTTTACCCAACCCCGCAACTGCCGTTCGATCCGCGCTTTCCCGCCGCCCGCAAATTGGGTTTGTTTCGCA
>PMTT01000066.1:1817-2693 GCA_003167275.1 Bryobacterales bacterium | reverse complement strand
GTTGCCGGGTAACACTTTGCCTTTGCGTCGCCGGTTGAGCCGCGAGCCGGCTCCACGGGAGCCGCACCGGACGCTTGTCATCGAATTCCTGATGGGTTCAGACGGCCGATCACAGACCACAATTCCGTTATCGAATCAAATGATTCGCCACAAACGCGCCCGCGTAGGCCAGGACGCTCATGTAACTGAACTGCAGGATCGGCCACTTCCACCCTCCGGTCTCGCGGCGCACTACGGCGATGGTGGAGATGCACTGCATGGCGAACGCGAAGAACACCAGCAGGGCAAAGGCGCCACCGGGTGTCAGATCCTTATGCAGCGCATTCTGTAGTCCGAGTTTCTCCGATTCGGGATCCATGCCGTAGATGGTGCCCAATGTGGCGATGATGGTCTCGCGCGCGGCCAGCGCCGTGATCAGACCGATCCCGATCTTCCAGTTGAACCCTAGCGGCTTGATTACCGGCTCGAAGGTGCGTCCGATGGTCCCCGCCAGGCTGTTCTCAGGGGCGGGCGGCTTGCCATGCACGTACGGCAGGTTCATCGAAATCCAGAGAATCACAGTGACTAACAGGATGATGGTGCCGGCGCGGCGCAGGAACACCTTGGAGCGGTCCAGGAGCCGAAGGCCCAGCGACTGCAGCGTAGGCCATCGGTAAGAGGGCATCTCCAGCAGGAACGGCGTACGTCCACTTTTCAGAATCGAAGACTTCAGAACCCTTGCAGTGACTACGGCGGCCACGAATCCCAGGATGTAGAGACCCAGCATCGCGGTGGTTCGCTGGCTGAGAAGCTTGCCGAGAACCTGCCGGTTGGGAATAAACGCCGCAATGATCAAGCTATACACCGGAAGCCTGGCCGAGCACGTCATGAAGGGCG
>PMTT01000066.1:0-1782 GCA_003167275.1 Bryobacterales bacterium | reverse complement strand
GCCATGGTGCGGTCGGCGATCAGAGCGGCGCGCGCCAGGTAGCCGGAGTCCTCCAGAATGCCAATGAACAGGAACAGCAGGAGCACTTGCGGCAGGAACACGATCACCGATCCGACGCCCTTCCAGATGCCGTCTACGATCAGGGACTTGATAAGACCGCTCGGGAGCACGGCAGCCAGCCAGTTGCCGGAGATGCGGATGAGCCAGTCGACGGCGTCCTTAGAAGGATCTGCGATGCTGAAGATGGTTTGAAAAACGGCGACCACGACTACGAGGAAAACCAGGGGACCAGCGACGGGGTGCAGGAAGACGGAGTCCAGACGGCGGGTCCACTTGGGCGGAATAGGTGCGCGATAGGAGGCTTGGCCACTGACGCGGCCGGCCCACGCCCGGCACTTGGGCACATCTTGCAGGATGGGCAACTCTCGGGGCAACGGCTTGGCCATGACGCCGGCCAGGAAATCGAAGACCTGTTCGACGCCTTCACCACGGCTCGCACTGATCAGCGCGACGGGGGCGCCCAGTTCCTGAGAGAGGGCCGCGAGGTCCAGCTTGCCGCCGCGATTGCGGAGGTCGTCGGCCATGTTGAGAATGATGAGGGTGGGAAGTCCGAGCGAGAGAATCGGGGCGGCCAGCATCAGGTGACGGCCCAGGTTCGTCGAGTCCAGCACCAGGAGTACGGCTTCCGGCTTGGCAGTATCGGTGCGCTGCCCAGTGAGCACGTCGTGCGCGACCTGCTCGTCTTCAGAGCGCGGCGAGAGGCTATAGACGCCGGGAAGATCGATGATCTGGAGGGCTCGGCCGTCGGGCAATTCGAGGAGACCCGTGTGCTGTTCGACGGTCACACCGGGGAAGTTCGCGACCTTCTGGCGAAGACCAGTCAGGCGGTTGAAAAGCGTGGTCTTGCCGGAGTTCGGCGGACCGATCAGCGCCACCGCTTTGGGGGCCGCGGCGCGGCGGGGGAATTCCAGCACGGCAGAGTTGCCGGAGGAACTACCGCAGCCGTGGCAATCGCTACACTCGCTCATGAGACCCTCGGAGGGTTGTTGACTTTAGACGGCTTGGAAGACTTCGCAGGCCTCGACTGGCGAATCATCATCCGCCTGGCCGTCTCGCGCCGCAAGGCGATTTCCGAACCATCCACCTGGAAAACGCGAGGGTCGCCGCCCGGAGCGCTGAAACCTGCGGTGATGGTGGTGCCGGGCAGAAAACCAAGCTCCATTAAACGCCGGGCATCTTCGCCAGGCAAATCGATGCGATCGAGGATCGCCGCATCTCCCCGGCGGAGGTCCACCAGGGTTCCGCAGAAGGCTTCGGGCTGGTGCTTGTTGCCACTGAGTTGCATCTTGATTTCAGTATGCCCGCGTCCGAAATTCTTGTCAAGAGGCGGATTGTATTTCTTTCGTTTTTTTAACGCCACGGTCTTCCCACCGCCTCCAAGTGCCCACAAAGAAAGGATAACAGAATGCCCGCGCGATTTTTGGTACGGCGTCTGCGCAGTTCGGATTTGGACGAAATCCTGATAATAGAACACCTTAGTTTTGGCGAAGATCCGTACGACCGCAACTTGTTTGCAGAATTCCTCCACAAATGCGGGGACCTGTTTCTCGTTGTGGAGAGGGGCCGGAAAGTTTGCGGGTATATGATCACCTGCACACGCGGGCAAGGGGCCTTAGGACGCGCCGAACTGGTCTCGGTGGCGGTGAATCCGGCGATGCGAGCGAAGGGCGCCGCCTCGGCCCTGATGGATAGCACCTTGCGCCGATTGCGGTTACGCGGGAT
>PMTT01000043.1 GCA_003167275.1 Bryobacterales bacterium | reverse complement strand
TTCAAGACTACCGACGGCGGGAAGACCTGGCAGCGGTCGCTGTTCGTCAATCCGAACACCGGCTGCTCGGGACTCTCGATGGATGCCACCGACTCGAATACGCTGGTCGCCGGCACCTGGGAAGTGGTGATGCACACCTACGCCATGCTCAGCGGCGGACCGGGCAGCGGCGTCTTCGTGACTCACGATGGCGGCGCCAACTGGAAGCGCATCGAAGGGCACGGAATGCCGAAGTCGCCAGTGGGCAAGATCGACGTGGCCATCGCGGCCAAGAATTCTAAGCGGGTCTACGCGCTGATCCAGACCGCCGACCAGGGCTCCGTGTGGCGGTCCGACGATGGCGGCGAGAACTGGGCGGTAGTGAACTGGCAGCGGGCGCTGATCGGCCGAGCCGGTTACTACATCCGCATCAACGTGAACCCCGCAAATCCCGATGAAGTGCTGGTGGCCGATAGCAGCTTCTGGCTGTCCACCGACGGCGGCAAGTCGTTCCGGACCGTGGGTTGGGGCGGCGACACGCACGACATCTGGATGGACCCGGACGGCAAACGCATCCTGGTGACGCACGATGGCGGCATGTTTATGACTACCGACCACGGCACCACCTCCAATCGGGTCACCCTTCCGATCGGGCAGATGTACCACGTCGCGGTGGACCAGGACGTCCCCTACCATATTTATGGCAACATGCAGGACGATGGCACCATGCGCGGTCTCAGCACGACGCAGGAAGCCGGCGCCAATGTTCCCGGACAGGGCGGCGGAGGAGGACGAGGCGGGGGCGGTTTCGGCGGAGGCCGCGGTGGCGGAGGCGGCGTGGGCGCCTGGGAACACAACCTGGGGGGCTGCGAGTCCGGCTTTACCCTGCCCGACCTTACCGATACCAACACTGTGTGGGCATCGTGTTATGGCAATGAAGTGACCCGCCACGACGTCAAGACCAACCTCACCCGGTCGGTGAGCCCGTGGCTGCATACTCTCGACGCGGCGCCCAACCAGGTGAAGTACCGCTGCCACTGGACCGCGCCTCTGGCCATCGATCCGTTTGACCACAACGCCATTTACTATGGCTGCCAGATGGTCCTGCGGACCACCAACGGCGGGGTCAGTTGGACTGAGTTGAGCCCCGACCTTTCGACGAAGGATCCCAGCCGCATCACGCCTTCGGGAGGCATCGTGGGCGATAATCTGGGCCAGTTCTATGGCGAGGTGGTGTTCTCCATCGCGCCTTCGGAAGCCAAGAGAGGTATGATCTGGGCCGGCACCAATGACGGCAAAGTCTGGTACACCGACGACGCCGGTAAGAAGTGGAACGACGTCACCGCCAACATCAAAGGGCTACCGGCGTGGGGCGTGGTCTCCAAGATCGAACCCTCTCATTTCGATGCCAACGCGGCTTACATCTGCGTGGATTTCCACCTGATGGACAATCGCGATCCCTGGGTGTACAAGACCACTGACTTGGGAAAGACATGGACCAAGATCAGCGGCAATCTCCCCACCGGTCCGCTGGCTTATGCGCGCGTGATTGCCGAGAATCCCAATCAGAAGGGCATGCTGTTCGTGGGCACCGGCAACGCGCTTTATTACACGCTGAACGACGGAGGAACCTGGAAGCCCTTGCAGAACGCGCTGCCGCATGCTCCGGTATCGTGGGTGGTGGTGCAGAAGCAGTACCACGATCTGGTGCTCTCCACTTACGGCCGCGGCTTCTTCATCATGGAAGACATTACGCCGCTGGAACAGGGCGTGATGGAACAGCCGACCTCTGCGGCGGCGGATGTGAAACTGGTGGCGCCGCGCCCGGCTTACCGCATGGTCCGCGGCGGGCGCGCCCTGTTGAGCTACTGGCTCAAGGCCGCGCCGAAAGGCCCGGTGAGCATCGAGATTCTGGATTCCGCCGGCACGGTGGTGAGCAAGTTGCCCAACGGCACGGGCCGTCCGGGACTCAACCGCGTGAACTGGGACATGCATTATGAAGCGCCGCGCTCGGTGGCGCTGCGCACGACGCCGGACGAGAATCCGCACATCTGGGAGGAGCCGCGCTTCATGAACGTGGATTCCCGGCCGATCACCCACTGGGGACTGGCGCAGGCCGAAGTCGGGCCGATCGCCGCGCCCGGCAAATACACGGTGAAGCTGACGGTCGATGGGCAAAGCTACACGCAGCCGCTCGAGATCCTGCGCACGCCCGACAGCCACGGTTCGGACGCCGACCTGCAGTCCTCGGTGCGGTTGCAACTCAAGGTCCGCGACGACATCACGGCGGTTTCGGACATGACCAACCAGATCGAGTGGATGCGCAAGCAGCTCGAGGACCAGCAGAAGACGGTCCAGGGCAAGGGCGATCTGCTGAAGGCGCTGGATGGGATCAACGCGAAGTTGAAGGACGTCGAGTACAAGCTGATCACGCGCGCCGATGCGCTCAGCGACGACAAATATTTCCAGACGGCCTACAACCTGTACCAGAATTTCATCTGGCTCAACGGCGAGATTGGAACGGGCGCAGGCGACGTGGCGGGGTCGGGAGACTACGGTCCCACGGAGACCGCGATCGGTCTGGTGTTTGACCTGGAGCGGCAGTTGAAGGCCGTGCAGACGGAGTATAAAGACGTGATGGAGAAGGACGTTCCCGCCTTCAATCAGCAGATCCAGGCCGGTGGTCTTGCGCCTCTGAAGACGACCGGGGCGCCACCGCCCCCTGCGCGGACTGGAGGGCGAGGCGGCCAGTAACACGGGCATCCATGCCTGTGTTGGTTTTTCTTGCCATGGAACCACCACAAGCAGGCTGGTTACCATGCAAGGCGAGAAGCGTCGAGATGAGTCTCGACGCGGCAGGCACGAGTGCCCGCGCCACGTGCTGATAACGATGTACGACCCACTTCCGCACTACCAACTACAACCCGCCCGCTACACGTGCTATCGTGCCGCGGGGCCAATCACGATCGATGGCAAACTCGACGAGCCCTCCTGGCTGTTGGCGCCGAAATCCACGCCCTTCGTGGACATCGTCACCGGGGAGCCTGCCTGGTTCGACACGCGTGTGGCGTTGCTGTGGGACGATGACTATCTCTACTTTGGATGCTGGGTGGAGGAGAATGACGTCTGGGGCACCCTCACCGAACGCGATTCCCGCATCTATGAAGAGAATGACGTGGAGGTTTTCATCGGCGGCCAGGATGCCTACTACGAATTCGAAATCAACGCGCTGAACACGGTCTACGAAGTCTTCTGGATTTGGAAGGACATCTTGAAGCCGGGGTCGCCTTACTATGGCCGTCCCGAGTTCGACCCCGCCACTCAGCGGACGATGGTCTTGGACGGCGTTGGCGGCCATGTTCACCCGCGTGGTGAGCGATGGGGCTTCCTGGACTGGGACTTCCCCGGTCTGCGCACGGCTGTGCAGGTGGACGGTATGGTCAACCGCCGCGACCACACTGACCGGGGGTGGACCGTGGAACTTGCGTTCCCCTGGAAGGGACTGGCTCCGATCGCCGACGGGCGGTCACTCCCGCCGAAGGACGGCGACATCTGGCGCATCGACTGTTCGCGGTTTGAAAAGATCGGCCGCGAAGGGGAAGTACTCGATCCGTGCGTGGGCTGGACCTGGAATCGCCACGGGCACTATGATTCGCATATTCCGGAAGTGTTCCCGTATGTGACGTTCTCAATGAACGCCGTTAGCCCGGAGAGCGGAAGAGAATAGCCACGGCGCAAGCGGTGTTGGAACACGGGTCAGCCCCAGGAGGGGCGTCAGACATGTCACCCCTTACCGAGGGTAGCGGATTCCGCGTTTACGTCCACCGGCG
Source organism: Bryobacterales bacterium (assembly GCA_003167275.1). Classification (GTDB taxonomy): domain Bacteria; phylum Acidobacteriota; class Terriglobia; order Bryobacterales; family Bryobacteraceae; genus JAIQFL01. The sequence goes on along the minus strand of PMTT01000043.1, from coordinate 479 downwards.
AGAAGGGGGATAATGAAGTCGAGGTTTCCAAATGTCTCTCGAACAGGCCATTCTAGAGGCCGTCCGGGTACTACCGGCCGACAAGCAGCAGGAAATCCTGGACCATGCCACCCGCCTTCGCGCCGAAAGCACGAAAAAGCCATTCATTAACATCGAGGGCCTTTGGGCTGACCTGGGTCTCAGCCGAGGAGATTGACGAGAACCGGCGGGAGATGTGGTTCGCTAAGCCCGACTGACAGACGACGAAAGGCGATCGTCTGTCCTACTGCACACTTCCACCGCTCGCCGCACTTCGTCCACCGTGTGCTCCAGTTCCTCGTCCGTGGTGTAGAAATGTGGCGCCACGCGAACCCCCGCGCCCGGACGGTAGTCCACCAGGACCTCGCGGCGGGCCAGTTCCCGGGTCACCTGTTTGCCGTTCTCTACATCCAGAATCACCGTGCCGCCGCGGCGTTGGGGGTCGCGCGGCGTATTCACGC
>PMTT01000161.1 GCA_003167275.1 Bryobacterales bacterium | reverse complement strand
GCGCGGCTCGGTTCCGAGCCACGACCGTAAGGGAGTGGTTTCCGGCGAGCGCAAATCATCACGCGGTCAGGGACTTGGCCGTGTTGCTCCTGCTCGCTCTATTCACGCCTGTGGCGGGCGCCCAAGCCCCGGCGTCCAATACCCAGCAGCCCGACACCACCTCCGCGCTCAAGTCTCTGAGCCTGGAAGAACTCTCCAAAATCGAAGTGACTACGCCGTCCAAGACTCCCGAGCAGGCTTCACACTCACCTACGGCGATCTACGTAATTACAGGCGACGAAATCCGCCGTTCCGGCGCTACCAGCATCCCGGAGGCCTTGCGACTTGCGCCCGGTGTGGAGGTGGCGCGCATCGATGGCAACAAGTGGTCCATCGGGATTCGCGGTTTTGGAAGCCGCCTGTCACGCTCCGTGCTGGTGCTGATCGATGGGCGAACCGTCTACACCACCTTTTTCGCCGGCACCTATTGGGAGGTCCAGGACACGGTGATGGACGACATCGACCGGATCGAGGTGATCCGCGGGCCGGGCGGCACCATCTGGGGACCGAACGCCGTGAATGGCGTAATCAGCATCATCACCAAGCATACAAAGGACACGCACGGAACACTGGCATCGGCCGGAACCGGCAACGAGGAGCAGGGGTTTGGGAGCTTCCGTTACGGCGGAGGCAACGGGCGAGATCTGAACTACCGATTCTATGGCAAGGGCTTCACCAGAGGTCCCGAGGAGCATCCGGACGGCAAGAGCTTCGACGATTGGCGTGCCGCACAGGCCGGCTTTCGCGTCGACTGGGACAAGGATGCCCGCGACAGCATCACTGTGCAGGGCGATCTCTACGACGAATCAGCCGGCGAGCGGGTCACGGCCACCAGCTATACTCCGCCGTATTCCCAAAACGTAGACGCCAATGCCGCCCTCTCCGGTGGCAACCTCCTGGCGCGCTGGACCAGGGATCTCGGAGGCGGCAACGACATTCAAATCCAGGCCTACTACGACCGGACCAATCGCCATGAAGCGAATTTCGCCGAGACCCGCGATACCTTCGATATCGATTACCTGCAGCGCCACCGTTGGATCGCCCGCCAGCAGCTTACCTGGGGCCTGGGAGCGCGCTTCAGCGCCGGCAATGCCCCGGAGGTGGTGTCCGGTCTCACGTTCGATCCCGTCCAACGCACCGACCAACTCTTGACCGGATTCTTTCAGGACGAGATCGGCCTGGTGGATCGCCGCCTGTCCTTGACGCTCGGCACCAAGCTGCTGCACACCAATTTCACTGGTTTTGGCCTGGAGCCAAGCGTGCGCCTGCTGTGGACGCCCTCGGAAGGACAGACCTTCTGGGCCTCCTATACGCACGCCCTGCGAACCCCATCCCGCGCCGAAGAGGACTTTAACCTTACGGGATACATCACTACCACGGCCGGCGGCGTGCCCTACTTCGCGCGATTCAACGCCAACAAGAATTTCGCCCCGGAACAGCTCAACGGCTATGAACTGGGGTATCGCCGGCTGATCGGACCGAAGGTGTACGTCGACGTGGCCTCGTACTACAACCACTATCACGATCTTTTCGACGAGGAGTTTGCAGGGCCGACGTTCCTCGAGACTACGCCGGCTCCCACCCATCTATTGCTGCCGGCCCAGTTTCGCAACGGTCTCCTCGGGAACACTAAGGGAGTGGAAATAGCGCCCGAGTGGAGGCCCACGACCTTCTGGCGGCTGCGCGGGTCATACTCCTACCTGCATATGAACCTGGAAAAAGCCCCCAACAGCGGTGATGTGGGCACCGGGCCGATTATCGAAGGATCCAGCCCGCAGCACCAGGTCACCATCCAATCAGCCTTCGACCTGTCGAAAAAGCTGCAACTGGACTTGGTTTATCGATATGTCAGCGCCTTGCCGGAACAGCAGGTGGCGGCGTATTCCACGGGCGATGCGCGGCTCGCCTGGCGGGTGAGCCGGGAATTGGAGCTGTCTTTCGTGGGAAGGAACCTGATGCAGCCCTGGCATGTGGAAGCCGCCGGCGATCCCGGCCCGCTGGTCGGCATCCGGAGAAGCGGCTACGTGAAAATCACCTGGATGAAATGATCCGAACAAGCGGAAGCATGGAAGCAGCGCATGCCAAATGGTCTTTCGGCCGGCTTAATCAGCGGCCGAATCCTGCGCTCCCCGTGTGCCTGCTCCTGGTACTCACCTCAATCGGTGGATCCGCGGCCGATGTTCAACCGCCCCTTGAGTATGAGGTGAAAGCCGCCTTCCTGTTGAACTTCACCAGGTTCATTGAATGGCCGCCGGCCGCTTTCGCCGCCGCTGACGGGCCGTTCTCCATATGCGTCCTGGGCGACGACCCTTTCGGCCGGGCCCTGGACCGCACGGTGGAAGGAGAGAGTGTCAACGGCCGCAAGATCGAGATTCAAAGAATCGTTCGCCAGACGCCGGCTTCGTGCCAGATCGTCTTTGCCGGCGGATCGGAAAAGGACCTTCCGAAAGTGTTGGCGGGCATGGGGCCCGGCGTGCTCACCGTGGGCGAGGGAGCCAGGTTTCTGCGCGAAGGGGGTATGATCGCGTTCATGCTGGAAAACCGCCGCGTGCGGTTCGACATCAACCAGTCCGCGGCTGCTAAAGCCGGGCTTAGAATCAGCTCCAAACTGCTGAGCGTGGCGAGGTCCGTTGAAAAATAGCTCGTCTCAAGAGCCGCCCCATCCGCGAGCCTTCGCGGACATGCCCATCAAACGCAAGCTGATGGTGATCATCATGTCGGTCACTGCCGCCTCGCTCGCCACCTCAGGCCTCGCCCTGGTGGCTTCCGACTCGATCCTCTATCGCCAGCACCTGGAACGCGACCTCACCGCGCTCGCTCAGATTACAACGGACAACACCACGGCGGCCCTCCTGTTCGAGGATCCGGAGTCCGCCCTGCAAACCCTCACCGCCTTGCGGGCGCGGGCGCACGTCGTCACCGCTTGCGTGTATCGACCCGACGGGCAGACGTTCGCCCAATACTCGCGCCCGGACGTGGATGCCCACTGCCCACCGCCGGGAGATGCGGACGGCGTGCACTTCAACGCCCACGACATCACCGTCTCCCGAGCCATCGTTCTGGCCCGCCGGCCGATTGGGACATTCGTGCTGCTGTACGATCTGGACGAGCTCAACGAGCGCATGAGGATCCACGGCGCTACCGTCCTGGGGATTCTGCTGGCCTCCTGCTTCGTGGCGTTTCTGCTTTCGTCGAATCTTCGGGAATTGATCGCCACTCCGATTTCCGAGCTCGCGCGCACCACCGCGACCGTCTCCGAAACGCGAGACTATAGCATCCGCGCGCAAAAGCTGTCGCGGGATGAATTGGGCGTTCTGGTGGACGCCTTCAACTCGATGCTGGCCGGGATTCAATTCCGCGACCAGGAACTCCGGCAGGCGCTGGTGGCCCGCGAAAACGCCCTCACGGAGGCGCAGTCCGCCCGCGACTTGCTGAGAACCACTCTCGCCAGCATCGGCGAGGGGGTGATCTCCACCGATGCGGTAGGAAAAGTCGTATTCGCGAACCCGATGGCCTGCCAATTGATGCGTTGTGCCGAGAGTGAAATCGCGGGCCGCCCGGTGGATGAGGTCCTGCACCTGGTGAACGAGCAGACCCGCCTTCCGGTGGAGAACCCCGTCACGCGCGCCTTGCGCGAAGGTACGGTCGTCGGTCTCGCGAACCACACCGCGCTGGTCGCCCGCGATGGCGCCGAGGTTCCCATCGATGACAGCGCCGCTCCCATCCGCGACCACCGCGGCAATCTGGTTGGGGTGGTGCTCATCTTCCGCGATATTACCGAACGGCGGCTCGCGGAACAGGAATTGCGCTCGGCGCGGGAGCAACTGCAATTGGTCACCGATACCATGGCGCCCGCTGTCACGCACTGCAGCCGGGACCTGAAATACATTTGGGTCAGCCGCCGCTACGCGGAGTGGCTGGGGACCACCCCGCAAGCTTTCGCCGGCCGGTCGATTGAGGATGTCATCGGGCTCCAGGCGCTGGCCGCCATCAAGCCCCACGTCGAGCGGGTCCTCGCCGGTGAACGGGTGGAATACGAGGAGCAGGTCAACTTCGCTTCGATCGGTCCACGATGGATTCGTGCCGTGTACGTCCCCACCTACGACCCCAACGGCGCAGTCAGTGGTTGGGTGGCCGACGTCGCCGACCTGACCGCTCTCAAGAACGCGGAGGCCGAGGTGGTCCGCATCAATGCCGACCTCCGAAAGTCGAACGAACGCCTGGCGCGCTCCAACGAAGACCTCGCCGGCTTCGCCTTCGCCGCCAGCCACGACCTTCAGGAGCCGTTACGCATGATCACCACTTACGTCCAGCTTCTGGTCCGGGCGATGCCCGCCCCGCCCGATGGCGACATGAAAATGTTCGTTGGCACGATCGTGGACGCGGCCATGCGGATGCGGAGCCTGCTTGCCGACCTGTTGGCATACAGCGAAGTCGGAGGCGAGCCAGACGAACCCATTGAGAGAGTCGATCTCAATCTCGTGCTCGCCAGCGTCCGGCAGAATCTCAAAGTTTCGGCCGAGGAGACCGGAGCGGAGATCGCCGCTGACGACCTGCCCGTGATTTCGGGCTACAGCGGCCATTTTGTCCAGCTCTTTCAGAACCTGATCGGCAACGCGATCAAGTATCGAGGCGATAGCCTACCGCGAGTCCGTATCTCCTGCCAGGCGGAGGGCGGCCAGTTTCGGTTTCGCGTGGCCGACAATGGCATGGGAATCGATCCGCAATATCACGCCAAAATATTCGGCATCTTCAAGCGCCTGCATGGCAAGAAGATTCCCGGGACGGGAATCGGCCTGGCGATCTGCCAGCGCGTAGTCGAACGATATCACGGCCGTATCTGGGTCGAGTCAGAGGTGGGCCGCGGCGCCACCTTCTTCTTCACACTGCCGGGCGAGCAAGCCCATTTCAAAGGGGAAACCGATGACTGATGAGCGACCAGGCGTCCGCAAAGTGCGCATCCTGCTGATCGAAGACAATGCAGCCGACGTGGAACTGTTGCGCCGAGCGCTCACCAGTGCGCAGCTCGATTGCGATCTGATCGTGCTGGAGGACGGAGCCGAAGCGCTTTCCTTCCTGAGCAGGCTGGAAACGAATGCCGGCGCCTCCGCGCCCGATCTCGCCGTGCTGGACTTGAACCTACCGAAGAACGATGGCGTCGAAGTACTGCAGGCGATGCGCGCCACCGGGGCATTTTCTCAAGTGCCGGTCGCGATTGTAACGTCCTCCGGGTCGCCACGAGAGCGGGCCCGGGTCGAGCAGTACGGGATCGGCCGCTACATCATCAAGCCACCCGATTTTGACGAGTTCCTGAGGATCGGCTTCATGCTCAAGGAACTGCTGGTGGAGACTGGACTAGCGGGCGCATGATGATGGCTCAGCAGTCAGCCTTCGACTCTTGTGGTATCCGCCTCAGAGGGCTGATAGCTGACCACTCAAGATCATGCCCGCTGCGGAGCGGGACATTTAAGTCTTCTGCGCCTTCAATGTGGCTCGTATATCCTTCATCGCAAGCATCAGGTGCAGAGGCTCTATCGGTGATGGAGTAAAGCCTTGGTGCAAGTAGAACTCGCGCGCCCTATCATTGATAGCGTGGACGAACAAGGCGCGGACGCCTACGATATTGGCGGCCCGCTCCACGCGGGTAAATGCATCCAGTAGCAGCGTTGCCGCAAGCCCCCGGCCATGAAAGCGGGTATCGATTGCCAGCCGCGTAAGCACGATCACGCCAATGGGGTAATTGGGCATTCCCTTCGCAATCCGTTCGGGAGCCGCTTCCCGATTCACATCTCCTGCTGAAAGGGCGTAATAGCCGATGATTTGGTTGTCTTGTTGCCGATGGAGTACGTAGGTTTGCGTGATGTCGCTTTGTTTGCTTGCGAGCGCGTAGCGCTTGATCCACGTCGTCATGGACTCGAGGCCGCAGTCGAACTCCCTCGCATCGTGGACGGCCCCGAGCTTTTCGATGACGAACTCGAAAACCATCACCGGCTTTCGGCAAGCGAGGGCTTCGAGAGAAGGCGCTTCAATTTAGGCAGGACGCGCGGAGGTGCATCGAGGGCCTTCGTGAAGGCTTTCCACTGTGCCTCCGATGCGATGAAATGCACTTGATCGGAGATTGCTTCCTCTGCTCTCGTGCAGGCGCTTTCCAGAATGAAATCCGACAGATTCTCGCCTCGCCGCACGGCTCCGGCGCGAATCAATCTCTCCTGGTAAGGCGTTGCCCGGAGGTTGATCCGCTTAGTCCGCGGTTCTTGGGGAATCATGTGCGCCATAGGAATCCTTAATCCTGCACGTACTCACATTGTATGCGCCGAACCTGTGCCGTGTCAAATGAAGCGGAGGATTGCACACAGCACCGGGAAAAGTGTTACGCCCGCGGCTCTCCAGGAACCGTGAAGAAGAACGTCGCGCCATGTCCGGGCTCCGATTCGGCCCATATCCTGCCACCGTGCCGCGCCACAATCTCCCAACAAATCGCGAGGCCCAGACCTGGTCCCGCGGCTTGCTGTCCGCGCAGACGCTCGAAGGGCTCAAAAACACGTTCCAGATATCCGGATTCGATACCGGGGCCATTGTCGTGAACGCTAAACAGCCATCCGTCGCCTTGTCCCTCCGCGGCGATATGGATCCGTGGAGCCGCCGAATGGCGGTGAACCAGGGCGTTGCGAATCAGATTTTCGAAAAGGTGTCCGATCCGGTCCGGCTCGCAACGAATCCGCGGCAAGGCCCCGTATGTCACCACAGCGCTGTTGTCCCGTAGTTCCTGGGCCAGCCTGGCCACCACTTTGCGAACCAAGGTCTCCACCGAAATGATCACAAAAGAATCCTCGGCGATCTGACAGGCGATGGCATAGTTGGCCAGGCCGTTCGCGAGTGACTCGATTCTTTCGGTGTCCGACACAATGACGTTCAGGTGTGGTCCACAGTTGGCGGTCTCGCCCGATTTCAACTCTCTGACGAGCATCTCAGCATTCACGCGAATGGCGCGAAGCGACGCCCGCAGATCGTGGCTGAGGTGCAGAAGAAACTCGCTGGTTTCCGGCCCCGTCGCCAACCGGCTCTTTCGGTGCGCCGGCTTATCTTCTGGGACCGGTCCGCCTATCGCCATCCTTTCAGCATAGAGGTAAATCGCCGCGTCTGCTTGACTTGATCGCGCACAGCACGCTACTGCCGCCGGTAGACTTTGCCGCCCTTCATCACGAAGACCACCCGGCGCACGGCCGTGATGTCTTCCAGGGGGTTGCCTTGGGTGGCCACCAGGTCCGCTTCGAAGCCCGGCGCCACGGTCCCAAACTCCTTACCCAGACCCAGCGACTCCGCCGAGAGCGAAGTGGCGCTGATCAGAGCGTCCATTGGCTTGTCGTGCGCGTCGTTCACGCGGTAGACGAACTCCTCGGCGTTGCGTCCGTGCGATCCGGCCACCGCGTCGGTGCCGAAGACCACCTTCACCTTGTGGGCACGGGCGCGGCGCAGCACGTCGATGGTCGGTGCAATCCCCTTCTCCAACGTGGCGAGCGACTGTTCGTTGAACGTGTAGCTGGCGCGGTTGTCCAGGTAGTTGTGCAGCACCAGGAGGTTCGGATCGAAGTAAGTGCCGCGCTCGGCCATCAGGTCCAGCGTGGAATCCTCCAGAAAAGTGCCGTGCTCGATCGACGTGCAACCCGCCAGGACCGCCGCCTTGGCGCCGGCATCGCCGATGGCGTGCACCACCGCGCGCAGCCCAACCGCCTTCGCTTCGCTGCACACAGCCTGAATCTGCTCATCCGTCATGCTCTGGTTCCCGCCCGCGCCGAGTCCCGTGGTGGCGAACAGTTTGATCACGTCGGCGCCTTCGGATTTGGTGCGCTGGACGAGCGCCCGCAGCGCCTCCGGGTTCCCGCTGCCGGCATTGATCTGGCGCAGGGAGGTCAGAATGCGCGGTCCGGGCAAGACTCCCTGATTAATCCGATCGCGCACCACGCCATCGATCGCCGCCCCGACGCTCTGCACGGTGGTAAAGCCGCCTTCCAGCGTGAGCCATGCGTCTCCGGCGGTGTAGAGCGCGGCATCTTCAGGCTTATCCCCGCCGCTCACCGACTTGTGATTGGCGTCCATGTGCCAGTTCATGTGGACGTGGGTGTCGATCCACCCCGGCATCACGGTGAGGCCCCGGAGGTCGTAAGTAGGCTTCTCTTTGCCTGCTGACACGGATTGAATGCGCGAGCCCTCGATGACGATTTGCTGGTTCTTCAAGACGCCGCCCTTGCCGTCGAGAAGCGTGCTGGTCTGGATCACGATCTTGCCGGAGGGGCTTTGGGCTAGGGCGAGTGCAGGAAGTAACGCTAGGAAAAGCTGGTGGAAGCGCATACGTAGATTCTGGCGCGATCCCGCCGCAATAGCCAGTGGAACTGCCGGTGGGGCGGACTCCTGGTCCAGCATCCTACCCTAAGGCGTTTGGAGTTGGGGAACTGTGGTTCCCAATCAACGGAAGGCTTGCGGTGACACCCGGCGCGACCGGATCAGCGTCGCGCGGAGGACGCGGAGGGCTGAAGCGCGTGCTATATGGCGGGACGGTCGGGTTTGCGGCGGCGGTTCCGGGCTGATTCACCGGGGCTGCCGAGGTGGTATGGGCTCCAGAGGCGGAGGCGGAAGCGGCTGCGGCAGCGGGAATTTTGATTGTGGCTGGGCAAGCTAAAGCATACCCTACAGCGCGGGCAGGGACCGTGGCCGGCGGTTCCAATGGGGCAGCGGCGATATGGGTTTGTGCAGGTTGCGCTTCGGGTTGTGGAGGCTGCGGTGGTAGCGGATCGGGTTGGAGTGGTTGCGCCGCGGGTTGTGGCGCTGCGGGTTTCGCTTGCGGCTCGAATGGGAGCGGCTGCGGAGCGCATGGTTGCAGATTCAGTTGCGGCTGGAGGCCGGCGAAGTTGAGGGCCGGGTTGGAGGCGGATGTCCGCATGCCCTGGAGGCGGCCGAGTTCGCCATAGGCCTTCTCGTAAGCTCGCTCGGAGGCGCCGATGCGGCGCTGCATTCGCATGAAGACCTCACTGGCGCGATGGAAGCCTTCGCCCAGGGGAACGCCGTTGGAGCGGTTGGAGAGCGTGGAGTGGTACTCCCAGAGATGGGTCTCGGCGCGGAAGAGGCGGCGCAGGCTCCATTCGCTGCGGATGAGGTTGTCGACCTGGAAACGCTCTTCGGGAGAGGCTGGCTGGAAGCGGTCGAAGTACTCCTTTTGCAGGAGGAAGAAATCGAGGCGGTCCTCGCCGTAGACGAACTGTTCTTCGGCATCGAAGCCGGATTTGAAGCCGTGTATCGACGACACGGTCCTGCTCGGGACGGGGCGCGGCCGAGAATTCACATACTGGAGGTAGTCGGCGTGCATTTGCTCTTCGGTAAACATCTGAGACATAGGATTCACTGGCGCGGGACTGCGCTAATTCCAAGGTAGCAGTGAGGGGGTGGGGGTCCCAGGGGTGAGTGCGGGGGGTGGATGTCTGTATCTGAATGATATTGCGGGGGATGACGGGTCCAAAATAAAGTTCGAAAGTCTGTGACTGGCCAAAGCGGGCCTGCCAGACTCGCCATGAAAGGCCGGCGTGGCATCGTCATACAGGACGGCCCCCCCTCGTCACTGATGAATCAAGGTCCCGAGCCCTGTGCCCCTGTGCTGCGACTCCAGCCGCCGCGCGGAACTTCGTTTGGTCAAACAGAGTCAAAAGGATGTGGCACCTATACGATCAGTCCATTCCAAGATTGTGGTCCTCTGCTTGTGCCTTCGCTCTGTCGCGGCGCAACCAGACGCCCGCACGTCCGCAGCGGCGGAGCTTGCGCTGGGAGTGCGCGCGAACGAAAAGGGCAGCACTGAAGAGGCTCTTTGTCACTTTCAACGGGCCGTATCAATCGATCCAGGATTCATCGATGCCTATTTGGCAATTGGAACCACAGCGGACTTTTGGTGCGGCCAGGGAGGTCCCTTGTGCGCACTCGCCCGTCAGGCATATCAGAAGGTGCTGGAACTCGACGGGACCCATCCTGAGGCTTCCAAGAACCTGGCCTGGGCGCTGTATGCGAATGGCCAACTGGATGAATCCGAAAGCTACTACCGCAAGGCGCTTGCTCAGCGTGGTAACGACCCCGACCTGTTATGTGCGGTTGCCGCTATCGATGCGGATCGGGTTTGGCGCGATCTTGGTCTTATCAAATCTCACCTCCACCATCCAAAGCGGCCCTTGATCGATTCGCCCTCCTGCCCGGCAGTCCGTGCCAGAGATCTCTCGAGGATGGAGGAGGGAATTACTCTGGTGAAACGCGTTCTTGAAAAAGGCGACTACAGCGAACCGATGGGCTTCCTGAGTTGGCTCTACGACGAGCGGGCCGAAGTGCAATGCGGCGACCGGCGAGGTTACAAAACCGACAAGAAGATCGCCAGAGACTGGGACGCCAGGCGGCAGCGACTTTGGAAAAAAGGCCTTTCTGACATCCTATCCTTCAGATGCCCTCCCGCGCCTCCTCCCATGCGGAAGAATTGATGCTCTCGCAATCCAGACGATGGTGACAAGGTAGAGCCTGGTGGAAGCGCATATCATGCGTCTTCGCGGGGCTTTGAACGAGACTCGAAGATCTCGATCAACGCCGGTTTGCGCAGTACTCCAGAGGCAACCGACAGAACAAGGTCCACGAGCTCCTGCTCATCGAATGTGGGCTCCCAGTCGTTCATCAGGAGGAATGTGATCGCAGCATTTGCGCCCACGCGTTTGTTGCCGTCGATGAACGCGTGGTTCTGGCAGAGATGAAAGAGGTACGCTGCCGCCATGGCCGGAATGGAGGCATGCAGGAATTCGCCGCCGAAGGTCGCCTGCGGCGTGGCTACGGCGGATTCGAGCCCGGCAGTATCCCGGAGCCCCGAAGATCCGCCGTACCGCTCGATCTGCTGCTCATGGATTTCCAAGACTTCATCAAGCGATAGGAACACCGGTTCCAGGTTCGTCCGCGGTCCTCATTTAGCCAACTCCTGGAAAGCCTTTCCATACCGCTTATGCGCCCATTCTTGAGCTGCCTCAAACTTCTTCCTCCGGCCGGAGGGCCTCGCCGGCGTGATGATCAGTTGCTTGCCGTCGGTACTGACATCGAGCGGCGTGTCGGGATCGATCTTCAAAAGGTCCAGGATCGGACGATCGATCACCAGCGCCAGGCTGTTTCCGTGCTTCGTAAGTTTCTTGAGCATCTCGCACACTCCGTATATCCAATGTATCACCACGCGAGCCCGAGGGAATTTGGCGTGTAGCGGCTCCCTGAGTCTGAGAACTTGCGAAGAAATCGCCCGCAAGCGGGCGAGACAGGCGGAACCGCCTGTCCCACCAGCACCAGCACCAGCACCAGCACCAGCACCAGCACCAGCAGCACCAGGACCAACCCAGCGCATCCCCGGTACACATATAATGGACACAAACGCTTGGCCAAGCTTCCCATCTGCGTGTTCGGCGTCTTCGCGGTCGTGATGATTGCGGCGGAGACGGATCCCTTTTCGAAGACGGTCTATCCCGTCTTCGAGGAGGCGGGGTGCCGCAACTGTCACAATCCCGATGGTGTCGCCTCTGCTACCCGCCTGCAATTCCCGGAGCCGGGCGCGGCCGCGAACCGGATCGACGCGTTCGGGAAATCCCTGGTCGTGTTGGTCGATGCCCACAATCCGGCAAATTCGCTACTGCTTCGCAAGCCAACTGCGCGCGTGGCGCATGCCGGCGGGCAGCGTATTCCGCCGGGCAGTCCGCAGGAGACGGCATTGCGCGCTTGGATTGACCGGCTCGTGCTGCTCCGGGGCGACGAACTGGCGGCGGCGTTGCGCTATCGGGAAGAAGTGGCATCGGGGGCAGGCATGGAGCGGGTGTCCGTGGCACTTCGCCGGTTGACCCATAGCCAGTACAACCACACCGTGCGCGATCTGTTGGGCGACAACAGTCTGCCGGCCAGCCAGTTTCCGCCCGAGGACTTCGTCAACGGTTTCAAGAACCAGTACGCGGCTCAGAACCTTTCGCCGCTGCTCGAAGATGCCTACAGCGCCGCGGCGGAGAAACTCGCGAAGCGGGCTTTCCGGAATGCCGGTTCGAAGGGCGCCAACACCGGCGTGGCCGCGCTCCTGGCGTGCCAGCCTTCAGCCTCTTGCCGCACCGAGTTCATCCGGAGCTTTGGCCTGAAGGCATTCCGCCGACCCCTGGAGGCTGCCGAGCTGCAACGCTACGAGTCACTGTTTCGGAAGGAGCAGGATTTTCTCGCTGGAGCCCAACTCGGCGTCGAGGTGATGCTGCAATCGCCCAACTTCCTGTTCCGTCTGGAAGACACCGGCAACCCGAAGTGGCGCCCTTATGCCGCCGCCAGCCGGCTTTCCTACGCGCTTTGGGACAGCATGCCGGACGACGCGCTGCTGGCCGCCGCCGCTCGCGGCGAGTTCGATACGCCACAGGGAGTGGAGAAAATCGCGCGCCACATGCTCGAAGATCCCCGAGCGAAAGAGGCACTCGACGAGTTTGTTGCGGAGTGGCTGCGGTTCGACCGCGCTTTGACCGCCGCCAAGGAACGGCGCGCATTCCCGCAGTTCAACGCCGGCACGGCTCTCGCCATGACGGAAGAAGCGCGGCGTTTCGTCTCCGACCTGGTCTGGAACGGCCGCGACTTCACACAGATCTTCACCGCCGGATACGGCTACATGAACGGCGACCTGGCGCGGATCTACAAAGTGGAGCCGCCCGCGGCCGACTTTGAGCGCACTGCGTTTCCCGCCGGGTCGGAGCGCGCGGGACTGCTCGGCCAGGCGCTGTTTCTGGCCATGACCGCTAAGCCCGACGACACTTCACCCACCGCGCGCGGGCTGTTTGTGCGGGAACAGTTCCTGTGCCAGCACGTCTCCGATCCGCCGCCGGGTGTGAACACCAATCTGCCGCCGGTCACCGAGGCGAAGCCCATGAGCAATCGGGACCGGCTTTCGATGCACACCACCAGCCGGACTTGCGCGGGCTGCCACGACCTGATCGACCCGATCGGTTTCGGGTTCGAGAAGTTCGACGCGATCGGCCAGCGGCGCGACCGGCTGACGCTGACGTTCGGCGAGGTGGTCGGAGAGAGCAAAGAGCCTAAACGAAAGATCTCGACGGTGGAAGTGGACCTCGATACGAAGGGACAGGTGGCCGGGCTTCCGAACTCGGCGTTCGCTTCGCCCAAGGAACTGGGCGCTGTGTTGGCCGGCAGCCCGCAATGCCAGGAATGCATCGTCAAGCAGTATTTCCGCTACGTGGCGGGCCGCATGGAGACGCCGGCCGACCGGCCGCTGATTCGCGGAGTCTTCGAAGAGTTTCGAAAATCGGGCTTTCGCTTTCAGGATATGATGGTGGCCATGATGGCCGCGATGTCGCGGGCCAGAGAAGTCCCGGCCGAAGGAGGACAGGCCAGTGCCGCACGTAATCACTAAGCGCCCCAGAGTGTCGCGCAGGCGTTTCCTGAAAGGCATTACCCTGGCGGGCAGTGCGATTCGGGTCGGATTGCCGCCGCTGGTCAGCATGTTCAACTCGCACGGGACGGCCTACGCCGCGGCGGCCGAGACCCTCGGAACGCCCATCGAGAGCCGCTTCGTCTTCTGGTTCAACGGCAACGGCATTCCGGAGCGGTACTGGATTCCCACGGAGACTGGGTCCGATTTTCACTTCTCGCCGTGCCTTACGCCGCTAGCGCCCTTCCGCAACGACATTCATGTGCTCAGCGGTCTGGATAACCAGGCGGCCAATGTTTCCGGCCCCGGCAACGGCCACCACAAAGCGATCAGCGGGGTTACCACCTGCACGCCGTTCACCGGCCACGGCGCGGGTGGGCCCTCGATCGACCAGGCCATCGCGGCCAGGATCGGCCGGCAGTCACGCTTCAGCTCGATTCAGATCGGCGTATCGCAGGAGTCGTTCGGCGAGAGCATTCAGCGCAATATGAGTTGGGCCGGGTACGACCGCCCTCTACCGCCGCAGATGCTGCCGAACAAGCTGTTCGATTACCTCTTCGGAGCTCGCGAAGAAGGCTGGGTGAAACGCAAGCGCAGCATTCTCGACGCGGTGCGCCAGGACGCGCTGGCGCTCCAAAAGGAAGTTCCCAAGGATGACGCGGCGCGCGTGGAGGAACATCTCTCAGCGATCCGCGATGTGGAGCGCGGCATCGAGGGGTTGCCCACCCAGTACCGTCGGCTCGACCCGCCCGACTATGACGGCGATATGAAGGATTGGCCGCAGATCGCGAAGCTGCAAAGCGATCTGCTTGCGCAGGCTCTGGTGACCCGGCAGACGCGCGTGGCTTCCTACATGCTGACGAAGGGCCAAGGTTTGGCGCGCTTCCCCTGGCTGGGGCTGACTGCCGCGCGGCATCACGATTACACGCACGCCGATGGCAAAGCGCCCAACGGCGACGGCGTGGACGGCCAGCGGATTCTCCGCGACATCACCCGGTGGCACGTGGAGGAGTTTGCGTACCTGCTGGGAAAGCTGAAATCGATTCCGGAAGGCGACGGCACGGTCCTGGACCATTGCTGCCTGTTGTACGCCCACGAACATGCGGAGGCCAATCCGCACAAGTGCAGCGGCTTGGCGATGATCGTGGCGGGACATTTGCCCAAGCTTAAGACTGGGGTGCACTCGCGTGTGATGGGGACGGTCGGCGACCTGTACCTGACGGTGGCGGATGAGATCATGGGCGCCGGGTTGGGAAAGTTCCCCACAGCGTCCCAGAAGATGGGGGAGATCGTTGCGTGATGTGGCACGGGGCACTCTTGCCTGGCATTCTTGCCTGTGTTGCTTTTTCTTCTGCACGAGATCTGCAGTGGCGCAAAAAAAACCGACACAGGCAAGAATGCCCGTGTTACAGGGCCAACGCCGTGCTCCTGAACTGGCTCTGCGGGAATCTATGAACGGGCGAATGCCAGCAACGGACCGACGTCATGATTGTCGGCGGCTTGCAAGGCCGTAATATAGCGGTGACGCACACCGCCGGCATCTTGCAGATTGGCGCTTCCCCATGAAAACCGCTCTCCACCCAAGCTCATCACCAAGAGATCTGTCAACAGGCGGGAGTGGCGTCCGTTACCGTTCGGGAACGGATGAATCTGCACAAGGCGGTGATGGAAGCGTACGGCGATTTCATCAGGCGGATAGCTCTTGTATTCGATCCACGCCCTTGTGTCGTCAAGCAACTGGCGTATGGCTGCGGGGATCTCGTAGAAGGGGATCCCGAGATTGCGCTCGCTGGTCCTGAATTTCCCGGCCCAGCGCCACACATCGCCGAGCATGCGCCGGTGCAGGTCCTTGATGAATTTCTCGCTCAGCAGATCGCGGCGGCGGGCGAGGGCCCAGTCCTGCGCCCGTGCGATGTTTTCCTGCTCGGCTTCGTTCAACTCGCTGCGGTAGGCGATATGCGCGGGGATCAGCTCACGCCTCTCCTCCGGTGTGAGGGGCGTCGCATTGTCCGGCTCCTGGAAAAGACCGCTCATGGGCTAGTCCCAGAACAGACGGGGGTTTGTCTCGCGCATGATCTCATCGAGTCGCCCTTCAGAATCCTTCGCCTTCACGTTCTGGTCCTCGAGCAACATCGAATGCTCGACAGGCGCCCGGCGCCTGCGCACAAATGCCCGCGCGCGGTCACGGACGGCGGTCTCCAGGAGTTTGTTGGGCACGAGCGCATAGATTAGAGTACTGTCGAGCGCTTCGGCCACGCGCCGCAGCGTCGCCAGTTCGATGGTTCCCTTCGCCTCAGATTGCTCAATAGCCACGATGGAGGGTTGCTTTACCCCCAGCCTTCTCGCCAGTTGCGCCGATGTCATGCCGAGCGCCTCGCGGACCGCTTTGATCCATCCGCGCACGGGTGGAGTGTAGAGCGCAACCGGTCCCAGTTCCCTGAAGCGGTCATCAAGGTGAGCGCGGGATTGGGCGGCAAGGCGGGCCTTCTTCATAGGTTATAGCCTATTATTTTAATACTATTTGATAGATCATAACCTACTAGCTTACAAGTTGTCAATAGATCGCAGATTATCAAGACTACCATGAAACAGGCTAGGGACGTCGAGGAATTTCAAGGATCTGGAGGATCTCCTAAGCAAGCACCCTACATTCCGGCAGCGCAGCCCGAAGCCGCTCTACGCCCTGCACCGTCATGCCGCTATCTTTCACATCCAGCACCCGAAGCTGTTTGAAGCTCGCTAGCACGCCCACCGCATCGTCGCGCAACTGCCGGCATCCCTGTAAATTCAATCGCTCCAGCTTCGCAAGTGCCTTCAGTTCCTGCAATCCCTGCGCATTCACCACAGTCCCCGCCAACGAGAGCTCACGCAACTCCGTCACCGACCCCACCGCCCGCAGGCCCGTGCGCGTGATCGCGAGTGACCACAGTCCGGAATCGGTGCGCTGCGCGCCACCCAGGTCGAGATACTCGATTTGCGGCATCGTACGGAGGAACTGCAGCGCGGTGTCGGTGAGCTTGTTGCCGCCCATCGCCAGCCATCGCAGGTTGGTGAGCGTGGACAGGTGTTCCAACCCGGTATCGGTGATCTGCGCCCAGCCGATGTCCAGCCATTCGAGCCTCGGCACGCCCGCAAGGAACTCCAGGGTCGAATCCGTGATCTTGGTCCCACGCAGATTCAGTCGCTTGAGATGCGGCCAGTTTTTGACCACCGCGGCACCTTCGTCGGTGATCTGCTCCGCGAAGCACAGATTGAGATCCTCCAGCGCCGGCGCGGACTTGAGCGCGCGCAGGCCGCGGTCGGAGATGCGCGTGAGCGTGAGATCGAGCCGCTGAAGGTCCGTCATCCGGGCGAGGAGTGGCATGTCGGAATCGGTGACCCAGCTCGAACGCAGGTCCACGGCGACGATCTTTCCGGCGGCATCGCGAGTCACCGAGCCTCCCGCCTGTTCGATCCACGCGGGGTCCGCCGCCAGAGCAACCGAGGCGAGAGTGAAGGTCGCCAACCAGCACGGTATAACAATGTTCCTTAGCTTCGTGAGGCGGACCCCCTGGTCCGCGGCCGACGCCCTCGTCGGCCTTCTTGCCGCGGGTCGGATGTTGAGTTCAGTGCCAAACGCGGGTCCGGGGGGACCCGCGCGGACCAGGGGGTCCGCCCCACAACATTTGCCTGGTCCCGTCATGTCTTCCTGCGCAATGGCCGCGCCGAGTCCCGATCCCAAATCACCCGGCACTTCGGCAGCGCCTGCTTCAGCCGCGCCACACCGGCCTCCGTGAACAGCGTGTGGTAGAGATTCACTTCGCGCAAATTAGGCAAGGAGGAGAGCACCTCGATGGATTCGTCGCCGATATCGGCGGAATCCAGATGAAGCTCTTGTAACTGCGGCATACCGTGTAGCAAGGCGAAGCTCTTGGCATCCACCGCCGTGTAGTCCAGATTTAGCTCCTCCAGATTCCGCAACGTGGCGATGGTGGCAATACCGAGAGCCCCGGTGCGCGTGCGCACCAGGTCGAGACGCTGCAAGCGGGTCAGCGATTTCAACGCGCTCAAGCCCTTGTCGGTGAAGCGGGCGTAACTGAGGCGCAGATCGCGCAGATTGACCATTGTGCCGAGTTGGCGAAGCCCAGCGTCGCCGATATCGGTGCTGTTGAGGTCGAGCGCCTTCAGCACCGGCAGGTTGGCCAACTCCTCGATGGCGGCGTCGGTGATATCGGAGCCGCTCAGCGAAAGGCGCTCCAGGCCCGTGAGCGCGACGATGCTCCCGACGCCCTCGTTCGAAATGGGACACGCGCTGAGGTCCAGTTCCATCAGGAACTTCAAGCCCCGCAAATGCGCCAGCCCCGAACCCTTGACTTGCGTGCCGGCCAGTTTCAACACGCGGAGGTTCGGCAGGGCCGCCAACGGATCGAGACCGGCGCCGGAAACCGTGGTGTAGCCGAGATTCAGCTCTTTCAGGCTTTTCAGGCGCGCGAGGGACTGCAGGCCGAGATCGCCCACTTCGGTCGCTTCCAGATTTAGTTTCTCCAGCGACCCCGCCGCGGCGAGGGGCGCCACCTGAGCATCACCGATGTGCGTGGCGGCGAGCGAAACCTCGCGCAATCGGCCCTGGACGAACACGGTCTTGCCGCCCAGCGAGGCGACCCACTCCCCGAGCGCCTTATCCCCGGAGCCTTTCGGACGCGCCGCCTTAGCCCCGGTGGATGCGGACGGCACTCCCGCGAATTCGATCTCGCAGGTAGGAACGGCCGCGCGCAGCGCTTCCACGCCCGTAGACGTCACCCGGCTGTAACGCAGGTCCACGGTGCTGAGGTCGTGGAGCGCCGCCAACTTCGCGAGGCCGGAGTTCGTGATGTGGCTGCGATAGAGGTTCAACTCGCGCAAGTGGGTCATCGAGGCGAGGATCGGAACGCTCTCATCGGTGATGGGCGCCCCCAGCAGAATCAGCTTGCGAAGCTGCTTCAGGTCGGCGAGCGATGCCATGCCGCGATCGGTCACCTTGACTCCGTAGAGATCCAGCTCTTCGAGCCGGGTGAGGCCGCGGATCTGTTTCAGGCCCTCGTCGGTGACGCTGGTGTCGCGCAGGTACAGCCGCCGGAGATTCTTCATTCCCGCAAGGCTGGCCATCGCGGCATCGCCGAACATCGAGTAGCTCATGTCCAGCGATTCCAGGTTCACGAATGGTGCGAGGCCCTGCCGGGCGATCCGGCATTGCGTACAGCGCAATTCCTTAAGGTTGGTCAAGCCGCTGAAGTTCGCGAACCCGTCGTCGGTGACATTGAAATAGGGAAGGAAGTGCAGCGAAAACTGGAGGCGCTCGAGGCTGGTCATGCCCGCGATCACCTTCAATTCAGCGTTGCCCTCCAGTTTGCTGCCCGCGCCCGGGGTGAAGGCCGAGCCCGGGAGATAGAGTTCGTGGACCTCGGACAGGCCAGCCAGATGCTCGAGTTCCTTGGGATCCAGGACGGTCCCGGTGAGATCGACTCCGGTGATCCTCACGTCACCCTGGGGCAGGTCAGCGAGCCGGGCGATGGGTTGGCGGCCGCCGTTCACCATCACCCGCCCGCCCTTCCGAATCACCCACTCGCCCGCGTCGCGGTCGGCCGCGGACAGGGCAACCGCCGAGAGGACCAGAGCGAGCAGCGTAGGGTATGCTTTAGCTTGCCCAGACATAAGAGGAAATCCCGACAAGATCTTCATATTATCCCCAAATGGTAGCCCTTCAATGATGTTCCGTTTTTTGGCTGGGCAAGCTAAAGCATACCCTACGATATCTTTCGGTTCGTCCTGGCAGTTAACCAAACGGGTCATTTACCGATCCCACCCCCGTCTCTATGATCGAAGGATGGATTTTTCCGCACCGGGGCCGGCGCCATCCGGGGGGGCGAAATGGTGGGCGCGCGCCGTCGTGCTCGCTGTCATGGTGTGCCTCGGCCTCACAGGCTGGTGGCGTTTCCGCGACCGTACGCACGATCGCGTCTTCCGCATGGGTTATCAGTATGCTCCTCCCGCGCAGTTGCTGGATGAGAACGGCGGTCCGAAGGGCGCCATCATCGAGGCCATCAACGTGGCCGCCGACCGGTCGGGAATCAAGCTGCAGTGGGTCCTGGCGCCGGAGGGCCCCGATGCCGCCTTTGCCGCGAAAAAGGTGGATCTGTGGCCCATCATCGGCAGACTGCCGGCACGCGCGCGCACGATCCATATCACCGATCCGTATCTCAAGCTGACCTATTGGGCGGTGACGCGTGAAGGCTCCCCCATTCCCACGCGGTTGGCCGGGCTCCGTGTGTCACGCGGATCGGGAACCATCCCCACCAAATTGGCCGACCGGCTGGTGCCGGGTGCGCAATTCGTGGTCTTCACCAATCAGCAGATGGCCCTGGAGGCCGCCTGCCGGGGCGAGGTGGACGCCGCCCTAGTGGCCGAGGGCATGGGCGACGGTATCCTCATGGCCAAACCTCAAGCGTGTGAAAAGCAGAGGATCGCGCTGACTGCTTTGCCGAATTCGGATGTCTGGTTCGGAGTAGGAGCGGAACGCACCGATCCGGGCGCCGTTCAGGCAGCCGGTGTGCTGCGCGACAAGATCGGCGACATGACGCTTGACGGCCGGTTTGCCTCCCTCACCCTGAACTGGGGTTTGGCCACTTCCGGGCAAGCCTCGACGGTCTACCAGTACATCGAGTCGAGCAAGAAGGAAAGCCAACTCCGGATCGTACTAGCGGTGCTGCTGGTCGTGATGGGGTTGCTGATCTGGGAGGAAATGCGCCTGCGCAAGGCTCGCGTAACGGCCGATAGCGCGAACCGTGCGAAATCGGTATTCCTGGCCAATATGAGCCACGAAATCCGGACGCCCATGAACGGAGTGCTGGGGATGGCGGAGCTGATGCTACGGACGCCGCTTTCCGTCGAACAGCGCGATTACGCCGAGACCATCTGGCAATCCGGGCATGCACTGCTGGAGCTCATCAACGATATTCTGGATCTCGCCAGAGTGGAAGCGGGCAAGATGTTGCTGCGCGCCGAGCCTTTCGATCCCTCGGTGGAACTGCTCGAAGTGGTCCGCCTCTTCCGGGCCAGGATCGTCGAAAAGGGACTGAAGCTGACCCTCGAAGAACCGTCCGGTCCCCCCATCCGGGTGATGGGCGACGGCCTGCGCCTGCGGCAGATCATGGCGAACATGTTGAGCAATGCCGTCAAGTTCACCGACCGTGGAGGCGTCACGCTGCGCTTGTCCATCACGCCGATCGGTCAGGGCCGCGCTATGGTGCGGTATGAAACGGAGGACACCGGCATCGGGATTTCGCAGGCCGACCTGTCCCGGTTGTTCCAGCCTTTCACCCAGGCGAACGGCGGTGGCGCCAGGAGCGGGGGATCGGGCCTCGGTCTGGTCATCTGCCAGAAGCTGGCCGCGTTGATGGGTGGGCGTATCGAAGTCAATTCGGAGCGCGGGGTCGGATCGACCTTTGTCCTTTCCGTGCCGCTCGCGATCGTCTCCGGGACGGGGAAGGCTGAGGCTCCCGAGAAGCCCTGCTCCGAAGCGTCCGGAACGCCGGCTGGCGCGCGCGTGCTGGTGGTGGAGGATAATGTCGTGAATCGGAAGCTGGTCCAGCGCATGCTGGAGAAGCTGGGATGCACCGTGAGCATGAGCGAGGATGGGGCAGAAGCGATCCAGGTGGCGGAGCGGCAAGAGTTCGACCTCGTATTGATGGACTGGCAACTGCCGGGCATCGACGGGTTGGAGACGACGCGGCGCTTGAAACAGCTTTGGCCCGCGGATCGACAAGTCCCCGTGGTGGCGCTGACGGCGAGCGCGATGGAGGGAGACCGGGCGGCTTGCCTGGAAGCCGGAATGTCGGACTACCTCACGAAACCTCTGCGCATGTCGGCGCTTGCCGACGTGCTGGAGCGCTGGGCCGGAGCTCCGGCGGAGCGGCGCGGCAATCCCGCCAGGTAGGCCGGCTTTGCTCAGTTGTTGTGGGAAACCTGCGACTATCGACGGAACGCGGCGCGTCCGGCGAAACGGGAGTGCCCATCGAGGCGCTCCTCAATCCGAAGGAACTGATTGAATTTCGCGACTCGCTCGCTGCGGCAGCCCGAGCCGGTCTTGATGTGCCCGGCGCCCGTCGCCACCGTCAGGTCCGCGATGAAAGTGTCCTCCGTTTCCCCCGATCTATGCGAGACGAAGCACCGGTAGCCGTTTCGAGCCGCCAGTTCCATCGTGTCCAGCGTCTCTGTAACCGTACCGATCTGATTCAACTTGATGAGGATTGCATTGCCGATTCCTTTGTCGATTCCCTGTTGAAGGATCCGGGGATTCGTGCAGAAGATATCGTCTCCGACCAGCTCGATTTTGCTCCCGAGTGCAACCGTCAAATTCCGCCAGCCGTCCCAATCGTTTTCCCCCATTCCATCCTCCAGGAGTATGATCGGATACTGCTTTACCCACGACTCCCAGATTTGGATGAGTTCGTCGGAGGTGATCGCCTGCTTGCTGGACTTGAAGAGCATGTACTTTCCGTCGTCCCACATTTCACTGGCGGCCGGATCGAGGCAGATCGAGATATCGGTCGAAGGTTTGTAGCCGGCCTTCGCGATCGCTTCCAGGATCAGCTCGACAGCTTCGTCGTTGGATTTCAAATCGGGAGCGAAACCGCCCTCATCGCCCACCGCGGTGCTGTATCCTTTGCCGCGCAGCACCTGCTTGAGCGCGTGGAAGGTCTCCATGCCCATGCGGATGGCCTCTGCGAACGATGGCGCGTTGTGCGGCGCGATCATAAACTCCTGGAAATCGACGGTGTTGTCGGCGTGCTTGCCGCCGTTGAGTACGTTCATGCAGGGCACGGGAAG
Organism: Bryobacterales bacterium; assembly: GCA_003167275.1. GTDB lineage: Bacteria > Acidobacteriota > Terriglobia > Bryobacterales > Bryobacteraceae > JAIQFL01. The sequence continues at coordinate 15,130 of PMTT01000161.1, read as the reverse complement.
GGTACAGGCGTTAGCGCCGCCAAGGTATCGGTACAATGGCAGGGCGTGAGCGGCGGCCCCGGCGCGCGCGGCGGCCATCGACACCGCAAGAAGCGCGTTGGCTCCCAGCTTCGCCTTGTTGGGAGTCCCGTCCGCGTCGATCATCGCCTGGTCGATCGCCCGCTGATTGGTCGCATCCAGCCCCACGACGGCCGCGGCCAGTTCCTTTCTAATGTGGTGGACGGCTTTCGTGACCCCCTTGCCGCCGTACCGCTGCTTGTCGCCATCGCGCAGCTCGACGGCTTCCTTTTCACCCGTCGATGCGCCCGAAGGAACGGCGGCAACGCCGACCGCGCCACCATCGAGCCTAACCTCGGCCTCGACTGTAGGATTGCCGCGAGAGTCGAGAATCTCACGGCCTACAACACTAACGATTTTCGTCATACATCACTCCTTGTGTCTTGCGATGCGAATGACAAGCGGACTTTGCCCAAAAGTGAAAAGCTCCTACCAGACGGTAGGAGCTATCAGAACCGGCGGCCCGGAACGGTTAGAGGTGATGCTCCATCACCTATTCGCATTCGAAGCTCGACTATAACTCATGGCGCCGGTTGGGGCAACGCGGCTGGTCGCGCGTCAGGAGCGCTCCCGTTTCTCAGCACGAACGCCAGATGGCTCCGCTCCGTCCGCAACCGGGGTTGCTTGGAATATTATTGCAGCGTTCCGCTCTTTGCTGTATTCTCTGATCAGGCGGTGGAGTTCGCCAAACCGCCGCTTCCCAGCGGCCAATGACTCCTATAGCAGGTCTGCTGTAGGGGCTTCCACGCCGAATCCCTCGACAGCATAGTTTAAGCATCGGAGACTGAGATGGAACAGGTCTGGTTTTCCGCAGCGCTGTGGCTGGTGCTTGCCTTGGTAGCCACCATGCTGTCAATCTGGTTCAGGATATCGACGGCACTATCGGAAATCGTCGTCGGTACGGTCGCACAGCTCATCATCGGCGCACTGATCGGAACCGAGGTGCTGGGCGCAAAGTCCGCATGGGTCAGCTTCCTGGCCGGCACCGGCGCCATCGTGCTCACGTTTCTGGCCGGTGCGGAGCTCGATCCGGCGATATTCCGGACGAAATGGAAGGAGGCCATGGGTGTTGGCCTGGTCGGCTTCTTCGGACCGTTCCTGGGGGCTGCGGCGGTCGCACACTATGTGCTGAAGTGGTCCATCCCTTCAAGTTGGCTGGCCGGAGTTGCCCTGTCTACTACCTCAGTCGCGGTGGTCTACGCCGTCATGCTGGAATTCGGTCTCAATCGCACGGACTTTGGCAAAGGCATCCTCGCCGCCTGCTTCGTGAACGATCTCGGGACCGTGATCGCGCTGGGGCTCATCTTCGCGCCATTTACGATGCGGACGCTAATCTTTGTGGGCTCGAGCGTCGTCGTTTTTGCGGCGCTGCCGTTCGTCACTCCGTGGTTCTTTGAAAGATACGGTGGGCGCGTCTCGGAGCTCGAAACCAAGTACATTCTCTTCCTGTTGTTCGGGATGGGCGGACTGGCCGCGTGGGCCGGCAGCGAGGCCGTACTACCTGCCTACATCATCGGCATGGTGTTGGCGGGAACCGTCGGAAAGGATCACATCCTGGTCAGGCGTCTGCGCACCTTGACCTTTGGACTGCTCACGCCTTTCTATTTCATCCGTGCGGGATCGCTGGTCTCCGTGCCGGCGCTGATCGCCATGCCACTCGCCTTTCTCGCGCTCCTCGCCGCCAAGATGGTGGGCAAAATGGTCCCGTTAGTTCCCACCGTGCGGGCCTTCAATCACACCGGGCACCAGGGACTGTATTACTCGCTCATGATGTCGACTGGACTAACGTTTGGAACCATCTCGGCTCTGTTCGGTCTCAATCACCAGATCATCAGTGAAGCGCAGTATTCTTACCTGGTCGCGACCGTGATTGCCAGCGCGGTGGTGCCTACAGCCATCGCCAACGCCTGGTTCATGCCCAGGCACCTCCTGCCCAAGACTGAGACGGTGATCCGGTCTACTCCTGCCTTGCTGGAAGGCGCCGGTGCGGGGGCCAAGGATTGATATGTTCGATCAGATTCTAATTGCACATGACGGCTCCGACAGCGCGCGGATGGCCTTCGACGTGGCGGTCCAACTGGCGGCCAGGCTGGGCGGGCGCCTGCGCATGATCTGCGTGGAAGAAGAGATCCCGCGTCATGCGGAGGTGATCGACGAGCTTCGCGAGGCGAAGGACCAGGCCGACAGCTACTTCGGGCAGCTTGCCGAACATTGCCGGGCGCGTGCGGCGATGCATTCCGTGGACATCGAGACCGTGATTGTGCCGGGGCATGCCGTCAAGATGATCGGCGATTTCGTCCAGGAGAATGCGATCGATCTGCTGGTGATCGGCTTCACGGGACATTCCCGGATCTACGAGCATCTTTGGGGTGGCACGGCCCACAACCTGACCAGCACCGTACGCTGCAACGTGCTCGTCGTCAAGTAGCAGGCCGCATGTGGGTGCTTAACTATTTTGGAGATTCCTCACCAGTCAACACCGCCCCGGACCCCTAACAGGGGTACCCCGGTCGCGGCTCGGTAACTCATGCTGAATCAGCAACAGCCGCAACCGAGCCACGACCGTAAGGGAGTGTTTTGGCGTGGCTGATGCTTCCGCCTTGGGGCAACGCTCCCTCACGGTCGCGGCTCGGTTTGGTGGCTTGGTGGGGCAGTCGGTCATAACATGGTACATTCGGTCCAGTTATGCACGATCCAACCCATCCGAAACATGAAGCATTACAAGTCATGAGACCGATGTACGCCCGGCAGTGGCTGCTAGGGCCGGCGCCCAGGCACGCCATCCCAGACGAGGGCATGCCGCCCGGTACCGCCTATCACCTCATCCACGACGAACTGATCCTGGATGGCAGCTCGCGCTTCAACCTGGCCACCTTTTGCGGTACCTGGATGGAGCCGGAAGCGCACAAGCTGATGTCCGAGACGTTCGACAAGAACATGATCGACAAGGACGAATACCCGCAGACGGCGGAACTGGAGATGCGGTGCGTCCACATGCTCGCCCAGCTTTGGAATTCACCCGATCCCGAGGGCACGCTGGGGTCGTCCACCATCGGTTCGAGCGAGGCTTGTATGCTGGGAGGTCTGGCGCTGAAGTGGCGTTGGCGGGAAAAGATGCGCAAGGCGGGCAAGCCAACGGACCGGCCCAACCTTATCATGGGCACGAACACGCAGGTCTGCTGGCATAAGTTCGTCCGCTATTGGGACGTCGAGGAGCGGTGCGTGACGCTGGAAGGCAACGGATTTGTCATGGATCCGGAGCGCGCCGCGGCCCTGTGCGACGAGAATACCATCGGCGTGATCGCTGTGATGGGCAGTACCTATACCGGCGACTATGAAGACGTGGAGGCGCTGAGCGCCGCCCTCGACCGTTTGCAGGAAAAGACCGGACTCGACATCCCGATTCATGTGGATGGCGCCAGTGGAGGCTTCGTCGCTCCGTTTCTGCATCCCAATACTCGGTGGGATTTCCGGCTGCCCCGAGTCAAATCGATTAATGCGTCGGGCCACAAGTACGGATTGGTATTCCCGGGTGTGGGGTGGATCATCTGGCGCGAGGCTTCCGACTTACACCCCGAACTGATCTTCCATGTCGACTACCTGGGCGGCACCATGCCCACACTGGCGATCAACTTCTCCCGGCCTGCCAGCCAGGTAATCGCCCAGTATTACAACCTGATTCGCCTCGGTAAGTCGGGTTATCGGGCGATTCATCAGGCTTGCCAGAATGTAGCCGTCCACCTGGCGGAGCAGATTGCCGCACTGGGACCCTTCGAGTTAGTCAGCACCGGCCGGGATCTTCCGGTCTTCGCGTGGAAACTGAAGGAGAACCAGCATTGGTCGTTGTACGATCTGGCGGACCGGTTGCGGGATCGAGGATGGCAGGTGCCTGCCTACCGCCTGCCGGCCAACCGTCAGGAGACCGTCATTCAACGGGTTGTGGTACGTAACGGCTTCACCTGCGATCTGGCGGATATGCTCGTTAAGGATATACGCCGTCATCTGGACTGGTTCGCGTCCCAACCGGGGCTGAATGCGAAGCTGGATAGCGGACAGTTCCATCATTAGGAGGAGTCAGGTGTCAGAATCGGGAAACGTTCCGTCAGTCCCCGGTTTTCTAGCACTTGACTTCACGGCCGCCGTTGAGGATGGACTCCCGGGCGGCTTCGATCACACGCTCGTTGTAACTGCTGTTGGCGGGCGTAGCGATGATGCCGGCGCGGTCGATCTCCTCTAACGCGGCTGGGCCTTCCAGATTCACCCGGATGGCCGCGTTGACAATCGCCTCGATCGAGCGATAGCCGTAGCCTATGGGCACCAGGCCCGGGCCGCCCAGGTCCACGTATTGGAAATAGTCGGGGCTTGGTTCCTGGTAGGTTACCGGGTTGGTATAGCAGTACTTGAGGCCGCGGTATTGATCGGAATGCGAGATCAGGCCGCCTTCGAAGTCGCCCTGACAGTAGAGGGTCATTCCCTGGGTATTGGTGCCGGGGGCGTCGTCGGGGAAGCCGAGGGCATTCTGGACGTTCAGGCAGGCGCCGTTGTTCCAGATCACCCGGGCGTCGGTCCACAGGTAGCCCTGGTTGTAGTTGGGGAAGCGGTCCAGGATGCCATACACGCTGACCGAGACGGGCAGCAGTCCGGTGATGAAATGGACCAGGTCGACATAGTGACAGCCGATGTAGGTGAAGGCATCGGAGTTTTCCGCGGTCATCCAGTTTTGGAAGTTGGAGGCGCGGTAGTACCACTTTTCGAGCAGGCAGGCGCTTCCCAGGCGGAATTCGCCGAAATGGCCTTCGCGGTAGCCGCGGCGGGCCATCAGGCTGCGGTCGTCGAAGCGCTTGTGGTACTCCACGGCCACCAGGAGACCGCGGCTGCGGGCTTCCCGGGCGATCTCCTCGGCCTGGCTGTGCTTCAACACCAGGGGCTTCACGGCGCAGACGTGCTGCTGGTGGCGAAGGGCCTCCAGGATCACTTCGTAGTGAAGTTGGTCGGGGACGGCGACCACCACAATCTGGCGTGGCGGCAGGCTGGCGATGATTTCGCGATAGAGGGTGGGCTGGGGATCTGGGGCGGGATCGGCGGGATACAAGCGAAAGGATTGGCCCGGGAAGGCGCGGGCCCACGCAGGCTCGTCGGCCAGGCGTCGGACGGTTTCGTAGGACGTAGCGCAGACGGAGATTTCACCGATGCGCGACAGCCGCTGCAAATGGAACAGGGACGGCAGAATCTGAGCGAAGACGATCATCCCTCCGCCGACAATGAGCACCTGGGGCCTCGTGGCGCGGACACTCGTGTCTGCGCCACGGCCGCCCCTCAAACAGACTCACCGAAAGCCTCCTCCAGCACCCCAACACTCTCCGTAATCGCTTCTTCCGTGATGACCAGCGGAGGAGAAATCTTGACCGTGGCCATTCCGAAACCCACAGGCGCGAACATGAGCACGCCCTTCTCCATGGCCCGCTGGACTACGTCAAATGCCAGGTCGGAGTTAGGTTCCGTCGTGCCGGGCTTGACGCAGGAGAGGCCCGCCACCAGGCCTTTGCCCGCCACCTTGCCGATCTGCGGGAAGCGCGACGCCATGGCGCTGAGTTTCTGGTGCAGAAGAGCGCCGGTGACTCGCGCGCGGTCGGCCAGGTTCTCCTGGAGCACCAAGTCGATGGATGCCAGGGCGGCGGCGCAGCAGACCGGATTGCCGGCATGGCTGGAAGTCATGCTCAGAGGCGGATACGCGTCCAGCACATCGGCCCGGCCGGCCACCGCCGAAAGCGGCAGCGAACCGGAAATACCCTTGCCGAATACCGCCAGATCGGGAACTATCCCGTACTGTTCGAAGCCCCACAGGGTGCCGGTGCGGCCGAAGCCGGCCTGGATCTCATCGCACACCAACAGCGCCTTGTGCCCGGTGCACCACTGGCGCAGCGCCTGCATATAGGGCACCGGCGCGAAGGCGGCGCTTCCACCCTGATAGGTCTCCAGCATCACGCCCGCCACATTCTGCGGTTCGATGCCCCGCTCCCGCAAGCCGTTCTCGAACGTCTCGAAGGACGTGTTGGGCGTGCGAAAGCCATCCGGAAAGGGCACCTGCACGAAGCCGGGATCCAGATTCACGATCCAGGACTTCAGCTCCGGGATGCCGCCGGCCTGCTGGGCGCCCATCGTGCGGCCGTGAAAAGCGTTGTTGTAGGTGACGATCACATGCTTGGAACGGCCCCCGTTTTTCACTCCCCAGGAGCGGCAGAGCTTGATAGCGCATTCCACGGCCTCCGATCCGACGCTGAAGAGAAACACCTTCTTCAGCGGATCGGGCAGGATCGAAACGAGCTTCTCCACCAACCGCGCACGCGGCTGGTTGGCGAACGAGAAACTCATCAGCATCTGGGACCGGGCCTGAGCGGCGATGGCCTCGGCGATCTCCCGGCGACCGTGCCCGGCGTTGGCGATCAGCACGCCGGATGACCAGTCGATCCACTGGTTCCCCCAGGCGTCATACACCTGGAACCCCTCCGCGCGGTCCCACACCACGGGCGGTTGGCCTCGCATGGCGCGCGGTTCAAATTCGTAAAGTTTTTCGAGGAGCGGGAGCGACTCGGGAACCGGAAGATCCGTGACAATTCGCCGCAAATGCGTGTCGACGCGCGCAACCGCCTGAGGAACCAACGTAAATTCTCTCGCCATTTCGATTCAGTCCGTCCTGCGCTCCAGTATCATTTTGAGTATGGCACGCGCGGGCGTTCAAGCCCTTCCACTCCTGATTCTGCTGACCAGCGTTGCGCACGCGCAACCCCAGAACGCCGTACCACAGGCGACCTCGCCTCCCGCGGCCACCAACGGCTACACGGGAAGCGAAGTCTGCAAGACCTGCCACCCGAACGTGTGGCTCAACTTCTACAAGAATCCGCATTATAAGAGCATTGCTTCCGGAAAGGAAACCGCGGAGCGCACCGGCTGCGAAGGCTGCCACGGGCCCGCCCAGGCGCATGTAGCGGCGCGAGGCGGAAAGGCCAGCATCCCGCATGCATTCTCGCTCATGGAGCCGAAACAGGTGCTGGAAGACTGCCTGGGTTGCCATGCGCGCGATCTGGCGCGGGCCAACATCCGGCGGTCCGAGCACACCCTGAATGACGTGGCCTGCACGAGCTGCCACTCGATTCACCATTCGCCGACGCCCAAATATCTTTTGGCCAAAAAGCAGAACGAGCTCTGTTACACCTGCCACGCCACCATTCGCGCGCAATTCGACATGCCCTCCAAGCACCGCGTGAACGAGGGCTTCATGCAATGTTCCGATTGCCACAACCCGCACGGAGCATTCGCGGCCACGTGGAGCATGGGCCAGCGTCCCCGAATGGTGGAGCAGGCGCTGGGGAACGAAGAGCCCTGCCTGAAGTGCCACGTGGATAAGCGCGGGCCGTTCGTCTACGAGCATCCTTCGGTGCAGGTGGAGGGCTGCGAGGCCTGCCACAATCCGCACGGTTCGATGAACGCCAAGTTGCTGCGGAGGCCAGTGGTGTTCACGGTTTGCCTGGAGTGCCACAACGGCGGAGCGGAGGGAACCCGCCGCTTGGGCGTGGATCTGCAGACGTCGCGGCACAATCTGCTGGATCCCAAGTATCAAAGATGCACCACCTGCCACGTGCGCATACACGGATCGAACTCCGACCAGTTTTTCCTGAGATAACCACGATGCTGAACACATTCTTGAAGAGCCGACCTGTATTGCCACGCGCCCGGGTGGGGCGGATCTGCCGCTTTGTGGGGCAGGTTGGCAACCTGCGGCGGGTTGGTAACCCGCCTTTTGACGTGTGCGCATGGCCTCCTTGCGCCGGTTGCCAACCGGCGCGCAGGATACCATCCTGCCCCACAAAGGTCGCACTCCTCGCTGCACTCCTGGTAACGGCGGGCACTCTGGCCGCCCAGCAGGTAGTGGGGCCGACCCCGGATACGACAGGCTCCCCTCGCGGCGATTCGATGGGCGACTACAACGTGACCCAGTCGTTCGAATTCGGATACCGCTTCAAGTCCGTGGGCGGCGATGAAGGGATGTACCGCAGCGTGGATAACATCGGCAACGGCCTCCGCCTGCTGGGAAGCAACTTCACCATCAATTCGAAGGACGGTCACGGCCGCTGGTTCGATGAGATTCTGCTCAACACGATCGGGTTGGGTAACGACAACTACCAGGCCGCCGTGCTGCGCATCCAGAAGAACAACCTCTACCGCTACGACATGACCTGGAGGCTGAACGCCTATTACAATCCGGGGCTGACGGTCGCTGGCGGAGAGCACCTCATGGATACCACCCGCCGCCTCCAGGACCACAACCTGGTGCTGCTGCCCCAATCCAAGATCCGGTTCAACCTGGGATATAGCCGCGACACCGAGGACGGTCCGGCGCTCTCCACCGCGCTGGAGTTCGACGCCGCCGGCTCGGCCTACCCCGTATTCAGCAATGTCCGCCGCCAATGGAACGAATACCGGCTGGGGGCGGACGCCGACTTCGCCGGGTTCAAGCTCACGGTGCTGCGCCGCTGGGATTTTTTCAAAGACGACACGCCGTTCACTTCGGCGGGAGTCTTCGCTGCCGGAACGCCAATCGACCAGACCGTGGTGCAGCAGTTCCAACGCTCGAACCCGATCCATGGCTCTAATTCGGGATGGCTGGGCAATCTCTTCACGCGGCGGAAGCGCTGGGGGGTGAACGCGCGCGTGACCTATACCAGCGGCCGCAGCGATTTCGCCCTGGACGAATCGGTCATGGGCATCAGCCAGTTCGGGGGAGCCGGAAGCCGGCAGATCGTGGTCGGCGGCCAGGCGAACCGGCCCGACCTGGCAGGAGACTTCAGTCTCAGCCTGTTCCCCACCGAGCGCCTGACCGTGGTCAATAACAGCTCCATCTCGAGCAACCGCATCGACGGCAATTCCAGTTACTCCGAGGTCAACCCCAGCACCAACCTGGGCACCACTATCTATTTCCAATACCTGGGGATCCTCACCCTGACCAACTCCACGGATGTGAATTACCGGGTGAAGAAATGGATTGGCTTTTACGGCGGATACCACTATTCCGACCGGCATATTCGCACGATCGATGGCTCCGCGGTCCCGGCTTTTGCCAATTCATTTGGCGCCTTCCAGTTCGACGTGTCGAATCACGTCAACTCGGGGACGGCGGGAGTCCGCATCAAGCCGGTGGCCGCGCTGACTATCAACCTGGGCGGCGAAGTGGCACGGGCCTACCATCCGCTGACGCCCATCAGCGACAAGAACTATCACGCGATCAACGGCCGTGTGGAGTACCGTTTGAAGCGGCTGCAGCTTTCGACGACCTACCGGCAGGTGTACGATTTGAATCCGCCGCTCTCGTTTTCGACCTTCAGCTCGCATTCCCGGCAGTACAGCGCCAACGCGTCGTGGGCTCCCAAGGACTGGTTCTCGATCGATGCCAGCTACACCAAGCTGCACCTGGACACCATGGACGGCCTGGCCTTCTTCGCCGGGCCGGTGGGGGGGCGGTCCACCTTGCAGAGGGGGGACTCCTCGGAGTTTGTAAGCAACATTCACGGGGCCAATTTAGGAATCCGCTGGGGCATCGGGAAGCGCGCGGATCTGTACCTGGGATACAGCATCACAAAGGATACGGGCGACGGCCGCGCCACGGCGGTGCCTGCCACGGTGACCGATCCCCTCCAAGTGCTGCTCACTTCGGTGCAGACCTTTCCGCTGACCTACCAATCGCCACTGGCGCGGCTTTCGATCAGGATCACGCCCAAATTCCGCTGGAACGCGGGATACCAGTTCTATGGGTATGGGGAAAAATTCCACATTCTGGGATACGACCAGGACTATCACGCGCACACAGGCTACACCAGCGTCTTGTGGTCGTTCTAAGGAGAAACCCGTGGGGCAGGTCACCGACCTGCCCCACGGCTTGATCCCCCACTTTTCCACCCACAACTGCGCGAAACCGCCCAACTCACCCGCCCAAAGGCCCACCCCCGATTGCGGGTATATCGAGCGTCTTCCTCGCCCCACTAGTCCGTTTCCACCACATAATGTAAAGGAATACCTCAATTCCTGCCGCGTTTTACCACTTCCACTCCCATGCCCGGACCATTGTGGATGGCAACCTGCTGTAATATTCTATATTTTAGGATCTTGTAGTCTTGATTTGATTAGGAGAACCGATCCATGAGAAAGTACCTGGCTAGTGCTCTACTTGCCCTAGCCCCTGTAGTTTTATTCAACATCGCATCCGCCGACGACCACCGGGTCAAACCAACCGTGGACTTTGCGGCCACTGCCAGGCTCAATGGCAGTACTACTTCCCTCGGGAAGACCGGTGTTGTGGTGAAAATCCAAAGCGCCGCCATAGCGAAAGACGGCACCATCACTGTCCGTGCCACGATTGTGGATTCTGACAACATCCCTCTGGACCGGTTGGGCGTGGCCACCAAGGGTCCGGTCTCCCTCAGTTTCATCGCCGCGTACATCCCGGCCGGTCAGTCCCAGTACGTGTCCTACACCACCTCCGTCGCCGCTGCTACGTTGAATAGCAACCCCTCGCAGGTCCAGGCCGCCAACGATTCCGGTGGCACGTTCACCACCAATGCGGTGGGTGACTATACCTACACGTTCAAAACCAAGGCCCCCACCACCTTCGATTCCACGGCGACCCACTCGATCGGCGTCTCCGCGCAGCGCAATCTCGCCGAGTTCGGCACCTTCGACGAATGGAGCGAGACCTCCAACGACGTCTTCAACTTCGTTCCGAATGGTACCCCTGTGAAGGTGACACGCTCGGTGGTGACCACCGCGGCATGCAACCAGTGCCATGACCCGCTGATCGGCCACGGCGGATCCCGCCTGGAAGTGGAACTCTGCATCATGTGCCACACGCCCCAGACCATCAACCCGGATACCGGGCTCACCATGGATATGAAGGTTATGGTCCACAAGATCCATATGGGATCGAGCCTGCCCAGCGTCATAGCCGGGACTCCGTATCGCGTTTGGCATCGCGGTGCATGGTCGGATTTCTCCACAGTCGTCTTCCCGCAGGACGTCCGGAATTGCACTACCTGCCATTCCGCGGCCGCCACGCAAGCCGCCAACTATAAGACCAATCCCAGCCGCGCGGTATGCGGTTCCTGCCATGACGACGTGAATTTCGCCACCGGCGTGAACCACGTCAACCTGCCGGAGCCCGATGACAACCAGTGCAAGGGCTGCCATACTCCGGACGCCATCCACGATTTCGATGCTTCGGTCTCCGGCGCCCACTTGATCCCCATGAACTCGACGTCGCTCCCCGGACTGGTTACCGCGGTGATGAAGGTCACCAACGCTGTGCCGGGTAGCCAACCCGTGGTCACGTTCAGCGTGCAGAACAAGGCCGGCGCGCCGGTCGATATCAGCAAAATCAGCTCCATCCGCATCGTTCTGGGCGGCCCGAACACCGACTACAACACTGGGCCGGGCGCAATCCGCGTTTCCGAAACGCCCCCCGCCACGCTGCAGGGCAACAATGGCGTGTACGTCTACACCATGACCAACAAGATCCCGGCCGCTGGGACGGGTTCCTATACGATCTCCATCGAAGCCGCCAATACCGTCACACTGATGCCGAACACGCAGCAATCGACGACGGCGGTGGACGCCGCCAAGCCGGTGGAGTTCTACTTCTCGGTCGACAAAAGCGCCACGGCGCCGAGGCGCACAGTGGTGGACGTTGCGAAGTGCCAGTCCTGCCACAATAATATGGAATTCGTCCACGGCGGTACCCGCGCTGCCACCCAGGAATGCACCATCTGCCACAATCCTGCCCTGACGGATGGCACTTCAGGCCAGAGCGTGGACATGCCCGTCCAAATCCACAGCATCCACCGCGGCGATGCCCTGGCCAACCCGTACGTGCTGGGGACCACCAATTACCAGGACGTCCGGTTCCCGGGCGACCTCCGCGACTGCACCACGTGCCACATGACCGGCACCTACCTGGTAGAGAATGTCGGCGCCAAGGCGATGGTAGCCAGCCCCGGCGGCTTCACCAAGACCACCGCTCCGATCTCCGCCGCCTGCCAGGGTTGCCACGACGACGTGGCCACCGCTTCCCACGCCCTTGCCAACACGACGGTCCTGGGCGAGAGCTGCGCAGCCTGCCATAGCGCCGGCGAGGAGTTCTCGGTGGATCGCGTACACCAGAGGATCTTCTAACTTCCGAGCATCAACTTCAACATTTGGGTCGCACGGTGGCATCATCGTGCGACCCGTTTTTCATGTCAACAACCTTGTCTAGGGCCTTGGTCCCTTTGGGAGTCCTTATCCCGCGTTCCGCGTTCACCTGCGTTCATCGGCGGCTAACTCCTTTCCCTATCCAAGGCCAAACCAACTTGACCCATAATAAGGTTTTCCCTTATTATGTGGGTATGAACGTCACCCTGTCGCTCAACGACGATCTTGTGCGGAAAGTCCGGAAGCTCGCCGTAGAGCGCGACACGACGCTCACGGGTTTGATCCGAGATTATCTGGAGAAACTTTCCGCCGACGAGGACGTGTTCGGGCGTAAGAAAAGGGAGCGCGAGATTCTGGAGCAGAGCTTCGAAGAGTTGCAGTTCCAGGTCGGCAAACACGACTGGAAGCGTGCAGACCTCTATGATCGCGACTGATCTGCTCGACTCTAACGTATTGGTCTACGCGTACGACCCGACCGATCCGCGGAAGCAACGGATCGCGAGGGACCTTGTGCGGAAAGGACTGGGCGGAGGGTGTCTAGTCTCCACGCAGACATTGGCCGAGTTCGCGGCAGTTCTGCTGCACAAGAAGTCTCCACCCGCGGATTCCGCTGCGGTAAAGCGAGCCCTCGACGCGTTATCACCGATAGCCGTCATCACTCCGGATTGGGCCATGGTCCGGCGTGCAGTAGAGGTCCGAGCCACGTACGGACTTCACTTCTACGACGGAATGATGGTGGCATCTGCCGAACGCGCCGGATGCACCCGCATCTGGTCGGAAGACCTGAATCCCGGGCAGGCATACTTTGGCGTCCGGGCGGAGAATCCTTTCGTATAGTAGTCCAGGGGCACCCTGAAGACGTTAGAGGCCTTGCTTCGCCCCCTTTGGAACGTCGCTCCCTAAGTTCTCATACCACTTCAGATTGGTAGTGGCGGAGCCGATACAGACAATGTCGGGGCGGCCATCGGCGCTGAGGTCGGCTACCGCGCACGCGGCGGCGCCCATGCCGCCATCGTCGAGTATCTGGCGGGTCCAGTGATCGCCAGCGGCGTCGTCAGCATAGTAGAGGTACACGCTGCGGCCCCGGCCGCGGTAACCGGCGATGATCTCATCATGGTTGAGGTCGGCCACGGCGATGGTGTGGCCATCCACCAGCGTGGTGTCGATCACCTGGCGCTCCCAGCGCCCGCCCTGCTGCCGGTAGACCGCCACCTGGTTGCCATGCCACGGCTCGATCGCGGCTAGGAATCGCGACTTCCCGAGACGCCCCACGGCAATATCGCTCGACCCCGATTTGGGCCAGGGGGCTGGGTCGCCTTTGGCAATCTCCGTGCGGCTCCAGCGGCCGTCCTTGCCGAATCGCAGGAGATGGATGCCGGTGAAGCTGGCCGTGAGGATGGCGTCGCGCCCGTCGCCGTCCCAATCCAGCACGAAAATGCCGTGCACCACGCCGCTATCCTCCGTGCTGATAAGCTGGCGCTTCCATTCGCCCGGCCGGTAGAAGACGAGCGGCGTCTGGTCGCGGTAGTCGGGAGCCTCGGCCTTGGCGCCGGTGAGCGGCTGGTTGAGGACCACGCGCTTCCCACTGCCATCTAGATCGGCGGTGCGCAGGCGGTGCGAGGTCGTGAGTCGGTCGATTTCGGTGACCGTCCACGGTTCCCTCGGGTCGCCCTGGTGGCGTAGCACGGAGACCACTCCGAGACTGTTCTTGGCCTGGTTGGCGAATTCGGTGGCCAGCACGATTTGCGGGATGGGGTCGCCCGGCATTTCGATGGTGGTGCAGTTGATCATGTGCGCTAGTCCCGAGGCGAGGATGTGCCGCTGCCAGCCGGGATTCTCGTACCAGACCAGCTCGGTCATGCCGCTCGCGAGGGCGATCAGGTCGGGCTTGCCGTCATGGTTGAGGTCGGCAACAACGACTTGGTAGCCGCCTCTGAGGTCGGTGGCGATGGTGTGCTCGGTGAAGCGGGCGGGCGGCGCCGCCGCAAGAAGCGGAAGGGCGAAAAGGAATATCGAAATCCGGGGCACGCTCCACAGTATACTGGCAGGTTCAGGCTATGAAGAAACTAACATTGGCGGTCGGGGCGGCTGCGGCCGTGATTACAGCGCTAGTCGCGACTTTATTGGCAAACCCTGCCGCGGCGCAGACGTTCAATTTCAATGACATCCGCCAGCTCACGCACGGCGGTCAGAATGCGGAGGCCTATTGGTCGCCGGACGGTAGGCGGCTCATCTTCATGACCACGCGTCCGCCCTACGGGTGCGACCAGATCTTCATCATGAACGCCGACGGCTCGGACCAGCACCTGGTCTCCACCGGCAAGGGCCAGACCACCTGCGGGTACTTCCTGGGGGACAACAAGCACATCGTCTACTCCTCCACCCACCTGGCGGGGGACGCCTGCCCGACGCCGCCGGATCGCAGTAGAGGCTATGTGTGGCCGGTCTATGCGGGTTACGACATCTTCCTGGCGACCGACACCGGGAAGATTGAGAAGCGGCTCACCGACACGCCGGGCTACGACGCGGAAACCACCGTCAACTGGAAGACCGGCATGCTGGTCTACACCTCGTTAGCCGGGGGCGATCTGGATCTGTGGACCATGCGCGCCGACGGCTCCCACAAGACGAAGATCACGTCCGCGATCGGGTACGATGGCGGCCCCACCTTCTCGCGCGATGGCAAGAAGATCGTGTGGCGCGCGAATTATCCCAAGACGCCGGAGGACATGGCCCGGTACAAAGCGTTGCTGGCGGACAATCAGACCACCCCCATGAAGATGGAGCTGGTGGTCTCCGACGCCGACGGCCGCAATGCCAAGACCATCACGGATTTCGG
>PMTT01000920.1:639-13112 GCA_003167275.1 Bryobacterales bacterium | reverse complement strand
TTTTTCCGCAGCCTGCTAGGGGGGAAGAAACGCGGAAGAAAAGATTTCACACCAAGCACACCAAGTACCACCAAGAACACAAAGAACACAAAGAACAGAAGAGGATCACTTGGTTCTCTTGTTTTTCTTGGTGTTCTTTGTGGTGCTTGGTGTTCTTGGTGTGAAAGCCTTTTCTTCCGCCTAACTCCCGAACTGCGCGTCTCCCCGACCCCCACGGCCACCACGGCGTCCGGGGCGGCCTTGCGGGGTCGCGCCTTTGAAGGTCAGGGTGACATCCGCGGTGTGGTCGCGGTCGTTGAGTTTGAAGTCCGACTTCGTCTCGCCTAAGTTGTCGAACATCCCATCCTCGCGGATCCGCTTCAGGAACAACTCGGGATAGTCCGGGTTGAAGGGCTTGCCTTCCTTGATCGACCAGATGCGCCTCATCTCGGCTTCGCCGTCCAGGTCGAGGCCCACCAGGGTCAGCTTGGCCATGGTGAACTGAGGGCCGGCGTCGACGCGCACAGTCACATCCGCCACCTTCTTCTCGTCGTCGATCTTGCGGGCCATGGTGACCTTCGCCTGCATGTAACCGGCGTGACGCAAGGCCAGGCGGATGCGTTCCAGGCCCTCATTCACGCGGTCGAAATTGGCCACGTCGCCGGTCTTGAAGTCACCGGCCTTGAGCAGCACCGCGGGCTCGATCGGGCTAGTGCCCTCAATCGTCACCTTGCCTAATTCGTAGCTTTCGCCCTCGTCCACGGTCACGAAGACATCGACGCCCTTCACATCTTTGTCGGGCTCAGTGCGGATCTGGGGAAACGACACGCGCAGGCGGCCCCTCGCTTCATACGTGGGCCGGACCGCCGCGTTTAACACCTGGCGGAAGGAGTCTTCGGTGTAGGGCGCGCCGATCCCGACGCCCGAAACGGATTCCCGCAGTACGTTCTGCGGCACCACTTTGTTGCCCTCGAACTTCACCTGGGCGACGGAGGGCAGGGCCCTAGCGGGGCGGAACACGATTTGGTAATCGCCCGGGATGCCCGGCGTCACGCTGGCGGTAATCTTCTCCGGGACACCCTTCTCCTCCAGGAATGCCTCGATCCATTTCACGTAGCGTTCCAGAACCGGCTGGGTGGCGGCCAGCTTTTCCGGCGAAAACAGCGGGTCTTTGGCCGACAACACACTTTGCAGGTCGAGCGTGGAAACGTGCAATTCTTCGAACAGTACCGGGTATACCTGTTCAACCTCGGTCACCTGCAAGGTTGCCGCGTAACCTTGATGTGCTCCAGGCACGAACTTATACCCCACGGTTTCAAACACGCCGCTGGCCAGGAGGCGTTCCCGAGCGGCTTCGAATTCCGGCTTCCCAGCCACCTGGCCGAGCTTCAATCCAGAGAGTGTCACCACCTGCTCGGTCTTGTAGATGCGGTTGCCTTCCACCGAAATGCTTTCGATGGGCCACCGGGTGCCGGGCGCGACAGTGGTGGCGGACTTCTTCGGCGGAGACTTCGGCTGGGTGGCCGGGGGCTGCGCGAATCCCGACATGGATGCCAGCAGCAGAGTAATCAGCAGCCTTTTCATAGCTTCTATGGTAAGACGTCGCGGCGGTCGCGGCGGGTTTCCCGCGTGCGTCAGGGTGCTTAAAGGTGTCAAAGAATCGCCCGCAAGCGGGCGAGACAGGCGGAACCGCGTGCCCCACGAGGCCGAGCCGGAATATCGGGAGCTACGAACACGGGCCGGCTAAAGGCCGGCGGCAGCCAGGATTGCCACCAGACTTCGGTAGACGGGTAATCAAGGGAAACATGTAACTTATAGGAACAAAAGAGGGCTGCTGAGGTGTAGAATCGTACTTTCGGGGACAATCGCACAACCTGCGTCCTCCATGACTCCAACATCTTCACCCCCGCGGCCAGCGAGCGCCCACCTGGGTTCCAGAAGACAAGAGATCTTTGCGACTCAGGTTCGGCTGCTTTACAGCAACGCAAACGTGGGAGTGGCTGTCACTCTAATCGCCACGGCGATCCTGGGCGCCCTTCAGTGGGGCGTCGTCCGGCACCGCCTCATCCTGGGTTGGTGCCTCTACATGTTTCTGGTAGCTGCGGCGAGATTCACTTTGGCGCAGCGCTATAGGCGCGCGGCCCCATCGGGCGTGGAGACCCGCCGGTGGGGCACCTGGTTCGCCCTTGGCGCGGGTCTGGCCGGAACAGGATGGGGCGCGGCCGGTATTCTGCTCTACCCGGAAGCTCCCCTGGGGAGTCAGGTGATTCTGGTCTTCGTGCTGGGCGGAATGATGCTGGGCGCCGCCTCTCTGCTGGCGCCACGGCCCGAGACCTTCCTGGCGTTCATCGTCCCAACCGGTCTCGGGCCCGCGGTGCGCCTGGCACTTCAGGGCGATCAAGCCCACCTGGCCATGGGGCTGCTGGCGGCCATCTTTACGCTTGCGACGTTGATCACCACCAGGCGAATCCACCTCACGATCGCCTCGTCCTTGAGCTTGCAGTTTGAGAATCAAGACCTGGTGAGCGATTTGCAGGCGGCCAAGAACCATGTCGAAGCTCTGAACGAACGGCTGGAGATTCGAGTCCGGGAGCGCACCGCGGAACTGCACCGGTCGACTGAGCAACTGCGGGCTGAGATTACCGAGCGCGAACGGATCGAAGAGGAGTTACTGCGCGCGCGCAAGCTGGAATCGCTGGGCGTGTTGGCCGGTGGCATTGCGCATGACTTTAACAACTTCCTGACCGTGGTCCTGGGGAATGTTGAGATAGCCAAGATGCGGCTGGATCCGGAGGAGCCGGTTCAGGCGATCCTGGATCAGACCGTGAGTGCCTGCGAACGCGGGGCCTTCCTGTCGTCTCAATTGCTGACCTTCGCGAAAGGCGGCGCTCCGGTCCGCCGCCTGGTGTCGGTTGCCAAGTTGGTGAAGGATGCGGTCGAATTAGCCCGCGCCGGGGCTCAGACCAGCATGGAGGTTCGGATTGCGGAGGATCTCCATAGTGCCGAAGTCGACCCGGGCCAGATCGGCCAGGTGCTGCATAACATCCTCCTCAATGCGCGGCAGGCGATGCCACAGGGCGGAATCATCGAGGTTCACGCGGAAAACGCGGTCGCGGGGGACGTTCCGGGCGCTGACGATCGAGTAAGGATTTCCATTCGGGACTACGGTTGCGGAATAGCAGCCGACGTCCTGCCTAGAATTTTCGACCCGTACTTCACTACCAAACCGGGAGCGAGCGGACTCGGTCTGGCAACCGCCTACGCCATCATTGCCAAGCACGGCGGCGGGATTTCGGTGGCGTCGAGGCCCGGCCACGGAACCGTCTTTGCGATCGATCTGCCCGCTTCGCACGAGACTGCGGCGCCAGAGGCTCCGATGGTTGCCGCTCCCCATACCGGCACGGAGCGGCTACTGGTGATGGACGACGAAGAGGCGATCCGGAAGCTGTTAGAACGGGTTCTCGTCAGCCTCGGCTACGAAGTCCGGGCAGCGGGGGACGGAGCCGAGGCGATTGCTCTTTATGAGAGTGCGAGAGCCTCGGGTAGTGGTTTTGATGCCGTCCTGCTGGATCTGACTGTCCGGGGTGGAATGGGAGGTATCGAGGCGGCGGCCAAACTGAAGGAGATGGACCCCTCCGTGAAACTGATCGTCTCGAGCGGCTACTCGGATGCGCCGGTGATGGCGGATTTCCGCAAGTTCAACTTCGACGACGCCATTCCGAAGCCCTGGACGGCCGCCGAAGTGGGCAAGGTTTTCCGAAGGGTGCTGGTGGCGGATTCCGATCGGAAGACCAGGAATTAGCCACGGATGAACACGGATGAACACGGATAAGAAAAAACGTTATCGGTGTTCATCGGTGTTTATCTGTGGCTAGAGTATTTCTTCACAGGTTCTGACTTTCGGGAATCAGAACGTGAGGGCCTCGATCAGGCGATCCAACTCGCTCTGCAGGGCCGCCTTCTTCTTTTGCAGTTCGGCTTGGCGGTCCCGCAGTTGGGCTAGTTGCTGTTCATGGGCATCCAGTTGGCGGGCGTAGTTCTGCACCTGCTGCTGTTGCCCGCTCACCGTGTTTAAACTCTCGATGTTGTGGCGGATGCGGTCTTCGTCCGAAGTCAGATCGCGCGTTTGGCGGTCCACATCCTGGAGTGCGCGGTCGTTTTCGGCAACCTGCGCCTTCTGGTCGGCGATGCGCTGCAGTTGGCGCCGCCCCGCGTCGCTCAGGCTGCGGTTGCTCACGTAGCTCAGGATCACGTCGGGGGTCAGGTTCGAGACGGCGTACGTCTGGTCGTAAACGCGCTCCTCGTTGACCGGGAATTCCTGCGTGGCGCCGGCTCCCAGCGGAATCTCGAAGCGGTACTGGGTGGGCGTCTTCTCGCTCGCCTTCTGGCTCAAGAGCGTGTATCCCTGCCGCAGTGGGTGCTCGATGATCAGCGTCTTGGCTTTCTGGTCCACATTGCGGGCGGTATATGTTCGGGTCTCTTCCGCGGCGTATTTGATGGTCATCATGCCGCGATTGGCGTGGAACTCCCGAACCATCGCCTGCTTGCTGCCAAAGGCCTCGGTGATACGCGTGCCCAGGTCCACGGCGTAGCTGATCAATCGCTTGTCCTTGGCCTTGAGTGTCTCCATGAGCGCTTCGCCGCCGTACGCGCCGCCGTCGTAGACCGTGATCGGGCCGCCATCCAGTGTTTTTCCAGTGCTGTTGGTCAGTTCGACCGCGTTGGTCGGGTGCTGGGAGGTGTGATCGGAATAGATCAGCAGCTTGCGCCCGTCGATGGGCTGCTGCAGGAACGGCAGCATGGCCGATTCGTTCTTGCGGATCGTGACGGGCTGGGCGATGCGGTACTCGAATAGCTCGCCGAGGTCTACTCCGGTGGCGGTTGCAGCGATGGAGCTGAAGGCAACTTTGGGAGCGGCCTGCAACTTCGCAAACTGCTCTATGGGGGCTCGTGTGGGAAGTGGCGCGGGCGCGGCCATCGCCATCGGCGCTGCCATTCTGCCGTTGACTGGTCTGTTGTCGAGGTGTTCACCGTCGGCGGCGAATCCGCCCAGCGAACCGGTGGCATACCCGCCCTCATGCACCACCGGCCGCGCCGCATTATCGTCTGCCAGTTCCGCCTCGGGCCGGGTGACATACTTGGGCGCATAGAGTTGGCTGATAAACGAGATCGGCCGCCCCGACACCAGCGAAAGCTGCACCTTCGTCCAATCCTCGCCGGTGGTATTGTCCACCATCGCCCAGCCCTCCAGCACCGGCTGGCCGCTGGCCCCGAGAATCAGCCGGTAGCTCGACTTCCACACCGGCGACGGGATCATGTAACTGGCCGTCACATCGCGCTCCCGCGCATCGGTGGAATCGATGTACACGCTGCGCTTCTCCTTCGAGCGCGCCGCCGCCATCGCTGTGAGATAGTCCTTGAACTGCTGCTGTAACTGGGGATCGTTGAAGTGGATGCCGGTGGCCGCGCTCAGGTCCACGGTCCGCAACTCGCCCGAGTCCAACATCAGAGTCAGTTGCTCGCGCTCCGGCTGCTTGTCGCTTCCCGCCACTAACCGGCCATTGACGATGGCGCCGGTCACGGTTTCATTGCCGAATTTCAGCTCCAGCCGCGCGCCCTTCAGTTGGTCGAGCATGCCGCTCAACGGCTGGCCCGCGGCGATCTGAAAGGGGAACTCGGCCAGCTTGTGGCTCAGCGGGTCCATNNTTGAAATCCAGGCGCGCCGATTCGCCCGCGCCCAGGCGCCCGGAGCGCTCGAAGAAGCCTACGCCGTGCTTGTACAGCACCACCTGTTTGACCGGAAGTTCCGCCGGCCGCAACAGCCCCGCGCTCAAAAACAAAGAGACCAAGACCCGTTTCATTCGTTTTCTCCATCACAGGAATGCCGCCAGGCGCCATCCCCTTTCAATGATGACGCTTTTCCGTAGGGTATGCTTTAGCTTGCCCAACATTGTTTCTTGCGACGGATTGCTCCAATTCTGCGGCAAGAATTCATCCGCGAAATGGTGGAGAAGGAGCGTGCATAACCTTTTGGGGATTTCGCGGTTCAGCCGCGGCCACCGCTCCCTCACGGTCGCGGCTCGGTTGCGGTTGGCCCGCTCGTTTGTAATCGCCGCGTCACCCACCAGCCTCGACCGGTACAATAAACTATCCTTATGAAATCTGCTCTGAGTTCCTTGAGCACGCGGGTGGCTCTGGCCGTCGCGTTTATCTCTTTGGCGGCCCTGCTGAGTTCGCAGCCCGCTCCCCGAGAACAGGTGGGACCGCTGCCGAACGGCGGTTTCCTGCTCAGCAGCGGCTGGCGTCTCGATCCCGCCGGCAAGCAAGTGCCACTCGACACGTTGCCCATGTCGACGGCGCTCTCCCCGGACGGCAAGTACCTCCTGGTGCTCAACTGCGGCTATCGCCCGCCCAGCATCAGCGTGGTCGAAACCGCTTCCGGCCGCGTCGTCAGCAAGACGCCTGCGCCCGACGGTTGGCTGGGATTGACCTTCGCCCCCAAGAGCGACAAAGTCTATGTGGGCGGCGGGTCGCGCGCCTCGGTCTTCGAGTTCACATTCGCCGGCGGAACGCTGGCGCCCGCCCGCACCTTCGAAGTGACGCCCCAAGCGACCAAGACGGATAAGGATTTTGTCGGCGACGTGGCATTCTCGCCCGACGGCCGCCTGTTGTATGTGGCCGAACTCTATAAGGACGACGTGGCGGTGGTCAATCCGCAGTCGGGAATGATCATCGACCGGTTCAAGACCGGGAGACGGCCGTATCGCATTCTGTTCCATCCCGACGGCAAATCGTTTTTCGTGAGCCACTGGGCCGATGGCTCCATCGGCCAATACGACACGGCCACTGGCAGCCAGACGGCTATCCAGCGGATCGGCGCGCATCCCACCGATCTCTTGTGGCGGGACGGCGGACCCGGCGAAGTGGCGCCCGGCGAACCCACCTGGGTGGCGCGGCTGTTCGTGGCCGCGGCCAATACCAACAGCGTCTATGCGGTGTCCGTGAACGCCGCAAAAGAATTGAGCGTGGTGGAGAACATCAACCTTTCTATGACGGCGCGCCAACCCCTGGGGATGACGCCTTCGGCCCTGGCCCTGAGCCCCGACGGCAAGAAGCTCTACGTGGCCTGCTCGGACGGCAACGTGGCGGCGGTGGTGGATGTGTCGAGCGACCGCAGCGTGGTGGAGGGATTCATTCCTACCGGCTGGTATCCCACGGGTGTGCGCGTGCTGTCCTCGGGAACGCTGGTGGTGCTGAACGGCAAGGGCCTGCGCTCCTACCCGAACCTCGACGGGCCGAACCCCACCAAGCGAGCAGTCGGCGTGCATGCCGAACCGGGGATCAGGCCGGGATACGTGGGATACATGCAGACCGGCACGGCCTCCTGGATCGAGCCCTTCACCAACGAACAACTGGAGGCCTGGACTGCGAAGGCGCTTTCCAATTCGCCCTACAGCGATGCCAAACTGGACGCCGCCAACCCCCTGCCGCCCATCCAGCATGTGATCTACATCGTGAGGGAGAATCGCACCTACGACCAGGTGCTGGGTGACATCAAGGAAGGCAACGGCGACCCGTCGCTGGTGCTGTTCGGCGAAAACACCACGCCCAACCTCCACAAGCTGGCCCGCGAATTCGTGTTGCTGGATAACTTTTACGTCAATGCGGACGTGAGCGCCGACGGTCACAATTGGACCACCGCGGGGATTGCGCCGGATTATGTGCAGAAGATGTGGCCGACCGAGTATGCCGGCCGGCGCAAGACCTATGACTTTGAGGAGCAGGACCCGGCCTCACTGCCTCCCGCCGGATACCTGTGGACCAACGCCAATGCCGCCGGCCTTTCGATTCGAAACTTCGGCTACATGGTGAACAACAAGAGGGAAGCTGCGCCGGCCGGACAGGAGCAGATGACTGGTGTCCGCGACCCGGTGCTGTCCAAAGTGACTAACCGTCTCTATCGCGGATTCGACCTGGCGTACCCGGATGTGGAACGGGCCAAGGTCTTCATCAGCCAACTGGCGGAGGATGAGAAGACCGGCGAGATGCCGCGGCTCTCGGTGATGCGCCTCGGGAACGATCATACCAACGGGACTGCGGCCGGCAAGACCGCGCCGCTTTCCTCCGCGGCCGATAACGATTATGCGCTCGGGATGATTGTGGAGGCGGTTTCGAAGTCGCGCTTCTGGAGCAGCACCGCGATCTTCGTACTGGAAGACGACGCGCAGAACGGCCCGGACCATGTGGATTCGCACCGGTCGCCCGCGTTCCTGATTTCGTCTTACACCAAGCGCCACTATGTGGACGGCACCATGTACAACACCACCTCGATGCTGCGCACCATCGAAGTTCTGCTGGGAATGCATCCCATGACGCAGTTCGATGCCAGCGCGCGGCTCATGACTGCGTCCTTCCGCACGACGCCCGACCCAGCCCCGTATGCCGCCGAGAAGCCTCGAATCTCGATGGAAGACAAGAATCCGCCCACGGCGCCGGGCGCGGCGGCATCCAACCGGATGAAGTTCGAGGAAGCCGACGAGAACGACGACGACCAGTTGAACGATATCCTGTGGCGCGCGATTCGGAAGGATACGCCGCCGCCCCCGGTGCGGAGTTATTTCGGAAAGTAGGGGGCTCAAAGTCGTGGTCTTCCATCCGCCGGGATGTTCAACCGGCCGCTATTGGGATAACATGACTGTTCATGACACGACGATCGGCGTTGATGATGACAACCGGGCTGGCGCTGGCCGCTACGGAAACGAGGGCGTCGGCTGCGCCCGCCGGACGCTTGAAGCAATCGGCCGCCCGCTGGTGCTATTCCAAGATCTCGATTGACGATCTTTGCCGACAGGGCGCCGAAATGGGCCTGAGCGGCATCGATCTGGTGGAACCCGAGGACTGGCCCACCTTGCGCAGGTACGGACTAGTGCCCGCCATGACGCAGGGGAAGGCGTCGATTCCGAACGGCTTCAACCGCAAGGAGAACCACGACCGCCTCGAAAAGGAACTGCAGGAGAGGATCAAGCTGGCCGCCGAGGCGAAAGCCCCGAACGTCATCGCCTTTTCGGGCAACCGGCGCGGCCTTTCCGACGAAGAGGGCAAGGACAACTGCATCATCGGCCTGCGACGTGTGAAGAAGATGGCCGAGGATGCCGGCGTCACCATCTGCCTGGAGCTGCTGAACAGCAAGGTGGATCACAAGGATTATCAGTGCGACCACTCGGCTTGGGGAGTGGAGGTGATGAAGGGAGTGGATTCGCCGCGGGTGAAGCTGCTCTACGACATCTACCACATGCAGATCATGGAAGGGGATGTCCTTCGGACGATTCGCCAGAATATCCAATATATCGGCCACTTCCATACAGGCGGAGTGCCCGGCCGGCACGAGTTGGACGATACCCAGGAATTGCAATGGCGCACCGTCGCGAAGGCCATTGCCGACCTGGATTTTCAGGGCTACTTTGCGCACGAGTTCGTGCCGGCGAAGGACCCCATCACCTCGCTTCGCCAGGCGGTCGAGCTATGCACGGTGTAGGGCAGCCAGCGCCGGGCAAGGATCGGTATGAAAACCCCGTGGCACAGGCATTCTTGCCTATGTTGGTTTTCGGGGCAAGAAAAACCAACACAGGCAAGAATGCCTGTGCCACGGTTTACAAGTGGGCTGGCACCGCGGAGCGCAGCGAATGAACCTCTTCGGCGCCATCGAAGCGGGCGGCACGAAGTTCGTGTGCGGCGTCGGGACGGGACCCGAGGATCTCGAGACCGTCCAGTTTCCAACCACTTCGCCCCAAGCCACCATCCAGGCGGCCATCGACTTCTTTCGAGCGCGCGCCGGAGTGAGCTTGCGGGCCGTTGGCATTGCGTCGTTCGGGCCGATCGATCTCCACCCCGAATCACCCACGTTCGGCTACATCACGTCCACGCCCAAAGAGGGTTGGAGGAACTTCGATATCGCGGGGGCGGTTCGGAAAGCCCTGGAGGTTCCCGTGGGCTTCGACACCGATGTCAACGGCGCCGCTCTGGGCGAGGCGCGATGGGGCGCCGCGCAAAGCTTGTCGGATTTCCTGTATCTGACGGTAGGCACCGGCATCGGCGGCGGCGCCATGGTTCATGGTCGGATCCTGCACGGCCTGACGCACCCGGAAATGGGACACATCCGCGTTCCGCATGACCTGTCGCGAGATCCTTACCCAGGAGGATGCCCGTACCACGTCGATTGCCTCGAAGGACTCGCGTCCGGTCCAGCGATGGAAGCCCGGTGGGGAGTGCCGGGGCGCGACTTGCCCATGAGCCACCGGGCGTGGACCCTGGAAGCGTGCTACCTGGCGCTCGGCCTGGCCAACTGGGTGTGCACGCTGTCGCCGCAACGGATCCTGTTGGGCGGTGGGGTGATGCAGCAGACGCAGCTTTTCCCGATGATCCGCGAGGATCTGGCGCGGATTCTCAACGGGTACATCCAGGCGCCGGAGATTACCGAACAGGGGGAGAGCTTCGTGGCGCCTCCACAGTTAGGTTCGCGCGCCGGAGTGTTGGGGGCACTGGCGCTGGCGAGAACGGCGGCAGGAGTTACTTCTTGACTCATCAGGCCGCCTTTCGCTTCCTGACGGCAGGCTCCAATGGCGCTTTCAGTCCCAGATAGATCAGGAGGATGACGACCAACATCCACTGATCGAGCACTGCGAACAGGCCGTCCACGGGAACCATGGCCACCGGGGCGTACTGCAACGTGCGGAGAGCGGCGTAGGTGTGGGCCAGGCTGATCGGCAGGGCCGGCAGGAGCGCGACGAAGATCCGCCAACGGTGTCCCTCGCTCAGGTCGCGGCTACGCTGGAGTGGGGCGGATTCGCGGTCGGCCTCAATGGCGATAATGACATCCGTAAAGATCAGCTTGATCATGGCCACCACCCCCGGAATAACCAGGAAGAGTGTCCAGAGTGCGATGGTGATCTCGACCTTGACCTTATTCCACAGGGTTTTGCCCCACTGGCGGCGGCCCCAGCGGAGCGCCTCCGTGACCGGGGGTGTCTTGCCGGCGCGGCATTTCGCGACCAGCCCATAGACGATTGCGGGGATCACCAGGGCGCTCAGGATCAGGTCGAAAAAATCCATCAAGAGGAGTGAAAGGACTCCGTCGCTGGGGACATCCAGCGCATACAGGGTGGACTGGAGCGCCAGTTTGGCAGGAAGGTAGACGATCAGCGTGACTGCGGCCAGAAACGGAAGTGCGGAGAAGAAGAGACGGGTGGCGCGAAGGAGCAACTCACCCAGGGAGTCGAATTTCTTTGTGGGAAAGTCGATTTCGAGGTGACCCTTGAGAAAGGCGCGATCCATGGTGATCGGGATGCAAGTGAGCTTATCCCAATATAACGCCTGTTTTCGAGTAGGACAGACGCTCGTCTTTCGTCGTCTGTCAGCCGGAGCGAGCCGGCGAACCGGGCAGATCTGTCCCAAAATCGGACTCGCGTCGTTGAACCCAAAAAGGTTAGCAGTTGTTGGCGCGGACAGATCTGTCCCAAAACAGATCCGAGGGTCTGAGTTTGCTGGCCCGCCAGATCGGAAAAGAACCGTGCCCGACCTCGCAAATAGGACTAAGATTACGGTTGGAGGAACTATGCGTTACTTGATGGTCGTTCCATTCCTCGGCGCTCTCCTGTGCGCCCAGACGCCTCCCGCGCTCGGGCCAGACCAGCAATCGGAAAAGCCGCCCGCCGCGGCGGTGCCTGGGAGCCCGAGTGCCGATCAGGCGGCGGAATTCTGGCAGAGCAAACCCGATCAATGGGGAGTGTCGGCCGCGCCCGGCAAGAACGCGGCCCCGCCCGCCCGGGCATATCGGTTCATTCCCTCGGAACAGTCCCCGAAGCCTTTGAAGTGGAAGTTGTTTCCGTTCCTCAAATCCCCAGCGTCGACCGGCAGCCCGAGGACGTTAATTTCGAATGGCGGAAGAGCCCCGCTTGGCTTCGTGAACCGCAACAGCTCGGTGCATACCGTGGTCAGGACACAGCGGCCGCAGCCGTGCGCGGTGCCGCTGACGAACGTTCTACGGCTTTCCGGCGCATCGCCCACTATACGCCGCGTCCCCGTTCCGGACGGACTGTTTCCGATGATAGAGGTTCATCCTCCGGCGCCTTCCTGCGACGACCGGAAGCCATGACCGGTACGTCGAAGGGCCGCCCAAAAACGATAGGGCCACGAATAAACACGAATGAACACGAATAAGACCAGCACTTGCTCTTTTCTTATTCGTGTTCGCGTTCATTCGTGGCCCTAACGCCTTCTCTTCTGTCTCAGTTAGCGAACTGCACTTGAACATCTCGTTCGGCCATTCGGCCATGGTCGTCGATCACTCGAATCAAATGCGCGCCATCCGCGGTGGGACGCCATGCCAGCGCGCCTGCGCTCACCGGGAGCTTCCCAATCAATGCGCCACCGTCGAACCAGAACAGGTTCCCGACATCCGCCGCGGCGCTGGCCTCCAGCGCGATGACGCCATCGGG
>PMTT01000920.1:0-556 GCA_003167275.1 Bryobacterales bacterium | reverse complement strand
ATCGGAGACTTGCCGGGGATGTACCAGGTCTGAACGGTATGCGGACACCAGACGTTGGGCAACTCGCCGCTCTCGGCGCAGACCGTGACTCGACTGACACCCGGTGGCGGCTTCAGTTCCGGCACCGGTTCCCTGGCGCGAGCGAGATTCAAGGCATCGGCGATGCGAAAGAACAACGGCGCGGCCGCATCCACTCCGACGAAGCTGGGATTGCCTCGGCCCGAAAAGTCCCCAATCCAGACCACGAGCACGTATGGACCCACCACACCCGCCGACCACGCATCGCGAAAGCCCCACGATGTGCCGGTCTTCCACGCGACGGGCCAGCGGCTGCGGACCGGCAGCGTGCCGTCTTCATCGGGGCGCGGATTGCGGCGCAGCATGTCGAGCGTGATGAACGCGGCTTCCGGGCTGAGCATCCGCGCGCCTTCCTGCGGCTTTCGTGACTGAAACGGAGTCACTCGAATGGGCTGCAGCACGCCTTGATTTGCAAGCATCCCATAGAGTCCGGCGAGTTCCTCCATGGTGACTTCGCCGCCGCCCAGCGCCAATGCCA
>PMTT01000163.1 GCA_003167275.1 Bryobacterales bacterium | reverse complement strand
CCCCAAAACGGTTAGGCACCCGCCCGGTATCACGGCACGGTCGCCTCGACTACCGCGGACTGGCCGCTCTCGTTGGCCGACTTGTCGAAGGCCCTGATCACGTAGCGGTACTGCTTGCCGCTTTCGACGGCGCGATCCGAGTAACTGGGGACTTGCGACAGTTCGGCGATCTTCTCAAAAGCGCCCCCGAGGACGGCGCGGTAGACGCGATAGCCGGCGAGGTCCGGCTCCGGGTTGCGATCCCAGGACAGCTCGATGGAGCCTGCCGCGGCAGAAGCTCGCAGACCCGCCGGGGCGGCGGGGGGGAACCGATCGATGGGGGTTTCGGAAGCCTCTTCGGACTGATCGCTTTCGGCCTCCTTGTGAACGCCGAGCTTGACGATCCGCTGGACGATATAGGTATAGTGAGTGCCGAATTCGGAGGTGCGGTCGGTCCAAGTGGGCTGCTGGACGTCGGCTACGGGCGAGAAGAATTTCTCGTCCCCCGCGCGGCGGTAGATGCGGTAGTCGGCTGGGGGACCTTCCCAGGTGAGCCGCAATCCTTCCGCGGTGTTCTCAATCCTGGGTTTGGCGGGCTTCTCGGGCGGCGGAACCACGGGCAGGGCTTCGAGAGCCGACCAGTTGGATTCCTTTCCGTTGGCGCCGATCACGCGTGCCGCGATGATGACGTTCTTGCCGGTCCACTCCGCCGAGGGAATGGCATACGTCGCGACTCCACCCTGGAGGTCGCCAGGGGGCACGCTCTTGGCCTGTTTGACCCATTCTCCGGCGCGGAAGGTACCCTCGGCTGATGTGCCGATGCGCAGGTCGAGCCTCAGGGCCGACTTGATGGTGACGTTCTCCGTGGTTGTGGTGGGAAGTTTAAAGTGCACGATGATACGGGCGTCCCGCTGCACCGCGGCCAGGTCGGTGACAGGGGCCGGAATGTTCGCCAGCGGAGGTAGCGGACTGCCGATATACCCGCAGCCGCTCAGCAGGAGAGCCGCCGCGATCAGCTCGATGGCTGGTAGCGCCGGCGGTCTTGCCGCCGGCAGGAGGATTCGGAGCATCAAGAACCAGTGTATCGTTTGGGGGACATCCGCTCAGCTACGTAGAAGGCGAGAAGAAAGCGCCCGCGAGCGGGCGAGACAGGCGGAACCGCCTGTCCCACCAGAACGAAGCCGATCACCAGGACGAATAAGGAGTGCCTTCGGAACTGACCTTGTCCGAGGTGCTCTTGACGTCGAAGATGCCGGGCTCGGACTGGTTGACGCTTTGGCTCGCGTCTTCCATGACGACGGTCCAGCTTTGGGTTCTGGATATGGGGTCCCAGGGAATTTCTCTGAGATAACCGGCGCTGACCAGTTCCTGAAGCGATTGCGGGGCTTTCGACTTGTCGCCGGTGTAGTTGTCGATCACGGTTCGGAGCGTGAAGAGATTGTTGCGGAGCACGCTTTCATTGGATCGCCGGATCGTGTTGCTGTAGATCGGAATGGCCATGCTGATCAGGATCACGATAATCGTGATCACCACCATGAGTTCCACAAACGTGAAGCCGCGGAGCCGCGCACGTGGCGACCGGCCCCCGCGGTCCTGCCTGTTATACAAAGAATTACCAATCGGCATATGGTTTCCCATCCACGTCCTTGTCGGTGGATTTGGTGTAGACGTCAAAAACATTCTGGCCGCCCCAACTGCTGGAGGTAGGGTCGTCCTGATCGCTGCGCAGTCCCCACTCGTTCTTATTGGTGAACGGGTCGCGAGGAATGCGGCGCAGGAACTTCATCAGCTTACCGTCCGCGCTCTGCGCCAGTTTCTGCCCCGTCACCAGAATCTCGAGGGTTTCGGGGTAACAGTTGCTACCGGCCTTGGGGGGGCCGAAATAGCCCATATCGCAGTTGTCCTTGTACCGATCGATCGCGTGGCGCATGTCGGTCAGAGCGGACAGCAGCTCCCGGCGGCGTTCCGCCTCGATCCGTGCGCGCGCCAGCGGCACGGCCATGGAGCTGAGGATCAGCATGATGGTAAAGGCGACGATCAACTCGATCAGGGTCAAACCCTTTTGGTTCCGGCGTCTCATATACTTCCCATTATTTGACGTTTACCGCCAGTTGTGGGCTACCGGTCGCCAGTACCTGTCCCTGGGAGCTTCTCACCGAGAGGTTGGGAATGGTCACGTTGGTCGAGCCTTTGCCTACGGTCTGGAAGTTCAGGGTGACCAACGCGCCCGAACCGGTGGCGCCGGGTGTGCCGGGCAGGCGATTGAGCTGGATGGTCGCCGTCCCGGAGTCGTTCCGGTAATCCTTGGTGAAGACCGGCTGCTGGCCGTCACGGGAGAAGAAATCCCCGCGGACCACGTCGTTCAATTGCAGGATCTTCGGATCGAACTGGACCTGCAGAGGCACGGCAGCCACATCCACTCCGCCGTCCAGGGAGAGCGTGACGCTAAAGCTGTTCGACAGGCTGGTGTCCACCTGGGAGGGTGAGAAGTGCACCCGCGCGCCGGGCTTGCCATCGGCGCCTGGCGGAGCTACGGGCGGCGCTCCCGCCGGAGGCGCTGTGGCCGGCGGCATCAAAGCTGGGGCGGTTGCGGGCGGCATCTGGATGGCCGCGGGAGTTGCGGCTGGCGTCCCGGGCGTCGCCGCACCGGGAAGGGCAGGTGATGCAGCGGGGTCCTGGGCCGGCGCAGCAGGGGTCTTGGGGGCTTCTTCAGGCTCCTTGGGCGCATAATTCAGCTTGATGGTGGTGGCGTTGCCGACCGCGATCGGGCGCAGGTTTTCGGCGGTGATCTCGGCCCGCCGGATGATATGCGGGATCATGACGATCATGAGCTCGCCGCGCTGGCGGTCCACACTTTCGCCGGAGAAGAGTTTTCCGAGAATCGGAATGCTGGAAAGACCGGGAATGCCGGTAACCGATTTGGTGTCCTGCAGGTTGATCAAGCCTCCGAGCAGGGCCACTTCGCCCTGGTGCATGCGGATGTCCTGGGAGATCTTGCGCTGGCCGATGATGGGCTGGTCGATGCCGCCCAGATTGACGTTTCCTGCGATGGTGGAGACGTCCAGATCGAGGTGCATGCCGACATCGCCGTTGTCGTGTACGCGCGCTTGCAGGGATACGTTGACGCCTACATCTATATAAGTGAACTGGGTGTTCACCAGGGGGTTGATGCCGACGCCGCCAATCCCAGGCTGGAAGCTGCCCGAAGCGGTGGGTTCGCGCTGGCCGATCTTGATTTCGGCCTTCACGCCTTCCAGGGTCCGGATTTGGGGAGCTTGCAGGGTTTTGGTCTTGGTATCGCTCAGAACCGCCTGCAACAGGGCGCTGGGAACGGTTAACGTGATGTCGCCGGTGGAGACCCCAAGGTTATTGAGCGATGCGACGGTGTTGCCGATGTTCGTACCCGTTGTGCCCGTGGTGGTGGTACCCGTAGTGGTGGTTCCGGTGGTGGTGCCGGTCGTACCCGTATTGGTGTTCGTGACACTGTTCCGCGGCGTCCAGGTGAATGGCACGGTCAGCCCGGTGGAAGCGATGGCCGCCGTGAGCTGGCGGCTGAACGAGGTACTGGCTTCGAGCACCATGATATCGATCACCACTTCCGACTTGGGCTTATCCAGATCGTGAATCATCTTGGCGGCGAAGGCCACCTTGTCGGCCTCACCACGCACGATGATGGCGTTCTGCCCGCCATACGCGACCACCCGCTGCAGTTCCGAAACGGAGCGCACGGCATTGACGACTTCCTGAATTTCCTGTGCCGTCTGAACGTTGGAGAGATAGAAGGTTTGCGCCACCATCTCCTCGAAGTCGCGCCGCTTGTTGGTGTTGTCGTTGGTGATGAAGATGGTGTTGGGCGACAGGACTTTCACGTAGGATTTGGTGATGACGCACAGAAAGTCCAGAACCTCTTCCAAGGTCGAATTGTCGAAATGAGCGGTAAACGAATCCTTTGTCGGATTGACATAATCCGGATCCCATAATACGTTGATTCCGGCCGTCTTTCCTATGGTTTCGAATAGAGTCTTCGCTTTGACATTGTTAAAAGTGGTATTGCGGACGGAGGGGTCGATAGGCTTCAGTTCCGGAATCCCCAGGATGCGCCTGGTCTTCTCATCGGTGTCCTTCTTCTGTTGTTCGAGCGGAGTGAGTCCCCTTTGTTCCGGAGGCGTCTCTTTGCCGGTCTCCTGCACCCGTTTGCGCTCCCGCTGGATCATCTCCTGGGTGCGCTGCAGTTCCTGTACGGCGACCGGGGAGCCGGGATTGATGGCATAGGCCTTTTGGAATTCCAGCAGGGCTTCCCCGAGCAGGCCCTGCGTGCGGATTTTGAGCCCGTTATCCACATGCGCCTGGGCCGCTTGAAAGCGGACCTTCTGGCTGGCGATCTGGTAGACCATTTCGCCGGGGTCCTCGGACAGCGCCTTATCGTACGACTCCAGGGCGGCGTCCCATTCCTTCTTGTCCTCATGGGCCCGGCCTGCGGCCAGGTATTTGTCGCCTTTCTTGGTGCGGGCCTCAATGGGCGCCATTGGCACGAGCATCGCGGCCACCACGAGTACCGTAGTTAAACGATTGAAAAAAAACATGTTCCTGTATTATCCCTGCCCATCAGAGGCCCTATGCTAAGATGAAGTTCGATTGCACGGTTCGCCAGCTTCTAAACTCATTGACGTGCTTGGGCTTCCGACCGTGTAGTCGAATACTGGTGGGGCATGCTTTAGCCTGCCAAAACCTCCACCCGCGATTCGAGATCTGGAAATTGGCCGACCGAGAGACTTCCTTCAAAATCCTGAGCGCCAACCGTCAGGCCGGGCATAACTACTTCCTCCTGGACCGGTTCGAGGCCGGCCTGGTGCTGACCGGGACGGAAGTGAAAGCCGCCAAAGACGGACAGATCCAGCTCAAGGACGCATACGCCGCCGTCCTGAACAACGAGGCATGGTTGATCAACGCCCACATCAGCCAGTATTCGCACGGGAATCGCGAGAATCACCCTCCAGTCCGGAATCGCAAGATGCTGCTGCATCGCAGGGAAATCGACAAGCTCCTGGGCGAGACGCGGGAGAAGGGCCTGGCGCTGATTCCGACCAAGATCTATTTGAAGGGCGGACGGATCAAGGTCGAAATCGCGGTGGCCAAAGGCAAGAAACTGCACGACAAGCGCGAAGCGGACCGCGCGCGCACCGCCGAGGACGAAGCGCGGGCCGAAATGCGCCGGCGGGCGTAGGGGGAAGGCAACACGTCGTCACGACTGCGTTGACGACCGTTGGCATTGGCGAACGGGCATCAGTGTTGCCTCCAGCTCACCACATCCCGGAGCTTCTGGTTTCACGAGAAGGGAAATCGGCTATCATCGAAGAGGAGATGCACCTCATATGACACCGGAACAGATGCCCCTCACCAAGCAGGATCTCCTCGAAGCCTTGCATGCCGCCATCCAGCCCCTTGTTGCCCGCCTGGACACCACCGACAGCCGCCTGGATGCCGCCGTTCAGACCCTGATCGCCCGCCAGGAGGCATCCATGGAGGCGCTCACGCACAACATGACCGACCTCCGGCGCGAGCTTATGGACTATCTTCGACGTATCGAGAACCGAACGGATCGTACCGACATCAATATCACCGCTCTGCTGATGCAGATTGGTGGAATGAGCAAGTCCCTCAGTGTGCTCGAACGCTCGGACACCCAGACTGCCATCACCCAAGCCGCGCCAACAGAGGGCCATTGACGATCTCTACGCCCAAATCGCCGAGATCAAACGCCGGATCTCCCCGCAGCAGTGAAAACTCCGTAAGTTAGCCACGTCTGCCAAACCTGCCCCCGCCCTCAGCCCGCTTGTCTCTGTTCCTCGACATTTCTGCATCCTCGCACCGGGGCCGTTTCGTGCTACACATTAAGAGCTTATGCTGTGCCGATGCGTTGCGCTGTTCCTGGCGGCCGCCGCCGCGCTTGACGCCCAGGCGTCGCCCGAGGCGCTGATCGAGAAGGGCCACTTTAAACGGGCGCGTGTCCTGGCGGAGCAGAGGTTTCACAGCGACCCGAAGGACCCGGAGACGCTGTGGCTGATGTCTTGGGTGAAGCAGGTCTGGAAGGATTACGACGCGGCCATCGATTTGGCCGAGAAGGCCGTGGCCGCCGATCCGAAGAATCCCCGCTACCATATGCGACTGGCGGATGCGCTCTCCGAAGAGGCCGTCCGGGCGAGCAAACTGCGTCAGCTCGGCTTTGCCCACCGCATTAAGAAAGAGATCGAGACCACCCTGGCACTCGATCCGCGCAATCTGGAGGGCATGCGATGGCTGATGCAGTATAACCTGCAGGCGCCTGCCCTATTTGGGGGAGACAAGACCAAGGCGCGGGCCATTCCCGACCAGATGATGAAGGTGGACCCGGTGGAGGGATTCTTCGCCCAAATCGAGCTGGCCCGATTCGACAAGCAGAACGACCGGGTCGAAGGGCTCTATCGGAAGGCTGTGGAGGCTCGCCCATCCAGTTACGAGGCGCAACTGCGATTGGGAGGGTACTGCGCGTTTCTGGATATCAAGAAGTTCGAGGAGGCCGAGAGCCATGCGCGCGAGGCCCTGCGCATCGATCCCGACCGCATCGGCGCCTACAATCTTCTGGCGGCCGTGCTGGTGCGCCAGGGGAAGTGGACGGATCTCGACCGCGCGCTGGCCGACGCCGAGAAGGCCATTCCCGACAATCTGACGCCGCATTACCGTGCGGCTGTTAACTGTCTTTCGATGAACCAGGAACTGCCGCGCGCCGAGCAGTATATCCGGAAGTATCTGGGGCAGGAGCCGGAGCCGAACATGCCCAGCGCCGCAGAAGCGCACTGGCGTCTCGGCCACGTGTTGGAAAAGCAGAACCGCAAACCCGAAGCCATCGCGGAATACCAGACGGCGGTCAAGATGGACCCGGAATCGCCGGCCAAACAGGACCTGAAGAAAAAGTAACACTGGGTTTGCCTGTGTCTCGCCCCTGCGGCCGCCCGGAGCGGCGCCATATTTGACAAAGACACAGACGCAAGAATGCCTATCGCAAGAATGCCCGCGTTACGCCTATACTGTTGGGTTGCGGCTTGGCTGGCTTACCGACATACATCTGAACTTCCTGCGCCCTGGACAGCGCCCGGAATTCTACTCCCAGCTTGTCGAGATGAAACTCGATGCGGTGCTGCTCGGCGGCGATGTCGGCGAGGCTGGTTCGGTCACCAGGTACCTGTCCGAAATGGCCGACGCGCTACGGATCCCCATCTACTTCGTGCTCGGCAATCATGATTTTTATGGGGGCTCGATTGCGGGGGTCCGCCAGAATGTGGCCCGTGCGGCGGCTGAGTCGCAATGGCTCCATTGGCTCCCGACCAGCGGAGTGGTCCCCCTGACGGCAGACACGGCGCTGGTCGGTCACGATTCCTGGGCTGATGGCCGCCTGGGGGACTTCTTCCGCTCCGAGGTGCTGTTGAACGACTACATCCGAATCGCGGAACTGCTCAGCTCGGGGAAGCGGGACCGCTTCGCCAAACTGAACGCGCTCGGCGACGAAGCGGCCGAGTTCCTCGAGAATCGCGTGCTCGAAGCCATCCCCCGATTCAAGAACGTGATTGTGCTGACCCATGTGCCGCCCTTCCGCGAAGCTTGCTGGCATGAAGGCCAGATCTCGAACGACGATTTCCTGCCGCACTTTGCCTGCCGCGCCGTGGGGGATCGGCTCGCCGAAATCATGCGCCGCCACCCGGAGTGCGGCATGGCTGTGTTGTGCGGACACACTCACAGCCCCGGCTTCGCCCAAATTCTGGACAACCTGGTAGTCCGCACAGGTGGAGCGGAGTATGGCGCCCCCGCGCTTCAGCAGGTGTTGGAACTGGCGTAACCAAGTGGGGCAGCCAATCCTGGCTGCAGCCGGCTTTCAGCCGGCGGAGGCGAAACCGCGTGTCCCACCAGGAGCCAGCAGAGCCACCACCCGCAGCGCGCTGTGCTAACAAT
Source organism: Bryobacterales bacterium (assembly GCA_003167275.1). Classification (GTDB taxonomy): domain Bacteria; phylum Acidobacteriota; class Terriglobia; order Bryobacterales; family Bryobacteraceae; genus JAIQFL01. Next base: position 2,862 of record PMTT01000163.1, on the reverse strand, counting down.
CTCCAGAGCCGCCTGAAAAGGCGGCTGCGGGCAAAATTGCCCGCCCCACAAATTGTCCGTTGGGGCCCAAAAGGTGCTAAAATTCACAGAAAGTTGATGGGGCTGTTCAAGTAACGGGGCCAAAAGCGGAAATGGGTGGTTGCCTGGGAGCGCCAACGAGTCTCGCCACGGGGCGAGAGATCTTGGGAAACACGCCGTCAGGCTGAACACAAAGGGTGGCTTGATGTGGGACGTGCTCGAAGTCGTGGGAGCCGGGGTTATCGTCGTGGCGTTGTTCCACTTTTTGGATTGGTATGACCGATCCGCCCGTCGACGCCGTGCGGGTTGATCCGCGGAAGACGCGTCTTTTGATTGTCCACTCCCTCCCTCTATTATTCCTTCCCTACTTCATTGACAGGGATTAGGGTGATGGTACAATAGCCTAGAATTCAAGTCTCGGTAATCCCTTTGATTGCAGGGAGATGCGATATTCGCATCCGGACCGGGACCAAATGAATCCAAGTAGGTGTTTATGGCGTACGTTCTCCCCATACCGCATCTTGCCCGCACCCAGGCCGAGCCTCTGCTCGCCACCATCGGGAACACTCCGCTGGTGCGTCTGGAACGGATTCCCAGCGAGTTCCCCGGAATCGAGATCTGCGCCAAAGCTGAGTACTTCAATCCCGGCGGCTCCGTGAAGGACCGCGCCGCTCTCAACATGGTCCTGGATGGCGAACGCTCCGGGAAGCTGAACCACCACCGCATCATCCTGGATTCAACGAGCGGCAACACCGGGATCGCCTACGCCATGATCGGCGCTAACCGGGGCTACAAGGTGAAGCTGGTGCTGCCCGGCAACGCATCCCCGGAGCGCAAGCGCATCCTGAAGGCCTACGGCGCCGAGACGCTGTTCAGCGATCCGAACGAAGGCTCCGACGGCGCCATTCGCATGGTTCGCCAGATCTACATGGCGGATCCGGACCTCTATTTCTACCCCGACCAGTACAACAACCCGGCCAACTGGAAGGCGCATTTCGAACACACCGGTCCCGAGATCATCAAGCAGACGGGCGAGCGGCTCACCCACTTCGTGTCGGCCATGGGCACCAGCGGAACCTTCACGGGCATCACCCGCCGGCTCCGCAGGGACCTGCCGGAAGTGAAATGCTACTCGGCGCAGCCTTCGAGCGGCTTCCACGGACTCGAAGGGCTGAAGCACATGCCCACCGCCATCCGGCCTGGGTTTTACGACGATCAGTTGGCCGACGGCAACCTGTGGATCGAAACCGAGGACGCCTACAAGATGGTTCGTCGCCTGGCCAAGGAAGAAGGCCTGCTAGTGGGCATCTCCTCGGGCTGCAATGTGTTCGCGGCTACCTTGCTCGCACGGGAACTCGCGGAGCGCGGAGAATCGGCTATGATTGTGACCGTGCTCTGCGACAGCGCCGAGAAATATCTGAGCGAACATTTCTGGGACGATTGATGATCCGGATCGAATCCGAAGCCTGGGCAGCCATGGTCGAGCACGCCCGCCAGGCCTATCCAAACGAGTGCTGCGGGGCCATGCTGGGCTCCATCGACGAAGACACGAAGACCGTGCGGATCGGGATGCCGCTCGAAAACGCCTTCGAGGGCGCGCAGGCTGCCCGCTACGAGCTTCGCCCCCAGGACTTGCTGGCCGCCGACAAGGCCGCGCGCGAGTGCAGCATGGACCTCATCGGCATCTACCATTCGCACCCCGATTGTGACGCCTACTTCTCCAGGACCGATTTGCAGAATTCATGCCCGTGGTACTCATTCGTCGTGCTATCCATTCAAAAGGGCGAGTTCCACCACGCCAACAGTTGGCTGCCGAACTTCGATCAGACCGAGGCGGCCAAAGAGGAGCTGATCTACTGATATGGCCAAAGTTTTGATTCCGACCCCCTTGCGGCAGTTCACCGGGAAACAGGATTCCGTTACCGTCGCGGGCGGCACCGTAGGCGAAGTGCTCAACGCGCTCACCGCCCAATTCCCCGACCTGCGCAAGCAGATCTTCACGGATGAAGGCAAGGTGCGCAGCTTCGTCAACGTCTACCTGAACGACGAAGACATCCGGTACCTGAGCAAGGACAGCACGCCGTCGAAGGATGGCGACACGATTTCGCTGGTGCCCTCGATTGCCGGAGGCTCCGCCGTGGCCGCGCCTCCCGAAGAGGCCACCCTTTCCAACGACGAGATCCTGCGCTACAGCCGGCACCTGATCATTCCCGAAGTGGGTATCGAGGGCCAGCGGAAGTTGAAGGCCGCGAAGGTGCTGCTGGTCGGCGCTGGCGGTCTGGGCGCTCCGCTGGGGCTCTACCTGGCCGCGGCGGGAATCGGCCGCATCGGCATGGTGGATTTCGACGTGGTGGATTTCACTAACCTGCAACGGCAGGTGATCCACTCCACGGCGGATGTCGGCAGGAAGAAGCTTGACTCGGCAGCAGAGAAGATGCTCGCCATCAATCCCAACGTGACGATCGTGAAGTATGAGACGGCGCTTTCGAGCGAGAACGCGCTCGACATCCTGAAGGATTACGACTACATCGTCGACGGGACCGATAATTTTCCGACCCGCTACCTGGTCAACGACGCGTGCGTGCTGCTGGGAAAGCCGAACGTCTACGGCTCGATTTTCCGCTTCGAAGGACAGGCGACGGTTTTCGCCTACGAAGGCGGTCCCTGCTATCGCTGCCTCTACCCCGAACCGCCACCCCCTGGCCTGGTTCCGAGTTGCGCGGAGGGTGGAGTCCTGGGCATTCTGCCTGGCACTATCGGCCTGATCCAGGCCACCGAGACGGTGAAACTGATTCTGGGGATCGGCCAGCCCCTGGTGGGTCGTCTGCTGCTCTATGACGCGCT
>PMTT01000152.1:34876-41230 GCA_003167275.1 Bryobacterales bacterium | reverse complement strand
CCAAAATAGCCACACCCATTTCAAAGGCAAACCCATCACGCGAACGTACGACTTCCTAGCTTCGATCCTGCCGTACAACAACGCAGGGTGGGAGAAACTGTCGATCCTGCTTACGTTCCTCGTGCCGAAGCTGCCGGCGCCCATTGAGGAAGACCTTTCGAAGGGGATCCTGGAAGCGATCGACATGGACAGCTACCGCGCCGAGAAGAAGGCGGCGATCAAGATCAGCGTACCGGACGCGGACGCGGAGATCGGTCCGGTGCCGGGCTCTGGAGGTGGGCGCAAGCCTGAGCCGGAGTTGGATCGACTCAGCAACATTCTCAAGACGTTTAACGAGCACTTTGGCACGTTGTTCACGGATGCGGACCGAGTGGCGCAGAGGATTAAGGATGACATCGCTCCGAAGGTGGCAGCCGACCAAGGGTACCAGAACGCCAAAATGAACACGCCGAACACCGCCCGGCTGGAACATGATAAGGCTCTGCAGCGGGTCATGGTGTCGCTGCTGAAGGACGATACGGAGATCTACAAGCAATTTGTTCAGAACGAATCGTTTCGCCGGTTCGTCCCCGATATGGTGTTTACGCTTACGAATGTGTAGCCCGGGGGGCCTGGGGAACCGGTTCTAGGCCAAATAGCAATTCTGGCGTAGAATAGGGGCGGCAGTCATGCTCACCACCCAGCACATTCAGGAAGACCTGAGCAGGGCCTACATTCAGGCCGTTTCGGCGCGCGCCGGAGTAAACCTCTCGATTGGCTCGCATGCGCATGATTATGGTGTGGATGGGACATTTCACCAGGTAGCGATTCGGGTGTACCTGGACAAAGCGGGCGAAAGACGCGCACGACGGCTGAATAGCGGATTCAATCTCGAATTCCAGTGCAAAGCATCGACGGACTGGCTTGAAGAGCCGGACGCCATTGTCTACGACCTAGCGGCCAAGACTTACAACGACTTGGTGCAGCGCGCCGCAACTCGAAATGCGACACCCCTCGTACTCATTCTGATGTGCCTTCCGCCAACCGAGGCTGAGTGGTTCCTACTCACAGAAGAACATCTTCTCCTACGAAAATGCTGCTATTGGCATCGGCTGACCGGGTCAGAAACGGGAAACGAGAACCAAAGACGGATTCGCATCCCCAAGGCACAACTACTCGACCCCACAACGGTGGTTGACCTCCTAGAGCGAGTTGAACGGGGGGCATTACAATGAGCTCGAATTCGCTGACGCCTAGCCAACTTTCCGGCCTGCCGTTGCGGGTCCACGATCTCGCTCTGTATCTACGTAAGACGGGTTGGCAGCGAGTTCCCCATCCGAATGAGCGCCTGCTGGTCTTCGAGCACGGAATCATCAATGGGACTGAGCAACGCCTGAGAGCTGTCCTCGCTTCGAGCGACGACTATGCGGATTCTCCGGCACTGATCGGGAACGCGCTTGATCTGTTAGCGGAAGTACAGGGAGTCGATGTACAACAGATCGCTCGTGCGGTCCACGCGATCGACCGGGATATCTTGTCTGTTCGATTCGTAGGCCCGCAAGCCTCCACCGGCGGTTTGCGCCTGGACACCGCGACAACAGTAGTCTTACAGCTTCGGGACTTACTTGCCTACGCTGCCTGTGTCGAGGAGTACCCGCGTCCATACTTCCCGAGAGCTACCTCGATTGGCCGCAAGTATACGGAAAGCTGCCTTTTTGGCCAAACTTTTCCCGGCAGTTTCGGATTCACTATTGAATCGCCAACCGGCCCAGCGCCATTCTCCGATTCGAATGATTCACCGCCGCCATTTGAACGCCGGGTAATGACCAGAGTCTTAGGAGGCATCGGAGACTTGCGCGAAGCCCTCCTCAGTGGAGAACCGGAAATCCTCGTCCAACGCTATGAAACCGGGTTGAACGCTAATATGTGTGAACTGCTTGAGGATACGCTGAGGCAGGCGGATGATGCGGAAATGGAGTATTCCGTCATCTGGTCACCAGAGTGGCCGGTTCCCCCGAAAATCCGGGACCTACACGCAGTGCGGCTCCAACCTAGCGCGGCAGCTTTCCTTGGGGCAGCCGCGCGACAGATGCGGAAGCTTGAGGAATCGAAGGCGCGTCAGATTTCAGGCAGGGTAGTGGCCCTGCAATCGGACGCAAGCGCATCGGATGACGAACGCACAGAGGATCTGGAACAGGTAGCCACCATATTATGGGAAGAGCAGCGTGGGCGAAAACTTCGCGTTAGAGTCGCGCTTGAACATCCCGACTACTTCCGTGCCTGCGATGCCCATAAACTAGGCCAGGAGGTAAGGGTCACGGGCCGATTAGAAAAAGTGGGCAAATTCTGGACTCTCATGGCGCCCTCGCAATTTGAGATACTACCTCCCCGGTAAACTTCAAAACTTGGCGGGCGGACTACCCGCGGAAGCCCTTCATTCACCTCACGGCCACGTCCCAGATCTTCTCGCGGCGCGACTTGCCTTCGGGCCCCTCCACTTCCAGCACCACGGTGTAATCGCCGCCTTTCTGGTAGGAGTGCGTGGGGTTCTGCTCGGTGGAGGTCTCACCATCGCCGAAACTCCATTTCCACTGTGTGACCTTTCCTTCGGTTTGATCACGGAACGCCACCACGCGCCGGTCCATGTCCACGATCTGGAACCGCCAGTCGGCATCGAACTTCCGGAACTGCGGCTCTAGAGGCATCAGCTTGAAGGCCACCAGTTCATCGGCCTTGCCATACATGGTGTGCTGCCGCGAGAGATTCCAGAAGGAGTGCTGCTCGCTATTGATGTCATCGTAATCGAGCACCGCCCACGCCATGCCGATCAGCTTGTTCTCGGTCAAGACGGACTCGACTGCGCGCTGCGGCCCTTCGCACCCGGCGTAGTCGAACGGTGTGATCCAAAACTCCAGTGTCAGCTTGCCGGATTCCCCTGGCTTGAAATTGTAGTTGTAGGCCGCGTTGGCGTAGGGAAGGTATTTCACGTATGAATTGCAGCCCCAGGCCAGCGCCCAATCCTTCCCCAGCGGCGGGGTCATGATGTGGTAGTTCTGCGCCTGCACACCATGCATGGAGAAGTGCGCATCCCGCTCGCTCAACTCCTTGGTGGGCTGGAAGCGCTCGATCAGCGGGCCGCCCGAGAGATCGCCATCCACTACCAGCTCGAAGGTGTCGTTGTGCAGGCCGGGCTTCGAGAAATCCCAGTAGTTGTCGTAGGCCTCGTAGAGGAAGTAGAGGCGGTTGAGACCCTTCACCCAGCCCACCTTGACGCGCACATCCAGGTCTTTGGGATCGGGCTTGCGGTCCTTGTGGGTGTCGTCCACCAACTGGTCCATTCCGATGACATAGTCCTCCGGCACCATCTTCCAGTCGTCGGCGTTGCCGTCGATTCGCGGAATCATGTTGGGCGGGAATTGGAAGATTTTGAAAGTGGTGCCGGGGCGATCGACGGCCGCCACGGGGAGACAGATCGACATCGCCAACAGAAGTCTGAGCAGCATGTAAGGATCTCCTGACGAGGAACAGTATAAATCGGCACGGCCGATTTGCGGGGCGAGCGGCAACCGCTCCGCACCCCTAACAGGGGTACCCCGGCCGCGGGCCGGTTAGCGTCGTCCTAATTCAAGCTGAGTTGACCGAACCGCGACCGTGAGAAGGCGTGAAAGAAACGCCCGCAAGCGGGCGAGACAGGCGGAACCGCCTGTCCCACCAGAAACCAAACGGTGTCAGGCTTTCCTGAGAACCTCCAGAATGCGCGCGGGCGTCATGGGCAACTGCAATACGCGGGCGCCTGCGGCATCGTGGATGGCGTTGGCGATTACCGCTCCCATGGTGATGATCGGTGGCTCGCCGGCACCCAGGGCCGGGGTGGCTGGATTGTCGATCAGGATGATCTCGATCTTGGGCATCCAGGAGAAGCGCGGAATCTGGTAGCTGTCGAAATTGCGGTCGAGCACTTCACCATCCTTGAAGTGCACTTCCTCCGTCAGAGCGTAGCCCAAGCCCATCGAGATCGAGCCTTCCACCTGCTGGCGAGCTCCGTCCGGATTGACGACCATCCCCACGTCCACGGCGCTGACTACCCGCTTCACTTGCACGTGGCCGGTGACCCGGTTGACCGCGACTTCCGCCACGGTGGCGACGCAGGCGTTGGAGTAGACACCGCAGGCGATGCCCACACCCCGCCCGCTGGGCGCCTTTGCGCTCTTCCAGCCAAACTGTTTGGCGGCCGCTTCCAGCACGCGGCGCATGCGGGCGTCGGAGAGGTGATTCAGACGGAATTCCAGCGGGTCGACGCCGGCTTTGGCCGCGAGGATATCCATGTGCGATTCGCGCGCGAAGGTGTTGGTGTTCACCGAGGGCGCGCGCCACGCTCCTACCGCGAACGGGTGCATGCCCGCAGGATTGCCGCCCTGCCAGCCGCCCGCCGAAACGGTGCGCTGGGTGGGGATGTCGTAATACGGCTTGGCCTCGCGCTCTCCGGCGCCGACTACCTGAGAGTCCCACAGGGCGAGCTTTCCGGCGGGCGTCAACCCAGCGCGGATCTTCACCACCGCGGCCGGGCGGAAGCTATCGTAGAAGAACTCTTCGGCGCGATTCCAGACCACCTGAACGGGCTTGCCCGTGGCCTTCGCCAGCCGCGCCGCTTCCACCGCCTGCTGCGCGGAACTCTTCCCGCCGAAGCCCCCACCCACGTAGGAGGTGATGACGCGGACACTCTGCGGCGTGAATCCGAGAGCCTGCGCGATCTGCTGTCGGAGCGAAAACGGCGCCTGCGTGCCGGCCCACACCGTGGCCTCGCCGTTCTCGATGCTGACAGTGGCCGAATGGGTTTCCATGGGTGCGTGCGCCACGTAGCTGTTGAGATACGTCTCTTCGACGATGGCTGACGAGGCCTTCTCGCCCTCGGCCATATCGCCGCTTGCGCCTGCATTCTGGAATGGGGGCGCGGTCTTGAGGAGGTGGCCGAAGATGGTCTTGTCGTCCACCGTCGGCTGCGGCAGTTCGAACTGCGCTTTGACCAGTCCAAAAGCCCGGTCGGCGAGGTCGGGCCGCTCGTGCAGCACGGCCACCATGTCGCCTTCCCTGACCACGCGAGCGCCGGCCTTTTCCGCGGCGGTTGTGTCGACATCCTTGAGCTTCGCGCCGTGCGCCGGCGGCCGGACCAAACGGGCATGGAGGAGTCCGGGAAGCAGGACATCGCCGGCGTAATGGGCCTTGCCGGTGACCTTGTCGATCGCGTCTTTGCGGGGCGCCGGTTTGCCGACGATGGTGTATGCGGTCACGGGCTTCGGCGCCACTCCTTCGATGTGCCGCTCGATGCGCTTTCCCTGCACCAGTTGCCCGTAGGTGACGCTCTTGCCGGGAGTGGAGGGATCGGTCACCACGCCGCCCTTGACCTGTAAACGGTCGGCGGGAGCTTGCAGTTGCTCGGCTGCCATTTGCAGCAGGATGGCCTTCGCCTGCGCGCCCGCGCCGCGCAAGGCAGGCCCGAAGTTGCGGACGTTCATGGAGCCGAAGGTGCCCATGTCATAGGGGCAGAGGTCGGTATCGCCCAGCACGACGTCCACCGAGGCGTATGCCACGTCGAGTTCTTCGGCGAGGATCTGCGCCAATACGGTCATACAGCCCTGGCCCAGTTCGACCTTGCCGGAGAAGCAGGTGACCCGCCCATCGGGGCCGATCTTCAGGTAGGCATTGATGTCCGTTGGGTAGCCTTGCCTCGCGGGAAGCCGGGCGGGCTCCTGCGCGGAGAGCGGATCGTTCCCGAACCAATCGGCGCCGAACAACAGGAAGAGGCCAGGACCGGCCCACGTCAGAAGTTCCCGGCGGGTCAATCCTTGAACGCCGTTTTCCAGGCAATCGACGGGCTTCATTCCACACCTCCCTGGGGAGCGCCGGAGGCGTCCCGGATGGCGTCCACGATGCGCACCTGCGCGCCGCAGCGGCACAAGTTATCTTCCATGTGGCGGGTGATCTGGTCGGCGGTCGGCTTGGGCGTCTTGAGTAGCAACGCGTAGGCGCTGAGGATCATCCCCGGAGTGCAATAACCGCACTGGAACGCATGGTGTTTCACGAAGGCCGCCTGGATGGCGTGAAGCCCATTCTGGCCGAGGCCCTCGATAGTCATGACGTGCTTGCCGGCAACGTCCTTGACGGGCGTAGAGCAGGACCGGACGGCCTGCTGGTTCACGATGACCGTGCAGGCGCCGCACAAGGCTTCGCCGCATCCGAACTTGGTGCCGGTAAGGCCGAGGTCGGAGCGCAGCACCCATAACAGCATGCGCTCGTCATCGACCCTCACGCTCGCCGGCTTGCCGTTGAGCGTGAATGAAATGGTTCGCTCCATGAAAATCTCCCTTGCCCGACGTG
>PMTT01000152.1:31818-34868 GCA_003167275.1 Bryobacterales bacterium | reverse complement strand
TTGCCTGTGTTGGTTTCCAGGGCAAGAAAAAGCAACACAGGCAAGAATGCCTGTGCCACGGGCGTTCAGTCCGCGAATCGCAGGTCGACGCCTTGGCCGCCGAGCAGCAGGTAGGGGATGCCCCACTGCGTGAGATTCGTGAGGTCCCAGGAGTCCGTGACGTTCGGAGGCTTCAGGCGGAGGCCCCACTCGCCGCCTACCACCAGGTAGCATGCGCCTTCCCCCGAGTCTTCCACGATGCAGGCTGTCGCGGCGCACAGTCTCCCTTGGTCATCGACGCCGGTAAGCGGACACCACTCCATGCCGCCCGCATATTCGTAGAGCACGTGCGTCACGACACGCGGTGGAGTGCGGCACTGGAAGACCTGGCCGGCAAGCGGCTCGCAATTGGGATTTTCGGGGATCTGCAGGAGGACTGGCATCGCCGTTCTTCACATGATAACCCCCCGTGGCGGCGCGGTTTGTGACACACGCCGGTCAGGCGATTGGTTCCTCACCGGCATAGATGAAGTACTCCTCCCACGCGGGTCCGACCACCCGCACGTACTCCGGGCGCACCTCCAGACAGTTCATCGTGGTGAAATACTGTCCCGGCTGGGAGAAATGCGTGACGACCGCATCGACCGGAATCACCCCGGTCACGGACGCGCACTTCACCCCCTCAGGGCGGTCCGTCCAGCCCTGCTTTTCGGTCAATCCCTGGGACAGCAGAAACTGCAAAACCAGCCCGGCGGCCTCGAACCCGGCCAGTTCGATCGGCTGGCGCTTGGGACTCAGTTCCAGCCAATCGGTAATCAGCCGGTAGGTGAATCCCCACAACGGCACACGGTTCAGGACGACCCCGGGAAAGAGCAAGGTCGGCGGCCGCCCCGGCACTGGCCGCAGTGCGTGCCGGGCGGGATCGAGCAGCAGGCTCAACGGCACCCACAGCGCTTCCACGGCCTCGCCCGGATTCAGGACGGTCGCGAACTCCTCGTCGACGTGGAACACAAACGGAGCCACCAGCACGTAGCGTCCGACTTTCCGCCGGGCGAGTGTGGGCGTCAGCGCCCGATCCATCTGCTCCCGCGCGAGCCGGACGCCGCATTCCTCTTCCAGTTCGCGGATCGCGGTGCAAAGCGGGTCGCGGTCTGACGCATGACGCCATCCACCGGGAAACGACCAGTGGCCCGACCAGGAATCGCCTTCCCGTTCGGCCCTGCGGATCAGCAGAATCGACTTCCGCTCGCCGTGCGCCTGGACCATCGCTACCGCCGCTTCCGGTTCCGTCATCTCCCTTCGATCCTCCATTGGTGCTCGTCGGCTTCGGGTGTCAGGAATCGGATCTGCATGCGGCTATGTAAACATTTTAACGGAGTGGCGGCCCAAGCCGGATGCCCTTGCCGATCCCAAGAGCCTCGGTATGGTACGCCGTGTAACGATCGGCGGCGCCCCATCGCCCTGCCTTAAAAGGATCAGAGACGCCGATGTCCCTTTCCAGGTTCTGCTCGCTGGGTATGATTCTGCTGTCTGCCGCCATCGCCCGAGCCGCTTCGCCCGTCACGATCATCCAGGACGATAGGGTGTTCACGCTCTCCAACGGGCTTTTGACGGCCGAGGTCAACAAGCGGAATGGCGACCTGACCTCCTTGAGGTTCAAGGGGTTGGAGATGATGGGGTACACCTCCGGCCACCATGCGGGTTATTGGGAGCAGAGCCCCGCGAGGGCCGCACACCTCACCGCCACGATCACGATCGACCCGGCCTCGAACGGCGGCGCACGCGGCGAAGTTTCGATCAAGGGCATCTCGGATGGCAGGTCCCTGGATGGCGGCGACCAGCCGGGCGGCGGCATGCTTTGCGATCTGGAGATTCGCTACACCCTCGGGCGCGACGACCAGGGCCTCTACACATACGCCATCTTCACGCACCAGCCGGCCCACGGCGCCACGCAGATCGGCGAAAGCCGCTTTGGCGCCAAGCTCAACGGCAAGGTATTCGACTGGATGTCCATCGACGCGCATGGACGCGCCACGCTACGCTTGGCACTCACCGGAGTATCGGCTTCCACTATCGAGGTGTCGGTGAATGATTAACCGGCGGGCACGGTGACCGGTCTGGAATACAACGCGACCATCAATCGCGACGGCATCCAGGGCTCCTGGGTGGAAAAGGATGTGGCCTTTGACGCTTCGCTCATGAAGGAGGGCCGCAACACGCTCAAGCTCACGATCCCCGCCGGCGGCCTCACCAGCGGCATTATCTACGACTACCTGCGGCTGGAAGTCGACGAGAACGCCCGGCAGTAGGGGGGATGTCCTGGTGGGACAGGCGGTTTCGCCTGTCGCGCCCGCTTGCGGGCGATTTCTTTTCACAGCTTCTCAGCCTGGCTGTGGCACAATGTACGGTAAATGCGAACCATGATTGTTGCCGTCGCCCTGGTTGCGTGCGCCTGTGGCCCGGCCACGCAAGCGGGCGGAATTCCCGAGTATGGCTACCAGATCGTGCACACCTATCCACACGACCGGATGGCCTTTACCGAGGGCCTCTTTTACATGAACGGATTCCTGTATGAAAGTACGGGGGTGGAAGAGCAATCGTCGGTGCGGAAGGTCCGCCTGGAGACGGGCGAGGTGGTGCAGAAGAGGGACCTGCCTGGCCAGTACTTCGGCGAAGGCATCATCGCGTGGAAGGACCACTTGATCCAGATGACCTACAAGACCGAGGTCGGGTTTATCTTCGATCTCAACACCTTCGAGAAGAAGAGCGAGTTCCACTATCCCGGTCAGGGCTGGTCGTTTACCACGGACGGCAAGAAGATCTACATGGACGGCTCACGGGAGGTCAACGCCGAGGAGAGTACGCCGGAAATCCGCATCTGGGATCCCGAAACTCTCCAGGAGACCGGCGTGATCAAGGTGACGGCGGACGGACAGCCGGTGGCCAACCTGAACGAACTGGAGTGGGTGAAGGGCGAGATTTACGCCAACATCTGGATGACCGACCGGATTGCCCGGATCGACCCGGCTACCGGCAAGGTGGTGGGCTGGATCGATCTCACCGGGCTGTTG
>PMTT01000152.1:30177-31805 GCA_003167275.1 Bryobacterales bacterium | reverse complement strand
CGCAGTAGGGTATGCTTTAGCTTGCCCAGCCAAAATGGGGCGTCAGGGCAAGCTAAAGCATACTCCACAAATAAAAACGGCCAGGCTGCGGTGAAGCAGTCTGGCCGATGAGGGTGCCTGACAGACGACGAATAACGATCGTCTGTCCTACTGGTCCTAGAAGTCGAAGCGCAGCGCCATCTGAATGATTCTCGGATTGTTTACGACGGCACTGATCTTGCCGAATGCGATGGCATTGCCGCCAAAGTTGACGCCGGGATTCGCGAAATCTACTTTGTTGAGCAGATTGTACGCTTCCGCGCGGAANNGCGGGCTCGGCGAAATTGGCGATCTGGGCGGGCGTAAAGTAATAAACGCCCGGTCCAATGCCGTTGTTGGTGGTGTAGATGCCGCCGATGTTGCGCGTACCGGTGTAGTCGGCCCACGTGCTGGCCGTGCTCGGGCCGGTGGCGCGGCCGGAGCTGACGGTGAACGGCGAGCCGCTCTCCCAAATCCACAGGCTGCCCAGATCCCATCCGCCCACCAGCGTGTTGGCCCACTTCGGCATGTTGCCGCCGAACTGGTGTCCTTTGCCGATCGGCAGCGTGTACTGCGAAGTCATGGTGAACGCCTGCGGGATGTCGAAGTTGGAGCGGGCCCGATCGATCGCTTCGTTGTAGCTGTCGAGCGGCGCCGCAAAACCGTTGCCCTCGCCGCCGGTGGCGGCCGAGAGATCGTTATCAATGGACTTGCTCCAGGTGTAATTGGCCGCCACGCGGAGCGCGCCGAACTGCCGCTGCAGGCGTACCTGCAGGGAGTTGTACTCACTCCGCCCGTCGTTGTTGCCGAGCAGCACGTTGCTGAACTGCGGGAAGTGGCGCAGATAGTACTCGGAAATGCCGGCGGCCGCATACTTGGTGTAATTGTTCACGTCGACGGTGTTGGCGGCTGTGCCGACCTGGCCGGTGGAGAAGACGCTCGAACCAATCGCCGAAACCGCCGCGGAGGCCGAACCGAAAATGCTCACGATCGGGTTGGTGAGCGGCACCGCGCCCAGGTTGGTCAGGTTGCCGGCAATCTGGTTGAACGCCGTAAGGAANNTCCAGAATGGTGTTCCTGGCGATCTGCCGCTGGATGTTCAAATTGAACTGCTGCACATATCCAGTCTGCAGGTTCGGGTTCATCAGATCGAGAGCCACCTGGCGGGTGGCGGCCGGAGTGAGTGCCGGGCTGGCCGGCTGCGCGGGCAGCGGAGGACTGGTGCCGATGCGGACATCGCTGCCGGAAGTCGAGTTCGGGAAAAGCGTAACCCCCTGGGAGAATCCCGGTGTCGCGCCATCCACCGAACTGGCAGCGGCCCCCACGATACGGTCGTTGAAGATGCCGTAGCCGCCGCGGATCGCCGTTTTGCCATCGCCGAACGGATCCCAGGCGAAGCCGAAGCGGGGCGCGAAGTTCTTCCAGTTGTTGCCCCACCATTTGGTGGAAGGCTGGACGGTGATGTTGTCGGCCTCTCCGGCGGTGTTGAACACGCTGAGGGGAGTGAGGATTCCCTGTTGCTTGTCCTGCTCGTAAGGCACGGGGTAGAATTCCCACCGCAGCCCGAAATTCAAGGTCAGGTTATGCGTGACCTTCCAGTCGTCCTGCCC
>PMTT01000152.1:13670-30119 GCA_003167275.1 Bryobacterales bacterium | reverse complement strand
CCGGCGGGAATCAGGCTGGAATTCAGGACGTTTCCGTTCGCCGTGCTGAGGGAGATGTTCGGATAGATGCCGGCATCGTTGAAGCCGTACTGCTCCGTGAAGCGGATCTGGCCGCCGAACTTGAAGGTGTGGTTGCCGTGGATTTTGGTGAGATTGTCGGTGTATTCGTTGACTGGAGAGTTGCGGCCCTGCGGAAACAAGGTGAGTATCGGAGTGGTCCAGGTGTTGAGGCTGACCATCGGACCGGATTCACGCTCCGGACGGTTGAAGTCCACCGAGGCGCTCTGGTGGCCATAGCGGAACTCGTTGACCATGGTGGCGGAGATCGTCCAGTCGAACCCTCCGGCCACGCCCCAACGCTTGCCGCCCTGCGAGCCGGGGACCTGGCCGGGCACCACGTTCTGCGCGCCGTTGAGCGAATCGATCGCCGAATTGCGCTGCCAGCTCGTGCGCTCGAAAATGTGCATCCGGTCGTTGATGTTGTAATCGGCCTTGATGGTGAACTGATCGGAGTAGCTACCATTGGCGAAGTTGAAAATGTAGCAGGAGGAGTTCAGACCGTCGGAGCCCGTGCAGTTGTTGTTGTTGGGCGCGGGATAGAGTTTCAGCAGCGCAGCCACGGTGGGATCGATACCCTTGTGAAGCGGGTCGTTGGTGACGATGTTGTACTGATTAACGGTTCCACCGGCCGACCACTCGTAGATCCCCTGCAGCGCCGTCGCGGTAGGGACCAAGGTGTTTTGCACGCCCTGGGCGTGGGTGCGGATACCCTGATAGTTGCCGAAAATGAAAAGCTTATTGTGCTTGATCGGGCCGCCGAACGAACCACCGAAGTTGTTCTGGATCAGCACGGGAATGGGAACGCCCGCCCCATTATTGAAGAAGTCGTTGGCGTTGAGGTCGCGGTTGCGGAGGTAGTCGAACCCGTTGCCGTGAAACTGGTTGGTGCCTCCGCGGGTGATGAGTTGCACCTGCCCGCCGGCGCTGCGGCCGTATTCCGCCTTGCCCCCATCGGTCACGACGCGGGCTTCCTCCACCGAGTCGGTGTTGTTCGCGGTGAGCGATAACCCGATGCGGGGCGCCACCGAATCGTTCACGTCGATGCCGTCCAAGGTGTTATTGTTGCTGCCTCCGCGCAAGCCGTTGACGTGCGCAAAGCTATAATCCGCCCCGCTGGACGAACCATTCGCCTGCGGAAAGATCTGCACGCCGGGCTGGAAAATCGCCAGCGTGATGGGGGTGCGCGCCAACTGCGGCAGCGTCGCGATATCCGAAATGGTCACCGAATTGGCCACCTGCGCATCGGCGGTTTGCACGCTGATGGCGTTGGCTTTCACCTCGATCGTCTCGGTGATCTGGCCGACTTCCAGCGTAAGGGCCTGCGAAACGTTGGCCGCCGCCTCCAATTCGAGGCTCTCGACGATAGATTTGCGGAATCCGGCTGCCTCGACGGACAGCGAATAAGTACCCGGTTGCAGTGCGGGCAATACATAGAGCCCGTCGGCGTTCGAGGTAGTCTCGCTCATCGCCTTCGTCTGAAGGTTGACTGCCACTACCTTCGCGTTGGGCACGTTAGCTCCGGTCGCGTCATGCACAACGCCTTGCAGGCGCGCGGACTGTGTCTGACCGAAGCATGGGCCGGCCATCAGAGCTAAAACCAAGAGCAAAATGAAACTGGCGAACGACTTTCTTCCCATATATGGATCCTTCCTGAGCCAGAGATTTGCGAAATCGACCCTGACCTCACCCCGGAAACAGCGGGGCAGTGTCCTCGACGAGGTCTCGGTCTGGCGGCCGAGAGGTTATCGACAACAACGCGGACACGGTAGCACTAAACTTCCAAATTGACCCGAAGTTGACAACAGTGTAATTCCTTTCACAATCGAAATACAAGCGATCCGGGTCTTTTTCTACAGAATGTTGCAAAATTTCACGCCTGCCAGGGAAGAGAGCCTTGCCGGCAATGGCGATGTCCGAGGTTGGGTTTCGCGTGGATCCGCGCCACGTTCTACGCGTTAACGCTCTTATGTTCAACAAAAAGCTCCGAGTTTCCGAAGGGGATCCAAGGGCAACCATCCTGCCCCGTGGCCGGCGGAAAGGAACCTTCATTGCCGGAAGTCGGCGATGTGCTCCCGCATTTTGGCTGCCTGCGGCCAATCGGGGTGGTGCTGGAGAAAGTCTTCCAGATCGTCGGCCGCCTCATGGCGCTGGCCGCGTCGCAGGTGAATCTCGGCCAGGAATAGTTGCGGGTGCGAGAAGTGCGCCGGGTCGATCCGTCGCGCCTCGACGAAGTGCTTCTCGGCCAAATCGAGTTGGCCCTGCTCGAAATAGGTCATGCCGAGCTGCGCATTGGCCAGCGCATCGTTGGGCCGGGTGAGCACGGCGTACACATTGTATTTCCAGGCTTCGTCCAGCTTGTGCAGGTTGACGAGCACGCCTCCCAGATTGACTAACGGCTCGAACGATCCGGGGTCCGCCTGCAAGGCCGCGCGGAAACATTCCTCGGCGCGAGTGAACTTCCGCGTCTGGTAGGCGATGGTGCCCAGATTGTTCCAGGCCGCGGAGAACCCGGGCGCGATCTCCACCGCATGTTCCAAACGCTTCACGGCGGACTCGACGTCCCTCTTCGCCAGGTCTTTCTGTGCGTCCTCGTATTCGTGTACGGCCTTCTCCGGAACGGCAAGCTGGCTGGCGGGAATGGAGTGTTGGCGGCGAAGGACGTCGGCCACCACGAAGTCGGACTCCTTCAAGGCGAGGGTCACGGAGATGCGCCCGTGGGAATCGACCCCGCTGGGACCCACTTCCACGGTCTGCCGCGCTTCGCCGCGTCCTGGGATAAACACCGAAACGGTGTACGCGCCGGGATCGAGCTTCTTGAAGCTGAAGCGCCCATCCTCGCTCAAAGTGGTGGCCACGAACGGGCTGGCCACGCCAAAGAGCGAAACCGACGCCCGCCCCTCCGGCGTAAACCTGCCGGAAAGTTCGTATTGGGACTCGCCTGCCAGTGCCGCCAATATCGGAACGGCAAGCAACCAGGAACGTAGCATTGCGCCGTTTCGATTGTACTCCCTTGTGCCACGGGCATTCTTGCCTGTGTGGGGTTTGCGTTGGCTTTGGGGACGAGCGCCAGACCACCACCAACGCAAAATCAACACAGGCAAGAATGCCNNCAAATCGTTTAGCAAAACTAAACGTCTTATGAGATCCTCAGATGGGGGGGAGTGCCGGATGAATATCCGTCAGATTGAGGTGTTCCTCGCAGTCATGGAAAACTCCAGCGTGACTCGCAGCGCTGAGAAGCTGTTTATCTCTCCCGGCGCCGTGAGCTTGCAACTGCACGGCCTGGCCGCGGAACTCGGAACGGAACTGTTTGTCCGCTCCGGCAAGCGCCTGGTGCCCACGCCTCAGGCATTTCGGCTCGCCGAGCGCTCCCGGGAAATCATGAAAACCCTGCGGGAAATCCAGCAGGAATTTGAAAACGACCCGCTCCGGGATGAGCGGCCATTCCACTTCGCCACCGGCGCCACCACCCTGATCCACCGCCTTGGGCGTCCCTTGCGCCTGCTGCGAAAGAAGTTTCCGCGGGCGCAAGTTTATGTGACGGTGGTCCCCACGGAATCGATCGTGGCGGGACTGGTAAACCGGCGATTCGATCTGGGGCTCATCTCCCTGCCCTGGCCGGAGCAGAACCTAAAAATCGTGCCGCTGTTCGAAGAGGAGTTGCTGGTGCTGGGTCCTTCGTCCACGCGCACGCGCCACGGAAGCGTCGGCACGATTCAGCCTACCGAACTGGCCGATGTGCCGTTCCTGCTGTATCCCAAGCACAGCAACATGCGCGCCATGATCGACCGGTTTTTCACCGAACTGGGGTTGACGCCCCGGGTAGTGATGGAAGCGGATGAGACCGAGGCGATCAAGCGCATGGTGGAATGCGGGTTCGGTTATTCGATTCTTCCACAGTTCGCTTTGCGGGACCGGCTGTCGCGGTTCCGGACGTTTCGCGTGCCGGGTCATCCGCTGGTGCGCCGCCAGGCGCTGGCGATGCCGCTGACGGATTACCCGCGGGCCCTCACCACCGCGGTTGCTACTTTCTTGCAAGCCAATCTGGCGAAGTGAAGCGTAGGATGTATATCGACGTGAGGCGAGAGCACCGGCCTCGAACCGGCAGCAACGCCGAAAAACGTCCCGATGACTCGGGACGCGGCAGGCAAGAATGCCCGCGCCACGCAGGTAGTCGATTACGCGATGTGCGCGCCGCGCGTACCTACGTACAGGGCGTATAGCGATTGGCTGGCGGCCATGAACAGGCGATTCCGGTGCGTCCCGCCGAAACAGACGTTGGCGCAGATCTCCGGCAGCAGGATCATCCCGATGCGCTCGCCACCCGGCGTGAAGACGTGCACGCCGTCGTAACCCGGACCGACCCACCCGGCGCCCGTCCAGATGTTGCCGTCGATGTCGGCGCGGATGCCATCGGCCAGACCCGAGCCTTTGCCTTTGATCTCCATCGAGATGAACTGGCGGCCGTTCCGCAACGTCTGTCCATCCGCGACGTCGTAGACCTTGATGATGTTGGGCGCCTGGGGATAATGCGTGGAGCCGGTATCGCAGATGTAGAGCTTCTTATAATCCGGCGAGAAGCACAGCCCGTTCGGTTTGAACAGGTCGTTGGTCACCAACTCCATCTTGGCGGTCTTGCCGTCGATCCGGTACACGGCCTCCTTGATTTCGAGCGGCGCCTTCGTGCCCTCGTACTCTCCCAGGATTCCGTAACCGGGATCGGTAAACCAGATGCCGCCATCGGGATGGACCACGATGTCGTTGGGAGCGTTCAGCGGCTTGCCCTGCCATTTGTCGGCCAGGACCGTCACCTCACCGTTCGGTTCGTAACGCACTACCCGCCGCGTGACGTGCTCGCAGGAAAGCAGCCGGCCTTCGTAATCGAAGGTGTTGCCGTTGCTGTAATTGGAAGGACTCCGGAGCACGCTCACATGGCCGTCCTCCTCAATCCATCGGAGTTGGCGGTCATGGGGAATGTCGCTGATGACCAGGAATCGGCCCGCGCCGTTCCACGCCGGTCCTTCAGCCCAAAGTGCGCCTGTGTACAGCCGTTGGATGGTGGTGTTGCCTATCTTATATTTCGCGAACCGCGGGTCCAGCACAACGATGTCGGGATCGGGATAGTGGATCGGATCCTTCCCGCTCCAGTCGCGTTGGGTCTGCGCGAAGGCGGCGGATAGTCCGGCGCCGGCCGCCGCCAGTTTCAGAAAGGACCTGCGGTGTACCGTGTTCATGCTGGCTCCTCGTTTCGATTTTCAGGCCGTTCCGAAGTATACATCGGAACCGGGGGTCAATACATGACCCAGCCGCCATCCACATTGAGGCATTGGCCGGTCATGCCGTCGCTCAGTTCCGAGGAGAGGAACAGGCACACACGCGCCACATCGAGCGGCAGGAGGCGCCGTTGCAGGCTTTGACTGGACATGAACTGCCTGGCCTGCTCGTCGGTGACGAAGCGTGCCTCGGACTCCGTCTTAATGGCGCCCGGCGTGATGCAGTTGATATGGATATTGTGCTCGCCCATTTCGCGGGCCAGCGACCGCGTGAGCCCGATGACTCCCCCCTTGGATGTGACGTAGTGCGTCATGTTCCCCATTCCCAGGTGGAAGGTGACCGACGAGATGTTGACCACCTTGCCGGATCGCCGCGCGACCATATGGGGCAGCGCCGCCTGGAGGCAGTGGAACATGCTCTTGAGGTTGACCGCCTGCATCTCGTCCCACTGCTCTTCGGCCATTCCCAGGAACGGCTGGCGGGGATAGATGCCGGCGTTATTGATCAGGATAGCGATTTGTCCGAACTGTTCGATGGCGGAGGCGACCGCCGGAGCGATCTCCGCGGCGCGGCGGACATCGCCCGCGAAGTCCTGGGCCCACCCTCCCGCCGAACGGATCGATTCGGCCACGGACCGGTTTCGCGCGGCATCCCGATCCAGCAGAAACACGCGAGCCCCCTCGGATGCGAACAGCCGGGCGACGGCTTCGCCGATCCCCGTGGCAGCGCCAGTGATGAGGGCGGTCTTTTCGTTCAGAAGCATCAATGACAATCCTCCATTAAGCTATCTGTTTTCACGATCCGCGCGAATCATTGGATAGCTTTCCGGTACAACACCCACACGGGATCGGATGGCTTCTCTTCGCGCTTGTATGCGATCTAAGAGGGCGTCTTGGACGGCCGCAGGAGGCTTTCGAGCGGCCACTGGCAAGGCCTCTTTTCTCATGGGCCTAGTTTTCATTATTCTTCCCATGCTACTTCGCCGTGCATGTGCAACTCAGGGCAAGCTAATACCGCCACAGCCAGCGGGCCTTTTCGATGACCTTTTCCGCATTCGGCAGGAAGGCGTCTTCCAACACCGCGGCGTAAGGGACTGGCGTATCGGGGGCGGTGACCCGCACGATGGGGCCGTCCAGGTATTCAAAGACGCTCTCGGTGATACTGGCCGCCAACTCGCCGGCCATCCCGCCGGTGCGCGTGTCCTCGTGCAGCAGCAGCACCTTCGAGGTCTTGCGGACGCTCGCGCAAACCGTCTCGCGATCCAGCGGCAGGAGCGTGCGGAGGTCCACCACCTCGATCGACGCGCCTTCCTCCTCCAGTTTCCCGGCGGCCTCCAACGCCACCCAGACCATCGCACCATAAGTAATGATGCTCAGGTCGTCGCCTTCCCGAATCACCTTGGCCTTGCCGATGGGAACGGTGTATTCCTCGGACGGCAGGTCCTCTTTGATCTTGCGGTAGAGGCCCTTGTGCTCGAAGAACAGCACCGGGTCGTTATCGCGGATGGCGGACTTGATCAGGCCCTTGGCATCGTACGCGGTGGCGGGGCAGACCACCTTGAGGCCGGGGGTCTTGACGAACCACATCTCGGGATTCTGCGAATGGAAGGGGCCGCCGTGAATCCCCCCGCCGGAAGGAGCGCGGATCACGATGGGCACGGCGGCACCCCAACGATAGCGGCTCTTGGCGGCGAAGTTGACGATCATGTCGAAGCCGCAGGAGATGAAATCGGCGAACTGCATTTCCGCCACCGGGCGCAGACCCATGTAGGATGCACCGATGGCCGCCCCAACGATAGCCTCCTCCGAAATCGGCGTATCCACCACGCGCCGTTCGCCGAACTTTTCGATGAACCCGTCGGTGACTTTGAAGGCGCCGCCGTAGACGCCGATGTCTTCCCCCAGCAGGAACACATTGGGGTCGCGCTCCATCTCTTCCCAGAGACCTTCGCGGATTGCTTCCAGGTAGGTGGTCGACATGGTTTACCGGCTCTCGTAGACGTCGTCCAGCAAGCCTGCGGGGTCGGGAAGCGGACTCTGCTCCGCCCAGGCAACGGCCTCGTCCACCTCCTGCAAGATGGAGGCGTGCATGTCGTCCAGCGCGTTCTGGTCGGCCCAGCCTTCTCCCAGCATTTTGTCCTGGAGNNTCGTGCGCGGAGTGGCCGGTCATGCGGAAGGTCTTGCACTCGATCAGGTAGGGGCCGGCGCCGGAGCGGGCGTGGGCCAGCGCGCGCTGGGTGGCGGCGTGAACCGCGAGCACGTCGTTGCCGTCCACGATCTCGGCCGGCATGTTGTAAGCGGAACCGCGATCGGCCACATTGGCGCACGCCATCTGGGAACTGAGGGGCGTGGAGTAGGCGTACTGATTGTTGTTGCAGATGAAGATCACCGGCAGCTTCTGGACGGTGGCGAAGTTCACGCCCTCATGCCAGGTGCCCCGGCTGGTGGCGCCGTCGCCGAAATAGCTGAAGGCCACGCCGTTCTTGCCCTGGTAGCGGAGCGCCAGAGCGGCGCCGGCAGCCACGGGAACGGTGGCGGCCAGGGCGCTGATGATGGAGACCAGGCCCAGCTTCAAATCGCCCATGTGCATGTTCCCCTCGCGGCCGCGCGTGAGGCCGTCCATGCGGCCCATGTACTGGGCGAAGATGCGGCGGGCGGGGATGCCGCGAATCAGGAACACGGCCATGTCGCGGTGGGAGGGCAGGAGGACGTCGTCCGGAGCGGCCAGCAGGGCGGTGCCGACGGGGATGGCTTCCTGGCCGCGTCCCACATACACGCCGCCCAGGATTTTACCCTGCCGGTAGAGTTTGCGTTCGATGCGGTCTTCCATTTCCCGCATCATGGACATGTAGTACAGGCATTCGTGAGCCAGCTCCGCACGTTCGCTGAGCTGGCCGTTAAGGTGCGAAATAGTGGCGTGTACCGCGCTCATAGGGATCCCCTCGCCAGTGTAACGGCCACGGAGTAGTATAACGCCTTTCAGGGGCAAGGCAACTCGACGGGTGGGACGTCAGGAAAAGATAGCGTTTACCGCGAGGGTGGCGGAGCCGAAAAGCCGGAGGGGGATCTCCTGGCCGTCCCGGTAAGTGATGGTGATGCCGTCGGGGGTGGAAACTTTCACCTGGCGCAATTTGGGGTCGAGGACCCAGAATTCGCGGGAGCCATTCTCGAGGCACAGCTTTTCCTTATCGTACAGATTGTAAACGGTGTCCCATGGCGCAACTATCTCGACGACCAGATCTGGTGCGCCGCGGAGGTTGTCTTCGGGATCGATCCGCTCCCACCGCTCGCGAGAAACGTAGGCGAAATGAGCAACTCGAAATTCGTATTCCGGAAGCGCCCGGAAGCGTAATCCCGTGGTCACGACGCCCGCACCCCTGGCCGACGATTCTAGGAGTACGCGCAACTGGCGCTGAAGGCAGTAGTGTCCGTGCTTGGGTCTGGGCACTTCGACCAGTTCCCCGTTGCGGAGTTCATAGTAGAAGGGCTCGGCTTCGGGCAGGGCGTCGAACTCCGCAATGGTCATTCGACGGGGCGGTGTGGCAACCATAAGTGAGGTTCTCTTGCGTCCGATTATAGCTCCCCGGGCCGCGCGTCCAATTGATACAATTCTCTGGGGTGCCGTCTGGCGCCCAGGAGGGTTGTCGATGTCTCATTCCCTCCGTCTGATTGGGATTCCTTTGGCCGCGGCTGTTTGCAGCGTGCTCGTCAGCGCCCAGCAAAGCCCGCGCCCGAGGCCGATGTCGCAGGCCAGCCGATTTCCCCCTGAGATGCTGCTGGACCGGTTTATCGACGTGGCCAAGGTTGCTCCCCACTACTTCACCGTCGAAAAGGAGAACTCCGAAGTCCGCGTGCTGCGGGCCAAACTGGATGGGTCGGCCCGGATTCCCCTCCACGACGACCGGTCCGGCCTCATGGTCGCTTTAAGCGACGTTCACCTGCGCCTCACCAACCCGGACGCCAAGTTCCGCGACGTCCATCTGGGGACCGGAGAGACGCTCTGGCTCGATGGCGACACGTTTTCGGAGCAAAACTTGAGCTCCAGCCCCTGTGAGTTTTTGTACATCGAGACACTGCGGCCCAAGGGTCCGGTTCCGGACACTCCGCTGGCGTGATGTGGGGTATGCTTTAGCTTGCCCGCTTATCCATTAAGACTGGGCAAGCTAAAGCATACCCTACGGCGGTCACAAGCGTGAACAGTCTGTAAATTCTCCCCTGTTCGCAGGGTCTCACGGCAACTGCAATGTTAGGATTCGGTTGTCGGGGGTCTTTGTGATCAAAACTATTTTTAACAGTGGATACATCCGTGTAATTACCTTCGCTACGGTTTCTTGGGGAGTGGCGGCTCCGCTTCACGCACAGTTGCAGGCGACCGCTACGGTTACTTCTACACAGTTGACGGCGAGCACCTACCATTATGACATCCTGTTGAAGAACACAGGCACCACCACCATCGGCACCTTCTGGTTCTCATGGGTGCCCGGACAGGACTTCATGCCGAGCGCGCCGTCCAACATAGCGGCTCCGACGTTTTGGGGCGCCGCCACGACGCATGGCGGCCCATCGGATGGATACGGGATACAGTGGGTGTCCTCGAATCCCGTGTACTACTTGCCAGCGGGGCAGTCCCTCACAGGCTTCAGCTTTGACAGTGCCATGACACCGTCGCAACTGGCGGCGGGCCTGGTGGGAACCAGTTACGTCTACATCGGAGCCCCGCTGGGCGACGCGGGCTTCAATTTCATGGTCACGAGCGCCCAAAGCTCCGCACCTCAACTCACGGTCGGAGTCAGTCACATCGGCAACTTCACCCAAGGGCAGCCTGGGGCCGCTTACACCATTACGGTATCGAACACAGGTTCGGCTCCGGGGAGCGGGATGGTGACAATGACTGATGTATTACCGGCAGGCTTCACCGCCACGACGTTGAGCGGACCGGGCTGGAGTTGCCTGCTGGCCAGCGTGATGTGCACCCGTTTGGACCCGCTGGCCTCGGGGAGCGCCTACCCTGCGATCACTCTTCTGGCGAACGTGCCGCTGGGGGTGGCTTCACCGGCAGCCAACCAGGTGAACCTCTCGGGCGGCGGTTCAGCGGCGGCCAGCGCGACCGACAACACCATGATTCTGGCTCCTTTTGCGGACGTCAGTTCCACCGACTCATTCTTGGCGGCCATCGATCTGTTGCGCGAGTACGGGATCACCTCCGGGTGCACCGTTACCACATATTGCTCGACGGAAAATGTTACGCGCGGCGAAATGGCGGCGTTGGTGGTTAAAGCGATCGTGGGCAGCAGCACGGCGCCGGGCAGCGGCTTATTCAGTTATACGGCGACGCCGTACTTCAGCGATGAGCCCTCCACCGATCCCTTCTTTCCATACATCCAGAAGATGAGGGACTTAGGAATCACATCGGGATGCGGGCCCACTACCTATTGCCCCAACGATCCAGTCACGCGCGGGGAGATGGCGGTGTTTATCATCCGAACGCGGTTCGGCGCGACGGCAACGTTCAGCTATCCGTCATCGCCGTCGTTCACGGACGTTACAGCGGATAACACCTTCTTCCCGTGGATTCAGAAGATGGGGCAACTGGGGATCACATCGGGGTGCGGCGCGACGACGTATTGCCCCAACGATCCGGTCACGCGAGGGCAGATGGCGGTGTTCCTGATGCGAGGAGCGTTCAACCAGTTGTTGCCGGGCGCCCCAGTGATTACTTCGGTGTCGCCGGCGGCTGGACCCAGGGGCTACACGATCATGGTGACCCTGACGGGGCAGAACACCAACTGGGTGAATGGGACGACGCAAGTCACCGCGGCGCCGGGGATCACCGTGACCAATGTCGCGGTAACGAATGCCACGACGCTCACCGCGCAATTGTCGGTGGCGGCGAACGCTACGCCGGGGCCGTACTCACTGACAGCCACGACAGGCAGCGAAGAGGCCACTCTTCCGAATGGGTTCGTGGCGCAGTAAGTTGGGGGGGCGGGAGGCGGGGTCAGGAGCTAGAAGTTTGGAGTTCGTGGCGGCCGCTTTCGAGCGGCACCAGGGAGCAGGCTATTGCTCTCCGCGTTCGCTCACCGTTCGACAGGAGCTGGGGCGCTCATGTAAACTGAAGGCATGCGGGAAATCACGCTGAGCGCCGATGAAGCGCTAATCGAACGGGCCAGCGAACGGGCGAAGCGCGAGGAGAAGACCCTTGATGAGGTCTTCCAGCAATGGCTGGAGCAATACGCCGGGCGTCCCGGGCCAATCATGACGCCTGGGCAGTATGAAGAGTTCATGAAGCGATTTGCGCATATCAAGTTCGATCGCAAGTTCACGCGAGACGAGATGAATGAGAGATGAGCTTGATATCCTGGCGCAGCTTCCTCGATACCAATATCCTGATTTACAGCTTCGAGGTTGGCGGAGACACCGTTAAGCAGGGAGTGGCGCGCCGGTTGGTGGAGCGTGCGCTGGATACCCATGACGCTGTTATCAGCTTCCAGGTTGTGCAAGAGTTTCTGAGGATCGCAACGCGAAAATCGCGGGTTCGCATGAGTCCGACGGAAGCGCATCAGTACCTGGAACATCTGCTGATGCCGCTCTGCGTTGTCTTCCCGAACGAAGCTCTGTACCACGAGGCGCTATCCATTAACGAAGAGACCGGCTGGACCTTCTACGACTCGCTGATCGTGAGTGCGGCGGTCGCCGCCGGTTGCCGGCGCGTCCTTTCGGAAGACCTGCAACATGGCCGAAAGATTCACGGCGTTGAGATTCAAAACCCCTTCCTTTAAAGTTCCCTCCCGCACCCCTGTTATCATGAAATCCATATGGAGGAAGTGAACCTCGGCATTGTGGGACTGGGCAACGTCGGCTCGGGAACCCTCGGTATTCTGGCGGAGAACGGGGACCAGATCGCCCTGAAACTGGGGTACCGGCTCAAGGTGGCGGCGGTCTGCAGCCGCTCGGTCCACTCCAAAGAAATCCCCGCCGGGCTTGGTGACGTCTTCAAGACCACCGACTGGCGCGAAGTGGTGACCCATCCCGGCGTGCAGATCGTCGCGGAACTGGTGGGCGGCACCGGAGTCGCCAAGGAGATCGTCAATGCCGCCATCGAAAACCGCAAATCCGTAGTCACCGCCAACAAGGAACTGATGGCCGACTGCGGTCCGGAGATCTGGGACCGCGCCATCCACGCGGGCATCAACCTGGCGATGGAGGCTAGCGTGTGCGGCGGGATCCCCATCCACGCGGTGTTGCGCGAAGGCATTTCGGGCGACCGCGTGATGGCGCTTTACGGCATCCTGAACGGCACCTGCAACTACATGCTCACGGAGATGGAGAAACGCCAGGTTCCTCTGGCGGGCGTGCTGGCGGAGGCGCAGATGCTGGGTTACGCCGAGGCCGACCCGAGCGCCGATATCGACGGTTTCGACGCCCGCTCCAAACTGGTGCTGCTGGCGGCGCTGGCGTTCGGCGAGAAGATCACCCCCTCGGACATTTTCATGGAAGGCATCCGCCGGATTTCGCCTCTGGATTTCCAGTACGCCCGGCAGTTGAAACATACCATCCGGCTGATCTGCGGCGCGCGGAAGACCTCCCGCGGGCTGATCCTGTTCGTACGCCCGGCGTTGATCCCCGTGCACACGATTCTGGCGGGCGTCCAGGGCGCATACAACGCGGTATGGGTGAAGGGCAAGTACGGCGAGGATACCTTTTACTACGGCTGGGGCGCCGGAGCGCGGCCCACCGGCGTGGCGGTGGTGAGCGACCTGATGCGCGTGGCGCGCGAAATCCGAAGCGGCAGCCCCGAGCGCGTCTCACCGTTTGCCCACGAGCGGCTGGGCGAAAACAAGCCCGTCTCCATCCTGCTGCAAAAGCGCGCCTACTACCTGCGATTCCGCGTGGACGATCGCCCGGGCATCATCGCCAAACTGGCCGGCATCCTTTCCAGCAAGAACATCAGCCTGGAAGCCGTTTTACAGGAGCCGTGCGACACCAAGCACGATCTGCCGTTCGTCATCACCGTCGAGGAGACATCCGAGCAGTCCATCCGGGAAGCCGTGGAGGAGATGTCCAATCTCGACTTTATGCGGGAAGCGCCGCTTGCCCTGCCCATGGAGACCGCGTTATGAAGCCGAATGCGATATTTGCCGTTCTGGCGTGCGCCTGCGGATTGTCCGCGCAAGTCGCCACGCAAGCGAATTCCACCTACCAGACCGAGCAGGGCCGCAAACAGGTGGCGGCCGGTTTGGCGGACCCGGCCCGGGATGAAAAGCAGAAGCCGCGCGAGTTGGTGCAGGCCATGGGCTTGCAGCGCCGAATGACTGTGGCGGACGTCGGCACGGGAATCGGCTATATGTTGCCGTTCTTAAGCCGCGCCGTGGGACCTGCGGGGCGGGTCTTGGCGGAAGATATTTTCGACGATTTCCTTGCTTCGGCTAAGGTGCGGGCGGAGAATCAGAACCTGCACAACGTGACCTTTGTGAAGGGCACGGAGACCGACCCGACTCTGCCTGAGGGCCAGATGGACCGGGTGCTGGTGCTCGACGTCTACCACCACTTCGACTATCCGGAGAAGATGTTGGCGGCCATCCACAAATCGCTCAAGCCCGATGGCAAACTGGTGATTGTGGAGTATTACAAGACCCAGGAGGCGATGCCGAACGGGCGGGCCCTGACCCATATCCGTCTCAACAAACCGGATGTCATCAAGGAGATTGAGGGGAACCACTTCCGCCTCGTCACGGAACGGGAACACGTTCCAGGCAGCCAGTACATGCTGATTCTGGAAAAGAACTAGGCAACGACTTGTAGCGCGGCGGTCTTGCCGCCGATGAGAGGGACTTTAGATTAAGATGTCAAACTTTTTCCGATACACAAAGCTCGCGGCGCTGCCGCTCCTGTTGATCCTGCCGCTAGGCGCGCAGGAGCAAGGAATCAGCCGCCAGCAGGCTGAAGAGATTTTGAACGAGCTGCGCCAGATCCGGCAGTTGCTCGAAAAGCAGGCCAAGCCCGCGGCGCCGCAGCCGGAACAGATCACCCGCGCCAAACTGAACCTGGACGGTTTCGCCATGCTCGGTTCGAAAGATGCGCCGCTCACCATGGTGGAGTTCACCGACTACCAGTGCCCCTTCTGCCAGCGGTTCCACGTCGCCACCTTTGGGGAATTGAAGAAGAACTATATCGATACGGGCAAGGTGCGGTTCTATAGCCGCGACTTGCCGCTGGATTTTCATCCCAATGCGTTGCGCGCCGCGCAGGCTGCGCGATGCAGCGCCGAGCAGGGCCAGTTCTGGAGCTTGCGGAACGTCATGGGCGCGAATCCGGACAAGCTGGACCTGGAGCACATCCTTGGGTTCGCCACCGACCTGAAGATGGATGCGACCAAGCTCCGCACGTGCGTGGAAAGCGAGAAGTACAAGGACTCCGTTCAAACCGACGTGATGGAAGGCATGAAGATCGGCGCGACCGGAACCCCTACGTTTGTGATTGGAAAAAGCACGCCGGAAGGCGTGGATGGTGAAGTGATGATAGGCGCGTTGCCGTACCAGATGTTTGACGCGAAGCTGAAGGAACTGCAGAAGTAGGGAAATGCGGTGACCTAATATGGTGACAGACTACGCTGTCCACGCGGCCCAAAGGCGGGGCCTTGGGACAGCGAAGCCAGCCACCATATTAGATCACCGCACCGCGAGGTCTTCCAGAAAGATGCGCCGCGCGTCCCGATAATCCTCCGGCAGCATGGGGCCGAGTTTGCCGGACTGCTCCGCCTCGGCGCGCTCCTCCGCGAAGGTGGTGTTGAGCGACTGGAATGCCAGAATGCAAGCTTCCACCAGCTCTGCGCTGTACTGCTCCGAGGAATCGATCAAGCTGTTGGTACGTCCCAGAATATCTTCCGCAGTCCCGATGCGCCGGGGTCCATCTTCGAGGATCGCCGGTCGCCGCGAGAGGTTGAGGTGGGGGCCGAAAGCATGGACCAGCGTGGACCAGCGGTCGAGCACGATTAACGCGCCGTAGCGGTGCGTATCGAGCGTCATTTCATATGCGAAGGCCGCGCCCTTCGGCCGCCCTTCCAGGCGGCGAAGCGAGATCGCGGCGGAGTTCAACTCACCGGCAAGCGAATCCACAAAAGCGGAGACACATCCGAAGAATTGCGGCTCGGTGAGGCTGGGATAACGGGTGATGCGCAATCGAAGCCTCAGGCCATGTGGTCGCCGAGCGCGCGCTCGACTTCCTGGGCATCGAGGGTCTCCCCGTTGTTCAAACGGTTGAGGACCGAATTGATGATTTCCTTAGCCTCGTCCTTGCCGAAATTCTTGATAAACCCGTCGAAGAAGTGCTCTCCGGCCATCGCGTGATTGATTTCCGTTTCCTTGTTATGATCCTGCAGTTCGGTAAAATAGACCACCCGGTACTTGCCGGTGTACTCGGTTTCGCGATAGATCTCGAACATCACCTTGTCGGACTCGAACAGCATAGATTCGAGGTTACCACAGGAGAATCAGTGCATCGTGGCGGCGATGATCCAGCACAGGCCCAGCGCGACGGCGCCCGCCAGAATCGCGGCCGCCACGTTCCGCTCCTGCACGAGTTCCTTCCACAGGTCGAACGGAACCAGCTTAGTGACGATGGAGAAGGCCGCCACGAAAACCAGGACGCCGAGCCCGGCGAAGATCAGCGCGTTGAGAATGGGGAATTCGGTCATAAGCTGTGGTCCTCGATCGACCCGTGGAATCCATCGCAGGTTGGGCGGGAAGGCCTCAGGATTTGGATTTCGTGCAATCCATACTGTAGGGCATTGCACGCGGGGTGGCAATCCTTGGTAGAATAATGAAGAACCGGCGGGAGTAACTCAATGGTAGAGTCACAGATTTCCAATCTGTTGGTTGCGGGTTCGATTCCCGTCTCCCGCTCCATACCTCATCGCCGGCGTAGCTCAGTTGGTAGAGCATCTGATTTAGCACAGAAGAGCGGGTCCAGTGGTTCGGTGTTTGGTGGACGGCTTCTCAATGCGTGCCACGGCCCTGCTGGATTCAAAATGAGCACTACCGAACATCCAGTCCCCCGATGTTCAAGCCTGCTGACGCGTGTCGGAGACACAAGGTATACTGCCCCTGATGCTCAACCA
>PMTT01000152.1:5019-13665 GCA_003167275.1 Bryobacterales bacterium | reverse complement strand
CCTCCGGCAAGCCGGTGATCTTCCTGCACGGCGGCCCCGGCGGCGGTTCCGATCCCAAACAGCGCCGCTTCTTCCACCCCGAGAAATACCGCATTGTGAACTTCGACCAGCGCGGCTGCGGCAAGAGTACGCCCTACGCCGCTCTCGAAGCCAACACTACCTGGGACCTCGTCGCCGACATCGAAAAGGTCCGCGAGCACCTCGGCATTGAGCGTTGGCAGGTGTTCGGCGGATCGTGGGGCTCCACGCTCGCGCTCGCCTATTCCCAAACTCATCCCGATCGCGTTACCGAAATCATCCTCCGCGGCATCTTCCTCGTCCGCAAGCAGGAAATCGACTGGTTCTACCAGCGCGGAGCGTCGGTCCTGTATCCCGACGCCTGGGAGCCGTATCTCGCCCACATTCCGGAGCCCGAGCGCGGCGATCTGCTCTCCGCCTATTATCGCCGCCTTACCAGCGACGATCCGGCCGTGCGGCTCGCGGCCGCCAAGATCTGGAGCGGGTGGGAGGGCGCCACCTCCAAGCTCCTGCCCGACGCCGACTTCACCGGCCACTACGAAGAGGATGAGTTCGCCCTCGCCTTCGCCCGCATCGAGGTCCACTACTTCTTCAACAAGGCTTTCTTCGACTCCGACGACCAGTTGCTGCGCAACGTCTCGAGCATCCGCCACATTCCCGCAGTGATTGTGCAGGGCCGTTACGACGTCGTTTGCCCCATGGAAAGCGCGTGGGCGCTCCACCGGGCGTGGCCCGACGCCGACCTCGTCATCACCCCCGACAGTGGCCACAGCGCCTTCGACCCCCCCAACAGTCGCGCCCTTGTCGCGGCGACGGATCGATTCGCCTGACCGCTGCGCCGCCCTACAAGTCCCCGGCCCCTGGCGTGCAAAGAGCCCCAACGATGCGCTCCATCGTAGTGTGCTTTTTCATGGCCTCCATCGCCGCCGCCCAAACCGGCCGCCCCGAAAAGGTGCCCGANNGGCCAGATCGTCAAAGGGCTCCAACAGACCGCCTTCACCGTTTTCGAGAACGATCGAAAGCAGGAGATTTCGGTCTTTCGCCAGGAGGACGTGCCGGTGTCGCTGGGTTCGATCATCGACAACAGCGCAAGTATGGAGAAAAAGAAGGACCGCGTAGCTTCTGCCGCCCTCGCGATGGTAAAAGCTTCCAATCCGGACGACGAGGTATTCATCATCAATTTCAACGAAGAGGCCGACATCGTACAGGACTTCACAAACGATCCAGCCGCTCTGGAGAAGAGCCTGCACCGCCTCCATGCCCAGGGCGAGACCGCGATGCGCGACGCTGCACTGCTGGGGATCGAGCACTTGCGTGCGAAAGCCAGCCGCGACAAGAAGGTTGTGGTGGTGATTACGGACGGCGAGGACAATAGCAGTGTCGTTGCGCAGCCGCGCGTGATCGAAGCCGCCCATCTCACTAACACCATTGTTTACGCTATCGGACTATTGGGTGAGGAGCGGCCGGACAGCGCAGCGCGCGCCAGGAAGCAACTCGAAGAAATGACGAATGCAACCGGGGGCCGGGCCTGGTTTTTGGCCGATGTGACCGCGATCGCAGCGGTGGCGCCGGAGATCGCGCACGAGATCCGTAACCAGTACGTGCTCGGCTATACATCGTCGGACACCAACAAGGATGGGAAGTTCCGTACGATTCGAGTGGAAGTCAACGTGCCCGGAACGACCGTACGGACACGCTCCGGCTACTACGCTCGTCCGTGATCCACATGTTGGAGAACGTTACCTTCCGGACGAATTTCCAGCCGAACCAGAGTAGGGCGCTTGTTCGCTCTCGCCTGCGCCACTTCGCATCGCCGCACATCGGTGGCAATTCCTGCCACCGATTCGCCGTCTTCATTTGGAGATCCTCGTGAGGCGGCCTGCCCGGATCCGGTCCTCGTTCAATGACGCTCCGTGACGACCAGGATCCTGCGAATGTTCCTGATCTTCACACTGTTCCTGGTGTTCTTGTTTTCCTTGGCGATCTTGGCCATACTTAGCGTCTTGGCGAGAAACCCTCTCTTCCCACCTTGACCCAGCCTGTACTACCCGTCATAATACACCAGTGATTCCTTTCCGGGTGGAATTTCGGCCTGGCGCCTCGCTCTACGAGCAGGTGGTGTACGCCGCCAAGAAGGCCCTGGTGTCGGGACAACTGCGTCCCGGCGACCCGTTCCCCTCGGTCCGGACACTCAGCGCGGAGCTGAAGATCAATCCCAATACGGCGCATAAGGTGATCACGCATCTGCTGAACGATGGCCTGCTGGAAGTCATGCCGGGGACCGGCACCGTGGTGGCCCGGCCGCCGCATTCCACCGCCGCCGAGAGGACGCGGCTCCTCGAGAACGAAGTGGAACAGCTCGTGGTCGAGGCCAAGAAGCTCGGCATGCCTTTGCGTCAGGTGACCGGGGCGATCGAGGAACATTGGGACCGGCTGGACGCGCGGGATCGAGCCGAAGCCAATCCCTCCGGCAAAGGAGGCCGGAGAAAAACATGAGTTGCGCGATTCGCACCTACGCTCTCTCGAAGAAGTTCCGTCGCACCGCGGTCCTCGACGGTCTTTACATGGATGTCCCCGATGGCAGCATCTACGGCCTGGTCGGACCCAACGGCGCGGGCAAGACCACTACCATCAAAGTGCTCATGAACATTTACGCGCCCACTGCGGGCCGCTCGGAGGTCCTGGGCGCAGATTCCCGGCGGCTGGCGCCGCGCGAGTTAGCGCAGATCGGCTATGTTTCCGAAAACCAGGAGATGCCCGGCTGGATGACGGTCGGGTACTTCCTCGACTACCTCAGCCACTTCTACCCCACCTGGGATCGCGCCCTCGCCGCCGAATTGGTCCGCCAGTTTCAATTGCCGCTCGACCGCAAGTTGCGCCATCTCTCGCATGGTATGCGCATGAAGGCGGCGCTGGCTTCCTCGCTGTCCTACCGGCCGAAGCTGATGGTGCTGGACGAGCCTTTCACAGGGCTCGACGCCCTGGTTCGCGACGAACTCATCGAGGGCTTTCTGCCGCGCGCCGAAAACACCACCATCTTCATCTCCTCGCACGATCTGACGGAGATCGAGAGC
The DNA here is from genome assembly GCA_003167275.1 of Bryobacterales bacterium. Classification (GTDB taxonomy): domain Bacteria; phylum Acidobacteriota; class Terriglobia; order Bryobacterales; family Bryobacteraceae; genus JAIQFL01. The sequence goes on along the minus strand of PMTT01000152.1, from coordinate 10,573 downwards.
TTCGCCAGCCACATCGGCTACCTGGATCGCGGGCGGCTTCAGTTCTCTGAGGAATTGGAAACCCTGAGCGGCCGTTTTCGCGAGATCAGCCTGACCTTTGTGGAGGCCCCGCCGATGCCGCGCGAATGGCCAGCCAGTTGGTTGAAGCCGGAGACCGTCGGTCCAGTCATTCGGTTCGTCGAAACCCGGTTCGACCAGGAGCGCACCACGGCCGACGTTCGCCGGACGTTCCCGGACTATCGCGATATGGCCGCCAGTGCCATGCCGTTGCGCTCGATTTTTGTCACGCTCGCCAAGGCCAGCCGGACGGACACCTAAAGGAGGATTCCATGCGAGAGGTTCTCCTGATCTTTCGAAAAGACCTGCGCCACCTGTGGCCGCGTATCGTTCCGCTGCTGGTGGTCTCGGTGCTGCTGGGTTGGACGGAGTGCCAGGTGCTTCGTAATCCAGTCGTTGGGTTGCTCCGGAGCGTCTGGCTGCTTGCCGTTGCATACCTGGCGGCGTCGGTGATTCACGAAGAGCCCCTGCCCGGCCATCAGCAATACTGGCTGACCCGGCCCTACTCCAGACGTCAGCTTCTGCTGGCGAAGGGCCTGTTCCTCATGCTCTTTGCGGGCTTGCCGGAGTTGGCGATGGAGGCGGCATCGATGTCCTTGAATGGCGTGTCTCCTTTAGTGCACATCCCCCTACTGCTGTCCACTACGCTGATCTTCGCGGGAGGCGCCAGCCTCGTCGCCGCCGCGCTGGCTTCCGTGACCGAGAACCTGGTGCAACTGCTTTGGGGCTTCCTTCCCGCGAGCGGCCTGGTGATTCTCGGATTTGTCCTGTCCGCCAACGCCGACTCCTGGCAGAACCTGGAATGGATCCGCACTTCGGCTCTGGGCATAGTGCTCTTCGCCGCTGCCATCACAGTCTTGTTTCTTCAGTATTCGCTTCGGAAGACCGCCCTCTCACGCTGTCTATTGGGGGGAGCGATTCTGGTTGTGGCCGCGGGACCGTTCCTGGGCTCCTGGCATGCCGCATGGGCAATCGCAAGCAAGTTCTCGGGACGTCCGCTGGATCCGTCCGCGGTGCGCCTCGCATTCGATCCAGTGGCCAGGCCCGCGTTGGATTTCAGCGACGCGTTCTATTCACCTGGACTGGGACAAGCCGGAATCAATCTTCCTACACTGGTCGCGGGTATGCCCACTGGCACGAGAATCATCTGCGAACGGATTGCGGCGAGGATTGAAACCCCCGAAGGGAGGTCCTGGACTACCACCTGGAATCCGGCGGGCGGCCTCTACAGCACGACTCCCCTTGAGGATGCCCATCTGATTCGGGGAGACGGGCCTTACTCGCAGCACGCGACTATCGACGAGGCGTTCTACCGCGCCGTGAAGGACACGCCAGTGCATGTGCATACCATCGTCGCGCTGACCCTGCTGGGCGAGCGCGAGATCGCGCCCCTCAATACCGGCGGAACCACCGGACATCTTCCAGGCGAGGGTATCTGCAACGCATTTCCCGGCCCTTTCGGGAATCTCATGGTTTTCTGCGCCTGGCCCGCACCCGCTCCCGCCCGCAGCTACGTGTTGGCCCGATCTTTCAAGAATGGTCAGTCCCTCGCAAGCCTTCTCTCCCTCGGCTCCGATAGCCGGTATTCCATGAGTGGGTCCGTGTGGGACAGGGATGCAACCCTCTTTCCGCCTCCGCCCGCCCCTCTGGAGATGCAACTGGAAACCTGGAAGGCAGTGGCTCATTTCGAGCGCGAACTGGATATTCCGCAGATCCGGCTTTCCGGGTACGCCGTCCGCCGGATAACGGACATGCCGTGAGGATGCCATGACAAGAATTCTTCAGATCTTCCGCAAAGACGTCCGCCACCTTTGGCCCCAGGCGGCGGCTTCCCTCATCCTGATGGCGCTCGCCGCAATCCTCGATCCCACTTACACCAACGAGCCGCAATCGCTCAGCTACAGCCTGCTGCTCGGGTTCGCGCTGCCGCTCGGGTGCTGGAATCTCATCATCGCCGTCATCCACGAAGAGAAACTCCCGGGTGATCGCCAGTACTGGCTGACTCGGCCCTATTCCTGGAAAGAACTGCTCACGGCCAAGGCTCTGTTTGTGTTGGCGTTCATCAACCTGCCGCTCTTCGTCTGGCATGTCGGAGCGTTTGCGGCGGTCGGAATCCCCCTGGGGGAGCACCTGCCGGCCCTGCTCTGGCGGCAGCTCTTCTTCTCGGCGTTCTACATTTTGCCGGTCGCGGCTCTGGCAGCTATCACCAGGAGTTTCGGACAGGTGATTCTCACGGCCTTGCTGGTGGCCCTTCCAGTGGCGCTACTGGACAGCTTGCTGTTCGCTCGCTTCCGCATCAACTGGGTGGGTATGGAGAGTATGATGACCGCTGTCATCGCCGCGACTGTATCGATCGGCGTGTTGGCGATCCTGCTCCTCCAGTATGCGCGGCGAGCCACGAAGCTTTCCCGAATAGTAGCCGGCGGGGTCGCAGTGGTGTTAGTGGTGGTCGTGTTTGCCGGCGGCAAGTTGTCGAGCGGCGCCGTGCCGCATGTGCAAGATTCCGCGATTCGCATCTCGCTAGACCCGCGGAGCGGACTGCACCGCACAGTCGAGCGAAGCATGAGAAAGGACATGTTGACGTTGGACATCCCCGTCCGCCTGGAGGGCGTCCCAGCCGACGTGTATCTGATTCAAAACGGGATCACGGTGTCGATTGAAGGCAAAGAAAACCGCTCCTGGCGGGTCGCCGGAGGGCCATACATCGGATTTCACGATGTGGAGAGCGGGACAGCCGGGCTGACGCTGTTTGCCAGCCGTTATACCCTGGACTGGCTGGGGGCGCCTCCGGCGAAGGTGTATGGATCGGCAGAGTTCAGAGCATTTGGGCGGACGCAGATTCTGCCTCTTCCCAGAGGCCATTCCGTAGTGGTCCCGCGTGTCGGCGTCTGCCGGGACACGCGCGACGAACGCGGCCTCATCTCGCTGGTTTGCTACACTCCGCAACCCCGGGCCTCCGTCACGATTGGGACAACCAGGAACCGTCTCAACTGGATTATTCCGCAAGGCCTGGCCGAGAGTTCGATTCCAACCTCCAGCGGATTCCAACCCCTGGAGAGGTTCACGAGTCTCTTGTCGTACCGCAATTGGGAAGAGATCGGAGTCACCCAACTGATGTCCGCGGAACCGCTCCCTCCGGTCCGAATCCGCTTCGAACTCCCCGCGGTTGACTTATCGGAATACGTTGTGAGCGGCAATAAGTAGGGTATGCTCTGGCGCTTTGGCCAGCGTTAGCTTGCCCGCCGCCGGCGTGCGGCAAGCAACAGCCCGGCCATCCCCAAGCCCATCAGGCCGATCGATCCGGGCTCCGGCGCGGGCGCGGTCAGCACGGATGAGATGGCGTATATCGGATGGAGACCGGTGTTGTTCGGGGCTTGGGCATTTGTGAGCCAACCTGCGCCCGTGTTTACCTGGCCGAGTTCCGGCGTCGAGGTTCCCAGCCCACGTGTCGCTTCTTCATCGCCGGTAGTCGAGTGGGTGCCGGACCAGATGACCGTGTTGTTGGCGACCGTGTTGCCAAACTGATCGACGTTGATCCTTTTGTCGAGGGGAGGGGAAAACATCGCGCTGGTCGATGTGGCTACTTCCAAGCCGCCCAGGTTGTAAACAGCCCCGCTGGGCGTGCCAATGTTGTCGATAGCGTTGACGGCGGCGGTGGAAACGATCGCGGTCCAGGTCACACCCAACCCGGCCAAAGTCGCACTGTCGTTGGCCTCCGTGGTCACAAACGTATTGTATGTCGAGATAAGGGTGGACGTAGCGTCGGTCGTATCGAAGGTGACAAACACCAGCCGATATTGAGTGCCAGGCGCCAGGCCAGGGGGAACGGTGAAGATCGGCGCCGCTTCCGCATGGGGGGCAATCCCCACTCCCGCCACCAGCACCAACAAGCCCAAACATCTGACCACCGATAGTTGCCTCATAAGTCGTCCTCTATTCGTCAGACCTTTTCCCACTCAGGGGGCCAACCGGGACCTCGCCGTTGGAAGGGCCNNCTAGAGGAAAAATTGTTCTCTGGAGGAAATGGTGGGGATGGGTGCTAATTACCGCGCGTTCCGCCCGCCACGCCGCGCTGCTTCCGCGTGAGGATCTCCCTCACCGCGTAGATGCGGCGATCCTGGCTCTCAAAATAGGTCCGCATCATCATTTCGCCGATCAGCCCCGTGCTGAACATCATGAGTCCGCCCAACAGCAGCAGGCATCCGGCGATCATCAGCGGTCCGTGCGCAATCACGATCTCATAGCCGAGCAGTTTCTGGATCGCCAGGTAGACCATGATGCCGACGCCGAATGTGGTGCCGATCAACCCCAAGGTCCCGAAGAAATGCATCGGGCGGGTGAAGTACTTCAGCAGGAACTTGATGGTCAGGATGTCGAACATCACCCGGAACGTCCGGCCGATCCCGTAGTGGGAATCGCCCGCGGCGCGAGGCGTGTTGCGGATCGGCACCTCCACGATGCGCGCCCCGTAGAAGCTCGCCAGCGCCGGGATGAAACGGTGCAATTCGCCGTAGAGATTGACATCCTTCAGCACCTCCGCCCGGTAGGCCTTGAAGGTGGTGCCGAAGTCCCGCAGTGCCACGCCCGATGCCTTAGCCATCAGCCAGTTGGCGATCTTCGAGGGGATCTTGCGCAAAATCGCGTTGTCCACCCGGTTCTGGCGCCAGCCGCTGGCGATGTCNNCCATCCATGGCGATGATGACGTCGCCTTTGGATTCGTGGAAACCGGCCGACAACGCCGCCGTCTGCCCGAAGTTCCGTCGCAGCCGAATCACCTTCAGGTGACCATCCGTTTCCACCAGGTTCGCCAGCAACTCGAAACTCCGGTCGCTCGACGCATCGTCCACGAACAGGATTTCGTAGGGCCGCTTGAGCTGCTCCAAAACCGCCGTCAGACGGTCATAAAGCGGGAGGATCGAAGGCTCCTCATTGTGGATCGGGATGACAATCGACAGCATAGGTGAAATCATCATCAGTGTAACATTATGGAACGCATTCCCTTCCAGGCAACCACCGCCAGTGTGCCGTACGACCATATCCGACCTCTCCCGGTGGCCGTCCTGCTCGACAATGTCCGCAGTCTCTACAACGTGGGCGCGTTCTTCCGGACTGCCGATGCCGCCGGCGTGGAGCGACTGCACCTCTGCGGGATCACCGGCAGCCCTCCCAAACCGGCGATCGCCAAAACCGCCCTGGGCGCCGAAGATTCGGTGCCCTGGGAGCACGCCTGGGAACCCATCCCCCTGATCCAAGCGATTCGGGAACGAGGCTATGAAATCGCCGCGGTGGAGACCACCGTTCACGCCGTGGACCTGTTCGACTGGACGCCTCGCTTCCCGGTCTGCGTGATCTTCGGCCACGAAGTGGACGGCATCCGCCCGGAAGTCTCGGCATTGTGCGACACTCACGTCCGCATCCCCATGCTCGGCGCCAAGCACTCTCTCAACGTGGCCACCGCCGGCGGAGTGGTGATTTATGAGCTTCTGCGAAAATACCG
>PMTT01000152.1:0-4986 GCA_003167275.1 Bryobacterales bacterium | reverse complement strand
TCGCCGGACCACCCCGGACTCTTCATCCGCGATCCGTATCGGTTCTCTGACGCCATGCTGATCATCCCGCCCGTGCTCATCGAATGTCTGCAATGCTTCGACGGCCAGCAGACGGACCTCGACCTGCGCGCCATGCTCGTCCGTCTGACGGGCGATTTCGACGTGGGGGAACTGCAGCAGCACCTTCTTCAGACGCTCGCGAACGCGGGGTTTCTCGAAGACGAGACCTTCGCGCGGATGGAACAGGAACGCCGCCGCGAGTTCCGGGAACTGGATGTCCGCCAGCCTGCCCACGCCGGCTCGGGCTACCCGGCCGAAGACGGCGAACTGCGCGAAACCATGTCGGAGTATATGTCGGGCGAGGACCCGCCCGCCGCCCTGGATGGCCGCCTCTTGGCGATCGCCGCTCCGCACGTTAGCCCGCAGGGCGGTTGGCAGTCCTATCGGGCGGCCTATCGGATGCTCGGCCCCGAGCACCGCGACCGCACTTTCGTGATCCTGGGCACGTCGCACTATGGCGCCCCCGAGCGGTTCGGTCTCACCCGCAAGAATTTTGTCACCCCGTTCGGCGAGGCGGTGTCCGACCGGCCCATGGTGGACTGGTTGGCCGGGCGCGCCGGCGGCGCCATCGAAATGGAAGACTACTGCCACTCCTTCGAGCACACCGTGGAATTCCAGGTGGTTTTCCTGCAGCACATCCTCGGCCCGAACGTGCGCATCCTCCCGATCTTATGTGGAGCCTTCGCCCACAGCCTCTACGAGGGCGGCAACCCCGAGAAGGACGATGGGGTGAAGTCCTTCCTGGAGGCGCTCGGCGAGTTGAACGACCGCGAGGGCGACCGCCTCTTCTGGGTTCTCGGCGTCGACATGGCCCACATGGGCGCCCGCTACGGCGACCGTTTCCAGGCGCAGGCGAATGCGGGGGAGATGAGTGCCGTGGGCGTTCGCGACGAGGCCCGTATCGCACGCATCAACGCGTCCGACGCGGCGGGCTTTTGGGACTTGGTCCAGGAGAATCGCGACGACCTCAAATGGTGCGGTTCGTCCCCGTTCTACACCTTTCTCAAAGCCGTACCCAAGGCTCGCGGCGAGCTGCTGCGCTACGAGCAGTGGAACATCGACGAACAGAGCGTGGTGAGCTTCGCCGGCATGGCATTCTCGAAGTAGCGATCCGGGCACCCGGCGCCTATCAGTTTTGGGCATTTCCTGGTTCCACCGCGGCAACCGCTCCCTCACGGTCNNCGACCGTAAGGGAGCGGTTGCCCTTGGTTGAACCAAGAAATCCCCAATGCGGTTAAGCACCCGCCAGAACCGAGACGGTCTGAGCTTTGGTTTTCGGCGCAGAATAGGGTGATGGACCGGCCTGAACAGAGTAGTAGGCTGTTCAGGGCAGGCGGCGACCGCCCTGCCCCACACGGCCGATTAGCTTGGCGCGGAAGCTTCCGGCAGGTACCTTACCGTCGCATTCGAGCTCTCCGGCCTGGAGTGCGCCGGCTTCGAGGTGTGCGGGACATGCGCACTGCCTGGATTGAGCAGTTTGGCGAGAATCTCACTCTGGGCTGCGTTGGACTCCACATGGTCCACGCCCGCCGCCGTAAGTGCGTAGTCCGCATTGTCGGCAGCGATCACGAATTGCTTGGCGCGCAGATACCACATCGTGAAACTGAGATACTCCCGCGGAAATCCCATGCGTTGCTCAAGTTCCAGCAGCGAAACGGCCGGCTTCTCGGGGTCGATCCGGCGCTGATTATAGAGCAGCGACAGGACGCCTAACCGCCGGTTCGATTCCGCTTCGACACCGGTCACGAAATCCCTCAGTTCGAAGATCGGCATCGGCTCGGTCTCGCGGACGTCGCGCATGCCATCGTATTCGGCGCGGCGGCCTGGGTCGGAGAGCACGTCATAGGCCTTCTTCAAACGCAGGAACTCTTCCGGATCGCCGGTTTCGGGATTGTCGGGATGGAAACGGCCCGCCATCATGCGAAACACACGGTGGACGGTTTCCAATTCGGCTTTCGGGCTGATCTGGAGAATGTCGTAATAGTCGGCTTCCTGCTCGGTCTTCCTGGCGACAGGCTTCTCCGCCTGGCCTTTGGACTTATCGCTGAACTCCAACCCGATGTGGAACCGCATGCCGCGCCGCGTACAATGGGCGACGAAACACTCTCCGATCACCGATGCATCGCTGGCCTTGATCTGGACGACTGCGTCTACGGGGATATCGCGGATGCACTCGACGCCGGCTCCGGATGACGAGATATCCAGCCCGCGAGCTTCGGCCGAGCAAGTGGTTCCGTCATTGCTGCGCCAGGTCAGGGCGTACTTCACCGTTTTCGGACGTCTGGCCTCTTCCCGTACATCCTGCATTCCATCTCCTTAGTTCCCGCAAACGAGCAGGACAGCAGCAGCGCTGACGCGGCCGACCAGTCGCAGGATAGCTCGGGTAACAGCGGCGTTACTACGTCAACGAGCGTTAACCGGGTGAGACTTACTTAGGTAACACGGGCATACTTGCCTGTGTCAGGTACTATAAGACATAGAACCAACATTGGCAAGTCCGGAACGGATCCGCAAACCGGAGATTCCCGTGTTACGGGGTCACACGGTATAGGCCAGACGCGTGCGGCGCCAACTTAAAGGTGTATCCATCCTTGGCTTTTCCGAGGTCCTTGCGCGCCCAAAGGTCCCGAATCGCGCAGTTCGCAGGCAGCCCCATCTCTTTCCACTCCACCGGAATCCCGGCCGGCTGCTTGTCCCCAAGGTTGAAGACCGCCAGACATTTCGATCTTGACCCCTGAATATCCGACGTCCAGCCGATCTGATCGCCGCGCGCGAAGAGTTGGCGGCTGCGGATGGCCTTCTGGTCCACCGCGATCACCTCGTCGTTGTTCAACAGGGAAAGCGTGAAGGCGTCGTTGCCCGGCAGGTCGCCTCCGAACATGAGCGGCGAGCGGGCGATGGCCCACAGGCTCATCAGGGTCTGCTGTTCGTCGTGGGTGAGAAGTGACATACGGTCGACGCCTCTCTCTGCGCGGATGCCGATGTGGCCCAGCGGCAGCATGTCGGCGTCCGGCCAGCCGCCGGGATTGACGTAGGGGCTCCACCGGTCAAGCAGTTCGAAAGACTTCTTGAGATCTTGCCAGCGATCCCAGAAGTCACCCGAAATCCGCCACAGGTTGGCTACCCCGGCATAGAAATCGGCCTTCGCCACGTCCGCGGGCCCCGGCGAAAGGCTAAGTACGATGGCGCGACCCGAGCTCCGGACGGCGCGGTGGAGGGCGGTCATCTCGTCGCCGTGGAAGGGCGTCGCCATATCGTCGGCTTTGATGTAATCCACGCCCCAGCCGGCGTAGAGCTGCAGGATGGAATCGTAGTAGTCCTGCGCACCAGGCTTACTCATATCCACGCCGAACATGTCGGTATTCCACCGGCAGATCGACTGGCGGTCGGCGATATCCGCCGCATGCACGGTGCTGCCGAAGACCGGCAGATTCGCCTCCACGGCCTTCCGCGGTATCCCGCGCATGATGTGAATGCCGAACTTCAACCCTTGCCGGTGGAGGGCATCCGCCAGAGGCCGGAAGCCCTGGCCGTTGGCCGAGGATGGAAACCGGTTGGGGGCGGGCAGCAGCCTTCCATACGCATCCATCACCAGCGTCGTATTGGGCCGGTAGCCGTGAGTCTGCGGATTCGGCTCGGACCATTGTATGTCCACGACTATATACTGCCAGCCGTGTCGTTTCAGGTGAGCCGCCATGTAGTCAGCGTTAGCCCGGACCTCGGCCTCGGTCACGCTGGTGCCATAGGAATCCCAACTGTTCCACCCCATCGGAGGGGTGGGGGCCAGCCGGTCGGCGGCGGCGGTTGCCAGACAGGCGAACAGCGAAATGGCAATGAACCTCATCAATCCTTATTATCATCCGGCGTCTTCACCATCCTGGCGACCAGGTCCACCCGCCCTCGGGGCGGACGGCCACGCGGCCCACGCTGGGGAACGGGAAATGGAAGGCCATGAGGTGCATGTTCCCGGCTACGGCTCGTTCGAGCAGCGCGCGGCGGGTAGCGACCGCCACGCCGGCCGCCAGGTCGAAGCCGTTTTCCCATTCCGGCTCCTCCAGGTGCAGCGGATGAACCGCCGCGTCTCCGATATTCAGGAGGTGCTGGCCTTCCGACGAGAGCAGGATCGCCAGGTGTCCCGGAGTGTGGCCGGGGGCGGGAATGGCGCGCACGCCGGGCGCAATCTCAGTCTCGCCGCAGATGGGTTCGGCCTGGAACCGAAGCGCGGTCAGACATCTGCGCGCGGTGGCCCGCATCGCATCCTGCACCTCGCCCGGCACCCGAAGACCGCGAAGATCGACCCGTTGCGCCGTCCAGAGGTCCCACTCGCTCTCAGCCAGGACATGGCGCGCGTTGGGGAAAGTCGGGCGTCCGGCCGAGTTGACCGCCCCGCCGATATGGTCGGGATGAGCATGCGTCAAGACGACGGTTTCGACATCCCTGGGCCGGATTCCCGCCATCTGGAGGCGGGCCACGATGGCGCCGTTGGTTGGGGACGACGTTCCCGCGCCGGTATCCACCAGCACCACGTGGCTGCCGGTCTCGATCAGAAGGCAGGTGTAGGGGCTGAGTATCCGTTCGCGAGGCAGCCGGCGGGTTTCGAGCGCACGGGAGAGCTCTTCCGGGCCGGCGTTGGGAAAGAACCACGGCGCCGGGTACGAGAAGTAGCCGTCGCTGAGAACCGTGCAGCGAATGGATCCGACCTCGAAGCGGTGGGAACCGGCAGGCATAGTTGATACTCGCAGAGTCACGTAATAAAAGTCAAAANNGCCGGGCGGGTGTTTTGCCAGGTGGTTGGGAAAGAGGGAATTCAGAATGGGAAAGGAACGCTCCGAAGGAGCGGGTGGGCCGGTATAGGGAAGGCTTTGGGATAATCTCGAAGAAAAGTGATGGGACCGAAGTCCCTCTTTCGCTCCCACAATAGCTTCC
>PMTT01000887.1 GCA_003167275.1 Bryobacterales bacterium | reverse complement strand
ACGCTGCCGAATTTCGTTCTGCCCGGGGACGTCTCGGCAAGTAAACGCTATTGGAAGCGCGACATCATCGATCCGGCAGTCGAGACCACTCCGCGCGGCACCATCGTCGTCCGGGATGAGCCCGGCTTCGGCTACGCGCTGGATCACGACTACATCCGCCACATCACCGTGCGGGAGGAAACGATTGGCTGACCGTACGGTATGCTTTAGCTTGCCGAAACATTCTTGTGTCACTGAGTCCTTTTGGATCGTGGTTTGCAGACTGGCGAGGGTTCTTTTTTTGTCTGGGCAAGCTAAAGCATACCCTACGCCATGACGGCCTTCGTCTCACTCCTGCGGGACAACCGCAACTACCGGAACACCTGGATGGGACAGGTGGTCAGCGAGGTCGGCGACCACTTCAATAACGTGGCGGTTTTCAGCCTCGCGGTAGCTACCACCCGGTCGGGGCTGGTGGTCAGCGGGGTGATGCTCTCGCGTGCCATTCCGGCGATGCTGATCGGGCCTCTGGCGGGAGTGGTGCTCGACCGCTTCGACCGCAAGCGCGTGATGATCGCGAGCGATCTCATCCGCGCGGTGGTGGCCATGCTCTTCATCCTTACGGTGAACCGCCAGGAGACCTGGCTGCTGTACGTGCTCAGCGGACTGCTCATGGTGGCGTCGCCGTTTTTCACCAGCGGGCGGGCGTCGATCCTGCCGGCCATTGCCACCAGCGAGGAACTGCACACCGCCAATGCGCTCACCCAGACCACTAATTGGACCACGCTGGCGGTGGGCGCGTTCCTGGGCGGGGCGAGCGTGGCAGCGTTCGGGTACAAATGGGCGTTCTTCGGGAACTCGCTCTCCTTCGTCTTCTCCGCCATCTGTATTTCGCGGCTGTTCCTGCCAGGGCGCGGCTTTCGACCCCCGCGGCGCTCGCTGACCGAAGCCGAAGTGGTCAGGCCCTGGCACGAGTACGTCGAGGGTCTGCGGTACATGCGTTCCGTCCCCCTGATTCTGGGGCTGCTGGCGGTCAACATCGGTTGGGCCACGGGGGGCGGCGCCGCGCAGATCCTGTTCAGCGTGTTTGGGGAACTGGTGTTCAACCGCGGTCCGGCCGGACTCGGCATGATCCAGGGCTGCGCCGGCGTGGGCCTGGTCTGTGGCGGCGTCATGGCTTACACCATCGGGAAGCGGCTCAGCTTTACGAATTACAAACGCGCCATCGTGTTGTGCTACATCGTGCATGGCGGGTCGTACATCCTGTTCAGCCAGATGCGGATTTTCGGGTGGGCACTCGTGTTCATCGGCTTGTCCCGGGCGGCGGTGGGGGTCAGCTCGACGATGAACATGTGGCAGTTGCTGCGGGTGGTTCCCGACGGCCTTCGGGGGCGTGTGTTCGCCACCATGGAGTCGACGCAGTGGTCGGTAATGATGATGTCGATGATGGCGGCCGGAATTGCGTCGCAGTATTGGGACCCAAGGACGATCGGGGCGATTGCCGGTGTGCTCAGTTCGACCACCGCGATATTCTGGGGCTGGGCACATTGGACCGGCCGGTTGCCCGAGCCGGCGAGAGAAGGCGTGGATCCGGAGGAGATCGAAGTTCATGGCGAGCCAACCGCGTAGGGTATGCTTTAGCTTGCCCCGCATTCCTTGGTCCAACGCGTGGAGCCCCAAATGACGAAGCAAGGTGACCTCTCCGGCAGGGTGATTCTTGTCACTGGGGCGGCCAAACGGATCGGGCGTGGGATTGCCCTGCGACTGGCGGAGGAAGGTGCGCGGGTCGCGATCCATTATCAGCGATCGGAGAGCGAGGCGCGGCGGACGGCGGTGGAGTGCGGCGGGGCGGAACTGTTTCGCGCGAACCTGGAGAGCGTGCCGGAGATCTCGCGCATGTTTGGGGAAGTGGAGGCGCGTCTGGGCCGGCTCGATGGGCTGGTCAACAACGCGGCGCGGTTTACGCGGTTCGACCCGCTGGAGATTACCGAGAAGGATTGGGACTTCATCCACTCGGTCAACCTGAAAGCGGTCTTCTTTTGCTGTCAGAACGGCGCGCGGCTGATGAAGAAGACCGGCGGCGGGCGGATCGTGAATCTGAGCTCGCTGGGAGGCATCCGGCCATGGGCGGAGCATGCCCACTATTGCGCCTCGAAGGCCGGGGTGATCATGTTGACGCGTGCGCTGTCCAAGGCCTTCGCGCCGGAGATCACGGTGAACTCGGTGGCTCCGGGTGTGATTCCCTTCAATGAGATCGACGAGCGCGGGAAAAAGATGATCGAAGCGACCCCGGCCCGCCGCGGGGGGACGCCGGCCGAAATCGCCGACGCGGTGGTGTATTTCCTGAAGGCCTCGAACTTCGTCACCGGACAGACGCTGGCGATCGATGGCGGACTGAGTCAGCGCTGAATTACGTTGTGGGGCAGCCAATCCTGGCAGGCAAGAATGCCCGTGCTACGGTATTACAAAGCAATTCTTCGACGCTTCTAACTCCTGCCGGGTCATGCGCACTACTACCTCTTTGACAACCCCGCGGCCATCCTTGATCACTTGAGCCGTCGGCGTCTCTTTGCCATCGTCCACGACGGCGCGGTAGCGAACCTGCTGGTAGAGGCCCATCTTGCCCTTGCCGTATTCGGTGCTGCCGTAGAAATAGTACACGGCCGGGGCTCCGCTGGGGTCGGCCTTTTGCGACCTCCAAAAGTAAGAGCCGCACGCCTCGTCTTCTTTGTGAAGCTGCTTGCCTGGCTTGGTCTTTTGGATGGCGTTCTCCTTCTCGGGCGCATAGTCGTCGGTCTGTGCGAAGCCGGCGGCCAATACCAGCAAACAGGCGATCAGGACGTACCGTGCAGTCGTCATGTGAGTTTCTTCCTCTCATGTGACACCGCACACCATCTCAAGGTTCCCAAATCGTCGGACCAGATGGTGTCGCCGGGCCAGATGGTGTGAAAGAATCGCCCGCAAGCGGGCGAGACAGGCGGAACCGCCTGTCCGACCAGAACCAGACCGAACTACCTCAGCCACAGCACGAAGGCCGCCCAATAGTGCGGATGCCTCCACGGAGTATCCCCTTGACGCAACAGCTCGATCTTGGCGCGCCGAAGCGCCTCGTCGCCTGGGACCCCCCGGCTCAGGCCGCGATAGAAGTCCTTCATCAACGTGGCCGTCGCGGCGTCGTTGACATTCCACAGACTCACCGCGACACTCGACGCGCCCGCATACAGGAAGGCCCTGACCAGCCCCAGCATCCCTTCGCCCGACACCAGTTCGCCCAGCCCCGTACTGCAGGCCGACAGAGTGACCAACTCCGCGTCCAGCCGCAGATCCGCAATCTCGCTCACCTGCAGAATGCCGTCTTCCTTCCCCGAACTTGCCGACAGGGCCAGCCCGGAGCGTGCCGGATGCTGCTCATCGAGTATGCCGTGTGTAGCGAAATGGATGTAGCGGTACCCGTCGAGAGCCTCGCCTTTCACGGTCTCTTCGCGCGCCGCCGCTCCCAGGTAAACCGTACGCTTCTCCTTCGGAAATAAGGCTGCGATGCCGTTCACTTCGTCGCGCGTGTAAGGAAGCGCGGCCAAATCGGGTCCCCGCTCGCCCGCCGCCGCCTGACGCGCGTAAACCGGGTCGCCGAATGCCAACAGCAGTTTCCCTGCGCTGTGCCGTGGTCCCTCCGCCGCCGCCAGCGACGTGGCCGACGGAGCGTACGAAACGGGGAAACGCTCCAGCAGGTAGCCCGTACGGCCCGTTGGCGACAACGCCTCGAACGGAACATAGTACAGCACCCCATCCGGAACGACGATCAGGGAGCGGCTGCCCTCCAATATCGCTTCCACCGGCTTGAGTAACTGCCGGTAGAGCTGCCCCGAAAGCCGCGCCGTTTCGTTTTCCGCATGCTGCGCGGTGAGCCCCGATACCGGTGACCTGGTGCTCTTTCGGAAGGCCGCCACCAGCTTCTCGATCTCGGCGCTGGGCGGCAGGATCGCCGACATCACGCGCTCCCGCGAGACCGCCCAGACGAACGAATGCTCCGGCCCCAGCGAGAATTCGATCAATGTGGCGCCCGGTTTGAGCACTTCTTTCTGCACCTGTTCCAGACTCAGGGGCTTGGGATATTGAATCGCAGCCAGCCTCGGGTTGGAGTGCCGGATCTCGAGCCGCAGGCTTTCCAGGTCCTTCTCAGCCGACTCCAACTCCGCGCTCTCTTGCTTACGCCCGGCATCCGTGAGGCCGTTGCGCCAAAGGTCCTTCTGGATCCCGGCGATCCTCGCGAACACCGCGTTCTCGCGCTCCCGCTCGGAAGGCGAGAGGCCCTGCCGCAGATCGACCTTGGATTCGGCCAGGATCGATAGGAAGGCTCGGGCGCGGGCCAGTTCGGAAGTCTGAAACGCCTGTGCCGGATCCTGACTGAAAAGAAGACTGATGGCGTCGTCGAACAGTTGCCGCGTCAGGCCCGCCGAAGCGGCCTTGGCCATGCCTTCCTCGGTGGGCACCAGGCCTTGACGCAGCCGTTCCACGATCGCGATGGCTTCCTGATAATAGGAAATCGCTTCGCGTTCCCGGTCGAGGTGGCGCAGCGCCTGGCCCACGGCTGCCAGGAAGTGCCACTCTTCGTACGGATCGTGGTCCGTGCCGCGCAGGTACTGGAGCGCCTTCAGATTGGATTCGTATCCCCCGGCATAATCGCCCGAAAGCGCCTGCGGAAGGCCCAGCTTGAAATACCCCCAGGCGATCTGGTATTGATTTCCCGACGCGATTGCGGTGTCCAATTGCTGCCGGTAGAATTCGATGCAGCGGTCGTAGTGTTCCAGGTTGCAATGAGCCGTGCCGATGCCCAGTAGAATCTGGCCCCGCAATCCGGCGTTGAGCCCCGGCGTCTGAAGCGCCGCGTTGAAGTGGCCCAAGGCCGAATCGTAAAGCTTCTGTTCGTTTTCCAGGACTCCGAGGATGAACAGCGACGGGCCTTCCACGGCAGGGTCCTTCAACTCGCGGGCGATGGCCAGCGCCTTGGTGATCAGGCCCATCGCCCGCGTCTGATCGCCCATTTGCCGGTAGAGAATGGCCGTCATGCGCAGGTTCACCGCCTCTGCCTTGCGGTCGCCGGCGCTTTGGATGGATTCCAATTGGCGCTCGTACGATTGCCGCGCCTCTTCCAGCTTGCCCTGATCCCTCAGCCCGTCCGCGACCATCCCAAGAGCCTTGGTGGAGAGCGCCTGGTCGCCGGCTTCGGAAGCCGCGGACATGGCGCGCCTGGCCGCATCCACCGCCGCCTCCAGTTTCCTCGCATAAAAGTAGACGCTGCTGAGACGATTGAGCGACATCGCCTCGGCCTTCTTGTCGGAGGCGGCGCGGCTGAGCTCCACTGCCTGTTCCGCCAGCTTGGCGGCTTCCGTGTAGTGCTGCCGATCGCTCTGGGCGGTGGATTCCTCAATCAGCCGCAGCACCTCCGGACTTTGGGCGTGTGCGGCCAAACACAGGAGCAGGACAGTCGGCGCTAGGCGCATCAAGTCTAATTATGAACTACCGCCAATCGATATTCCTCGATGACCGGCGCCCCCGGCTCGTCGTCCAGGAAAAGGCGGACTAGGTACGAGCCCGTCGCCAGTTGGGCTGCGGGAAGGCTGACGGCCAGGGCTCCGTTTTGATTGCGCTCCAGGCGGTGAAGGGTCAGGCTGGGAATCGCCTTGAACTCGCGGTTATCCAAGGTGGAGATGGTCAGCCTGAACCTCGTCCACGGCCGCTGCGATGGAACATCCAGCCAAAGCAGCGCGGTGCGTGTTTGTCCGCCCACCACAAGCCGGTTCGGCGGGTCATTCCCCCGGCTGGCTTCCAGGATCACCACGGGAACATTGGCTTCGGGCCGCATGTCTGCGTCGGCCCTCTGGTCCAGCTCGGCAATGCGCGCCCGGCTGGCTTTCCCCGCGGCCAACGCCTCTTTCAGTTGGGCTTCCCGAGCCGGCAGCCGCACCAAACCCACAAATGCCAATCCCGCTCCGAGAACCAGCGATAGAGCAGCGGCGAACACAAAGGCCGGCAGGAACCAGGCTACCCGCGCGGGTTTCGGATCGAGCAGTCCCCGCAGTCCCGCGTACTTCAGGCCGGCAATGAACTTTTCCATCGCCTGAACGTCCGAGAAGCACTGCTCACACCGGAAATAGTGCTCTTCAAAGTCCGCGGCATCCGTGGCCGACAGGCGGCGCTCGACATATGCCTCCACCCATCCGCGCTTTTCGATCTCTCGGTGTGTCAAACCTTGAGTGATGCCCCACCTCTTTTTGTATCGACGATTTTCTTTATCCGTTCATACATTTCACGAAAGCTTTTCAAACTTCGATGCTTGATCAGCCGGACCCGCTCTTCGTCGATCCCGATGCGCCGCGCGATCTCCTCCTTGGGCAGGTCTTCATAATAGTGGAGCCGCAGGAATTCCCGCTCCCGTGGTTTCAGGCGGCGCAGCGTGGCCTCGATGGCCGTCCGCGTTTCCTCATCCAGCATGGGATCCGCTTCGGGAGCTGGAAGATCGGGCATTTCCGACTCGTCGATACCCCGGTGCGAAGCCCGGAAAGTCTCCAGGATCACGTT
>PMTT01000088.1 GCA_003167275.1 Bryobacterales bacterium | reverse complement strand
AGCTCCGGCGGCAACGCAGCCTGAGGCTCCTGCGACGCAAGCTGCCGCGCCACATCCGCCGCCAGCCGCCCGTCAATGAAACCGTGAAGCCGGTTGAAAATCCACGCCCCGAAGGCCGAGCTTCGCGTCAGATCCCGCTGCTGCCGCAGCAGCTCATCCCGTTCTTCGGGCTGGAAGGTCATCAGCCTGTCGTAGTAAAGTGCGGCGTTCAATGAGATGCCTTCGCTCATGATGCGCTGGTACATCCTCCGCGTGTGGCCACCCACCTCGGCGCAGGACATTGTGCTGTGCCGCCAGTAGGGAGCCCCGGTATTCAAATGGTTGGCGGTGCGCAGTTGAAAGCGCCTGCGATTCAATTCGTTCAGCACCGGCACTCCGGCCGCGCGAGTGCTGAACGGCGCCAGAAAGAAAAAGTCAGGAGGATGACGCCGCAAAAACTCCATCGTCCGCTCCAAAGTTTCCGCGGTCTCGCCGGGGAACCCCACGATCAAAGAGACCACGCTGGTGATGCCGTGCTTGCGGCAGTTGTCAATCGCCCGGGCGTTGGATTCCACGGTGCAGGACTTCTCCATGTTGTCGAGCTGGCCCTGATCGCCCGATTCCAGCCCGATCTGCGCCTGATTCAGGCCGGCGGATTTCATCAGCGCGGCGGTGGCCTCATCGGCCAGATCGTCGGCGCGCGCGTAACAGGTCCACTTCACTCTCAGACGGCGCTCGATCAGGAGACGGCAGAACTCCGCCAGGCGCCGCCGGGGCACGGTGAAAAGAGAATCCAGGCAAGTGATGTAGTCAATCTCATGGTGCGCCAGATAGTGCTCCCACTCCTGGGCCATGCGCTGAGCGCTCTTGTAGCGGAAGGTCTTATCGGTAAACAGGTACGGATAGTTGCAGAAGCTGCACCGGTAGGGGCAGCCGCGCACGCTCTCGTAGTAGATCATGCGGTAACGGCGCTGGTGATCCCGTTCGGAGAGTTCCCAATCGGGCGTGGGCAGAAAATCCAGGTCTTCGGATTGGGGCACGCCGCTGTAGAGCACTTTCGTCTGGCCGCGATCGAGCAGGCGGCCGCCGGCAGGAGCTGTCAGGATGCGGAAGCCCGAGCGGATCCACTCCGCCAGTGCCGGGACCAGAAACTCGCCGTAACCCGGCGCGAGCACCTCGACCTCCGGCGTGTCCCTCCATCGGTCGGCCAGCAGGCCCGCCAGCGGCCCGCCGACCACTACGTGATTGTGCCGGCGCTTGACCATCCGGACCAGGGTCATGAGCTCGCTCAAATCACGGAGAAAAGTGGTGGACACAAACACGCAGTCCGTCTCGTCGAGCAACCTGCGCACGCACCGCGGATCGTCGAAAAGGTCGCCGTACGTAGCCAACACGTACGGCATTCCTGCCTGCTGCAACAGGGTGGCCAACACAACTTCGGTCAAGTCCGGGGGCGATGGCGCATCGTTCTGCGCCCGCGGACGGCGTAGCAGGAATTCGGCGAATACCAGCTTGATCTTCAGGTCGAGCCAGGCGTGCTCGGAAGCCAGCCATTGGCGGAGTCTGCTCCCGGCGCTCCACTGGGACGCTTCGTTGCCGCTCACCAGACCGCCTGTCATCACCAGCACTTTCACTGCGGTGACCTCATCGAATGGCCGCCCAGCGCCATGTTCGCCGGACTGGCCGTCATGACTCTGACGGGCGAAGCGGCTCGATTGACCACCAGCGTTCCGCGGCGCGGCATAATCAGAACGAGATTTCTCGCCGGCCGCGGTTCATAGCCGGGCGCAAACTCCAGCGCCCCGTGCGCCAGGAACGTCGAGAGGATCAGCACCATCTGGCGCATGGCAAACGGCTCTCCCAGGCAGACTCTTCCGCCGATGCCAAAAGGAAAATAGGAGTACCCGTAGTTGTGTCCGTGGAGGAAACGTTCCGGCAGAAATTGTCCGGCGTCGGGGAACACCGCGTCGTTATGGTGGGCAAGCCAGGCGCAAGGGAGCACGCGTTCACCCTCGCGCACGTGGTAGCCCCCGATTTCCAGATCGCGCCGCGCCACGCGCGTTAGGTTCACCACCACCGGGCATAGCCGCATGCTCTCCCGGATACAAGCTTCCAGATAGGAACTCCGCGCCGGCACGCCGCCGTTCTCTGCGTCCTCCGTTCTCTCTTTCTTGTCTTCTTCTCCGCGTGTTTCTCCGCGCCTCCGCGTCTCCGCGTCGAATCTCAGTTGCCTCTCGGCCTCCACCTGCGCCCGCTTCATCGCGTCAGGATGCTGAAGCAGATGTGCCATTACCCAAGCCATCGCCGCTGCGCCGGTGTCGTGCCCGAACATCAGCAGCGTGAGCACTTCCGTGGTCAGGTCGTTATCGCCGGGGTCTGCGCCGCTCTCGAACACCGCCGCAAGTAAGCCGATAGGACCTCCGCGTCCCGCGCGCCGTTCGCGGATTTCGTTTAGGATCCGGGCGCGCAAGCGGTCGCGGTTCCGGAGCGCGCGTCCCCAAGGCGAAGCTGGGCCGAGATCGAGTTGGAGGAATTTGAGATACAGCACCAGCGGATTCTGGAACGAAGTCAGAAAGTTTTCCACCAGGATCTCCATGCTCCGCTCTTGCTCCGGGCTTTTTTCGCCGAAGAGGAAACGCACGATGGCGGCCAGCGAAATTCTGCGCGCCGCCTCGTAGAAGGAAAACTGCATTCCCTGGCCAAGCTCGCGAATGACCGCCCTCGTCTTCTCGATCGTGATGGCGTCATAGCTTTCCATGATGCGGGCGCTAAACGCCGGGGCCAGCATCCGCCGTCGCTCGCGGTGTTCCTGGCCATCGAGGGTGATCAGGGAGCGATCGCCCAGAATCGCACGCAGGGCAACAATCCCGCGGCCGCTGTCGAGATCGGGATGATGCGCGATTTGCCGAACCAGGGCCGGGTCGCCGGTCACCAGGGAGCGGCCCAGCACGGGCAGATCAAGCTGGAAGGTCAGTCCCTGCCGGCGCAATTGCGTCTCCAGGAAGGAATACGGGCGCGTCAGCCATTGATAGCCGCCACTCAGTGATGCGCCTAGCCCTACTTTCGCAAAGTCG
>PMTT01000269.1 GCA_003167275.1 Bryobacterales bacterium | reverse complement strand
CAGCAATCGAACGGCGAAGGCACCGCCCCGCCGTAACGCTGCGCCCGCCGGGCCCGTTCGAACAGGTAATTCTCGTGCCGCGTGATGAGCGCCCCGCCCACCACATCGCTGTGCCCGCTGATGTATTTGGTAGTGGAGTGGCACACCATGTCGATGCCCAAATCCAGGGGACGCTGCAGAATCGGCGTGGCGAAGGTGCCGTCGCAAACCGTGATGATGTTGGGTCCGGTTTCGCGCGCCAGCCTGCCGATCGCCGCGAGATCGGTGATCTTCATGAGCGGGTTCGAGGGCGTCTCCACCCAGATGAGCCGCGTCGCGGGCCGAATGGCGGCGCGAACACCGTCCTCGTCCGTCATATCGACGTAGCTCGTCTCCAGCCCCGATTTTCCGAAGACATCGCCGATGACCTTCCGTAAGCCCCAGTAGACGTCGTCTGGCGCAATGATGTGGTCGCCCGGTTCCAGACCTTGTATCAGCGCGGTGGCCACCGCCAGGCCGGAGGAAAAGACCAGGGCCTCCTTGCCGCCTTCCAGACGGGCCAGACATTCTTCCAGCGCCCGGCGATTCGGATTGCCTTCGCGGGAATAGCTGAAGCCCAGGGGATACTCCCCCGCGGGACTACGCTCAAAGGTGGTGGAAAGGTGAATCGGCATGGTGACCGCGCCCGTGGCGGGATCGATATGCCGTCCGGCGTGCACGGCCAGGGTTTCGATTTTCATCCACTGATTAGTGTACCGTTTCGGGTGAAGATGCCGCAGTGCCCTCCCACATTGCGCGAATTCACGCACCCAATAGTTTGAGATTGCATATTTTCACCTCTATTTATCTGTTAGTTAGAGCCGGTCACGTCCTGGCATCGGAATTGCTTTCCGTCCCACTTATGGCATACGTAATTACGGATACCTGTACCAAGGACGAACTGTGTGTTCAGGCCTGCCCGGTGGACTGCATCCACCCCAAGCAGGATGAGACGGCCTTTGCCGAAGCGCCGCAACTCTATGTCGATCCGAATGAATGCATCGACTGTGGCGCGTGCATCCCGGTTTGCCCGACGAATTCGATCTACGCTTTGGACGAGCTGCCGGCCGAGTTCGGGCGCTTCGCCGATTTGAACGCGGTCCACTACAACTGAAGAGAAAGTCGGTGAATCACTCCCGGGTGTTTGGCCGGTTTTCAGTCACCGATTTTCAAAATATTTCTAACCCCATGCAGTGGAATGGCTTACGCCGGAATTCCCATTCCCGCCAAGCCGGTTTCTTGCAGTCGCTGTATTAGTATGGGTTTGTGTAAGTTTCGGTTGGCTTTTTGGTGCGGCGGAATGGGCTCCGCTTCGATCGAAGCGGTCAAAATCCGATAAGTCCTTTGTTTCAGTCAGAATTTTCCGAATTTCCGCTTCGATCGAAGCGGCTACCGCCCTGGTGGGGTGGACCCCCTGGTCCGCGCGGGNNCGCCCCACCAGGGTGTTTTCAAGGGTGACGCCCGTTCGCGCAGGCGTAAACCTACACCCCCAGCCGCGCTCTCCTCACTAACTCTCCCAGTGTCTGATTACTCCGCGCCTCATACCCCTTCAGCGGCTGGATTCTCTCGTGAATGGCGTCCAGGAACCAGCTAGCCTGCGGGAAGAACAGCGCCTCCAATTCCGCCGCCGGAGTGATCCAGTTCCGCGATCCCACCACCACGGGCGGCGCGTCTAAGTCGTCAAAGCAGATCTGTGTCAAATTAGTGGCCACCGTCTGCATCACGCACCCGCGCTCCACCGCATCCGACGCCAGCAGCACCTTCCCGGTCTTTCTTACCGACTCCGTCAGCGGCTCGTAGTTCAGCGGATTCACACTCCGAAGATCGATGATCTCGGCCGACAGACCAAAGCGCGTCTGTAACTCGTCGGCCGCCGCGATCGCGGTATACAAGGCTGGCCCCAGCGTGATCAACGTCAGGTCTTTGCCTTTCCGCTTGACCGAGGGCTCCGATAAGTCGATCTCGTAGTAACCTTCCGGAACGCCAGTTTCCACGAACATCTCGCCATAGTCGTAGACCTTCTGACTCTCGAAGAAGATCACGGGATCGGTGCCGGCCAAGGCCGCATTCATCATGCCCTTGGCGTCATAGGGAGTCACTGGATAGACCACCTTCAATCCCGGAATGTGGTGTACCAGCGCGGTCCAATCCTGCGAGTGCTGCGCGCCATACTTGGCGCCCACCGAGATGCGCAGCACCACCGGCATAGTCAGTTGGCCGGCCGACATCGATTGCCACTTGGAGAGCTGGTTGAAGATCTCATCGCCCGCGCGCCCCATGAAATCCGCGTACATCAGTTCCGCCACCACCCTGCCGCCCGCCAGGCCGTATCCCACGGCCGCGCCCACGATTGCGGCTTCGGAGATCGAAGTATTGAAGAGCCGGTGATAGGGCAGCGCCTCAGTCAGTCCGCGGTAGACGGCGAAAGCGCCGCCCCAATCGCGATTCTCCTCGCCGAACGCGATCATCGTGGGGTCGAGTGAAAAGCGGTGAAGCATCGCCTCGAAGATGCCGTCTCGGACGTTGTAAGCCTTCATCTTCGGCACGGGCTTGCCGCCGTCGGTGGGCGTGCGAATCTTGCCGCGAATCTGCTGGACCCGTGGGTTGTCTGCAAGCGCGTGCAGGAATTCGGACGGGCGCTCATCGAACTTCTCGACGCGCCGGTTGGAGAACATCACAGAACCCACCAGGTCGGAATCCACCGTCACCCGAGGGCTCGTCTTCAGATCGATGGCGAGCTGAAACATTTCGAAGATGGTGGCTTCGACCGACGCCCTGGCGGCATCCAGCGCATCCGCGGTGATGGGGCCGCCGGAGCCGTTGTTACTGGGCCCGCTCCCGCTCGCATAGTTCTCGATCAGCTTCTGGCGGAACGCGCGGATCGAGTCGGCCTGCTGCCAGCGCTCGATCTCTTCCTTCGAACGGTAACTGGAGGCGTCCGAGGGCGAGTGGCCGCTGATCCGATAGGTCACGGTGTCCAGCAGAACCGGCCCGCGGCCTTCCAGCAGCACCTGCTTCTTGCGACGGAAGGCATCGATCACCGGCAGCGGATCGTAGCCGTTGACCCGCTCGGCGTGCATCTGCTCGGGATTGACGCCCGCCCCGATCCGCACGGTGTATCCCACCCCCATGGTCTCGCCGAACGGTTGTCCGCCCATGCCGTAAAAATTGTTCATGCAGTTGAAGATGATAGGCAGGCCGCCGCCCAGCGACTCATCCCACAACTTGCGGTACTGGTCCATGGCGGAGATCGTGATGCCTTCCCACACGGGACCGCAGCCGAACGAGGCGTCGCCGATGTTGGCCACCACGATCCCCGGCTTGCGGTTGACTCGCTTAAACAACGCCGCGCCCGGTGCGATGGAGCCCGAACCGCCCACGATGGCGTTGTTGGGATAGATCCCGAAGGGAGCGAAGAACGCGTGCATGGAGCCGCCCAGGCCGCGGTTGAAGCCGGTCTCCCGCGCGAAGATTTCGCTGTATGCGCCGTACGTGAAGAACCGCAGGGCCAGGCCCTTCACGCTGCCCTGGTACCCCTGTTCCACGGGACGAAGAAGCGCGCCATCGCGGTAGGATTCCATAATCGCAAGCAACTGCGCGTCGCTCAGTTGGCGGATGGCGGAGAATCCCTTAGCCAGAATCTCGCCGTGACTACGATGCGAGCCGAAGATGTGGTCGTCGGGAGTCAGTGGGAAAGCCATGCCGACGGCCGCGGCTTCCTGCCCGATCGAGAGGTGCGCCGGCCCGGCGTGATTGTACGCGACCCCCTTGTACGCGCCCTTGGTCTTGATCTCGTTGAGGATCGATTCGAACTCGCGAATCGCGCACATGTCCTGCCAGATGCTCAGGAAGTCCTCGGGCGAGAAGTCCGCGCGCTCTTCCTCCCAGGTCTTCCGGTACGCATTCACATGGATGTCGTGAAAGCGTATGGTTTCGCTGGCAAAGACTTTTTCCGGTTCTATGATGATCGACTTAGGCATTCCGTTTGCTCTTGGTTGTTACAGCAGCTCAAGCCCTTCTCCGCCTGCGACGACTTAGTGGGGCGGGCCCCCTGGCCCGCGGCCGACCCCCTGGTCGGCCTGCTCGGACGGGCGAAGAGCCGGACCAGNNGGTCCGGCGCGGACGAGGGCGTCTGCCCCACCTGCTTGGTGAGCCACCTGGCCCACCGCTCGTTCAATGGCCTCGCGCAGCGCCTCGGACACAGTGGGGTGCGGGAAGATGATCCGGCTGGCATCCGTGAGGCTCATTCCGCTCTCCACCATGGCGGCCGCCGCCACAATGAACTCGCTCGACGCATCGCCCAGCGCGTGAACCCCCAGAATCTCCCCGTACTTCGCGCCCGCCAGCACCTTGACCATGCCGGTCTCTCCCTCATTCTCCACCAGGAAGCGCCCGGCCACCGCCATCGGAACCACGGACTTCCGGTATGCCGTCCCCTCCGCCTGCAGTTCCTCTTCGGACTTCCCCACAGAGGCGACTTCAGGATGCGTATAGATTACGGCAGGGATCGCGCCATAGCGGATCCGGTCCTTCTTCCCGAACATGTTATTCACGGCGACAATGCCCTCGCGTGTAGCGGCGTGCGCCAGCATCCGTCTTCCGGTGACGTCTCCGCACGCCCAGATGCCGGGGACGTTGGTCTTCCCCTGGTCGGAAGTCCGGATTCCCCGCGGACCGAAATCCACCCCCACCTCTTCGAGTCCCAAGTCCTGGACTACCGGCGCCCGGCCCGTAGCGTTCAGAACGGTATCGGCCGAGGTACTTGCCCGCGAGCCATCCGCGGCCGCATAATGCAACGCGCCGTTCTCGATTCCGAGCACCCGGCATGCAAGGTGGAACTGGATACCCTTCCGCGTCAAGACCTGCCAGAGTAAGCTGGAGATCTCCCGGTCGCAGTTGGCCGCGATCTGCGGCAGCATCTCATAGACGCTGACTTCGGCGCCGGCCTCGTTGAAGAAACAGGCGAATTCCAGGCCGATGTAGCCGCCGCCGATGATGGCGATCTTCTCCGGCACACGCGTCAGGCCAAAGACGGTGTTCGAATCGAGCACGCCCTCCCCGCGAATCCCGGGAATCGGAGGCACGGCCGGCCGCGATCCAGTCGCGATCAGAATGTTCCGCGCCTGATAGCGTTCCGTAGCGCCGGCGGTCTTGCCGCCGGTCAAAACCTCCACCACCCCCCGCGACACCAGGCGCGCGTGACCCGCGATGGTCTCCACGCCGGCGCGCTTGAGCATCCCCTGGACGCCGCGGGCCAGCGTCCCCACCACGCGGTTCTTGCGCTCCACTACAGCGGGCATGTCGAATTCCAGGGACCCCACGCGAATTCCGTAAGACGCCGCCTCGCCGATATCATGGAACAGCTTCGACGATCGCAGGAAGGTCTTCGCCGGGATGCAGCCAGCGTGGAGACAGATTCCGCCAAGCCGCTCCTTCTCGATCAGCGCGACCTTCTTGCCCATGCGGGCCGCGTGAGCGGCGGCTTCGTATCCACCCGGACCCGCGCCGATCACGATCAGATCGTACATAGCCGCTCCACGTTCTCGATCTTCTCCTTGACGACCTGAAGGAAGCGGGCCCCCGGCGCGCCATCGATCACCTGGTGATCGCACGTGAGCGAGAGTCCGACAGCATCGATGAATTCGAGTTTGCCCTGCCTGCGGACCGGCTTGACCTGAATCGCGCCGACACCGAGGATGGCCACCTGTGGCGGGTTGAGCAGTGGGGTGAAAGTTTCGATGCCCAGGCCGCCCAGATTGCTGACGGTGAAGGTAGCGCCCGATAAGTAGTCGGGCGAGATGGAGCCCTGGACCGCCTGCGCAGTCAGCGCCTTCATCGCCGACGCCAGATCGCCGATAGCGAGCTGATCGGCATTGCGAACCACGGGGACCAGCAATCCGCGCGGAGTGTCGCAAGCGAAGCCGATGTGGACCTCGGAATGGGGGTGAATCTTGCCGTCGATGTACTCGGCATTGAGGGCGGGCATGTCGAGCAGTGCGCGGATGGCGCAGAAGGTGACAAGATCGTTGAGGTTGATGTCCGGCACACCGCTCGATGCCTTGATTCGGGCGCGGAGAATGAGCAGCCCTCCGGCGTCGGCAGATGCGTTCAGAGTGTACTGGGCCGTAGTCGCGAGCGATTCCCGCATGCGCCGCGCAATCTTGTCGCGAACGGATCGGGTGGCCGGTTGGGGCTTGGTTTCGGCGAGTTCCTCGGCCTGCGGCCGATGGCCGACCAGGGGGTCGGCCGCGGACCTGGGGGTCCGCCCCACCAATGGTCGCTCGCCGGATGTGGGGCGGACGCCCTCGTCCNNCGCGACCCCCTGGTCGCGCTTCCCGGCGAATAATACAGCTCCCGCAGATCTTCCTCGAGCACCCGGCCGCCGGGGCCCGAGCCGTTGACCGCGGATGGATAGAATCGATGTTCCTCGGCAAAGCGCCGGGCGCGGGGGCTGAGCCGACTGGCGGCAGTGTCGGCGANNGGGCGCAGCGTCTGCGGTCTTGCCGCCAGTTGTTGGAGCACCGGCTGTCTCCCCGCCCGTATTCTTAGCGCCAGCCGCGATAGCGCCGGTCGAGCTCTCTGACACCGTTTTCATTGGCTGGGCAGGTCGGTGACCT
>PMTT01000165.1 GCA_003167275.1 Bryobacterales bacterium | reverse complement strand
ACGGACCCGATTTGGTCCGAGCGGGCGAGTCCTCTGTCCTGGGCAGGTCCCCGGCGCCGGAGGAAGCAGGGGGTATCCTTTGAGGATCTGCCGCCCATCGACGCCGTGTTGCTCAGCCACAATCATTATGACCACCTGGATTTACCGACACTGCGCCGGCTAGCGGCTAGCGGAGACTCCACCTTCATTGTTCCGGCGCGCGGGGGCCGGCTGCTTCGCTCCAAGAACATAGGGCCCGCTCACGAACTGGATTGGGGCGAGTCCCTGTCACTCCCGGGCTTCACGATCCGCTCGGTCCCGGCTCTGCATTTCTCAAGCCGGGGGATTCACGACCGCAATATGACTCTGTGGTGCGGGTATGTGATCGAATCTCAGGGACGGCTGATATACTTCGCGGGAGACACTGCCTTCGGTGGTCATTTCGCCCAGATCCGGGAAACGTTCGGCTCACCGCACCTCGCGTTACTGCCGATCGGCGCGTACGAACCGCGCTGGTTTATGTCGCCGGTGCATATGGGTCCCGACGAGGCGGTCCGAGCGCATCAGATCCTGGGCGCCAGGACCAGCATCGCGATCCACCATGGAACTTTCCAACTGGCCGACGAGGGCCTCGACACTCCGGCGAAAGAGCTTATGGTTTGCGCGAAGCGCGAGTCGTTTCTGGTCCTCAAAAACGGCGAATTTGCCAACATCCCATGACGATCGACAAACACACGCTCGCGCTGGTCAGCATCGCCGGCAGTTCACTGGACGTGCTCGGCGCGTTATACCTCGCCTACGATCTCTTGGGCGGGGAACATGGACCACTGCGGACTCTCAGCAGAGGAGTCACTTACGGTGCGCTCTTCGGAGCGGGGTACGGCCTCGCCCTCGGGCCGGTCTTTGGGCTCGCGACCGGCCTGGCGCACGGCATCACACTCGCCTGGGAGTATTCCCGCGCTTCGAGGCGTGGACCGAAGCCGGGATTCTGGTATGACTTCGCGATGAGCGCGATTCGGGGAGGCGGCTTCGCTCTGGGGGCTACTTACTTACATGGCGGCACATTTGGCGCAACCTTTGGCGCACTCAGCACGGTGGGACAGGTCTTGGCCTACCGGGCCGGCATTCGGCCGACCCTCGACTATCAACCGGCCACCCGCCCGCGTTTGACCAAACATCAATTCCTGGCGGCGGTGAACCGCACGATGGGCTACGCTGCCGCCGGGTACATTTGCGCCTTCGTCGCGCATCAGCGGGCGCAAGCGCTGAGCGTCGGCGTGAGAACCGGGCTGGCGATTGGAGTGGTCACGGCAATCGTCAACGCCTGCACGCCCTTCATCGAATGGAGTGCGGATCATGTGCCCGAGAAGCGCATGGGTGTCTTCGGAATTGGCTTGATCCTGATCGGATTCGCGCTACAATCCGTCCAGTATTGGCTGTCGCTGCTAGATGTGAGTGTCTTGTAAAGGAATGCCACAGGGAAAGAGCCGCCTGAAGGGCCACTGCTGCCGGCAATGGCTGCCCCACCGCCTCTCCAGTTATTTGACGAACATCACTCAACGTTCTAATCCGGCTGTGCGTGGTAAGATTGGTCAACCCGATGGCGAACTCGATCGCTCGTAAGGCCTTTCTGTTAACGGTTGTCCTGGTCGGCCCGCCCCTTGTCGCCATCTGTTTCTATGTGGACAGCCTCACGGTCCGGCTCGCCTCGCTGGCTTTCGGGATTCTCTCGGTCGTGATCGTATTACTTCTCGCGCGATCGTTGTCCTGGCGGATCAATAGTTTAACCGGCTTTGTGGACCGCCTGCTGGATCTGAGCGTCGCGCCGCCAAGGTTACAAACCAGTGACGATGAACTCGGTATCCTGGCTCGCTCCCTGTTGCGTGTAGCGCCTCAAATCGAAGAGCTTTTCAACAGGCTGAGCACGGAACTTACCCGGCGGGAGGCTATTCTGGCGAGCATGTCAGAAGCCGTTCTCGCCGTGGACTCACGCCTCAATGTGACATTTTGTAATAATGCGTTCGCTAAAGCTGTAGGTAGCGACGGCGCCTTTGAGGGCGTCGCGTTACTGAAGGTAGTCCGGGAGCCGGTCCTCTTCCAGATTCTCAGGCGGGTTGTCGAAACGGGAGAGACGCTCCGAGACCGGCTGCAGTTCTCCGCGCCCGACATCCGCTCGTACGATCTTTACGCCGCGCCCCTGGTCAGCACCACCTCCCGCGGAGCCATTGCGATCCTGCACGACGTCACGCCAACCGAGCGGCTGGAACGGGTCAAGCGCGATTTCATCGCCAACGTCTCGCATGAGATCCGGACACCGTTGGCCACCATTTGCGGTTATGCCGAAACCCTTTTGGAGGGCGGCCTCGAAGACCAACACAACCGCCGAAGATTCGTCGAGATCATTCAGGCTAACGGTGTGCGGCTGAACAACATCGCGGCCGATCTTCTGATCCTCTCGGAGCTCGAGTCAGGCCGTTCCGGACCGCAGCCTGGACCTATCTCGGTGAGCGATGTTCTTGGCAGCGCGATTCGGGCAATCGAGCCGGCCGCGAATCTTACAGGCGTCCAGATCCATACTGGTCCGATTCCGGATTTACAGCTCTTGGGATATGGAATCCGTTTGGAACAGGCTGTCTTGAACCTTCTCGCTAACGCCGTGAAGTTCAACAAGCCGAACGGAGAGGTGCACGTTGAAGTCGGCGACGGGTCCGGCGATCAGATCGAGATCCGGATTTCGGACACGGGGGTGGGCATCCCGCACGAGGATCTCACCCGGATCTTCGAGCGGTTTTATCGGGTGGACAAGGCCCGTTCCCGCCAGGTAGGCGGAACCGGTCTGGGCCTTTCGATCGTGAAGCATGCCATCGAACAGATGAACGGGGCCGTGGCGGTCGAAAGCCAACTGGGCAAAGGCTCTACCTTCATCGTCACGTTACCTCGATACCATCGGCAGTAGGCGGCGCAACATTCGACTTGACGCGGAGAAGAGCCAAAACTGAGGGCGCGGAGGACCGGGAGCCAGATAAGTTCCACGAAATGGATCGGGCGGGCGCTGGATGCCGCCCGCCCGATCCCCACTTTCCGGTGACCAGGACCGCGTCGATTCCTTGTCACCGGTGTGTCACAGCCACACGCTGCGAAGCCCTTCTACTTCTCGACCGGCGGAGCGCCGCCCGGAAGCGTGTAGCGGACGTTGAAGTAAATCGTGTTGTCGTGAGTCCCCTTGCCGCCGGCGACGTTCGCCGCGTAGTACCACGGCGCGCGCATCAGGAACTCATACTGGCCCATCAGGTTGAGTGCGCCATACCTGGCGTCCTTCCAGATGGTCTGGTTGAACCCGAAGCTGAGCTCCTGGATGTCGCGGTTCTGGCTGTTGGACGAACCACGATAGCCGTAACCGACCAGGCTGGTGCCGTTGGCATCCACTACCACGTTGCGGCCGATGTAAATGCCGCCATAGTAGGCGTATAACAAGGTGTTCTTGTTGACCACAGTTTCAAAGCCATCCACAGTGCCGCCGGCGTGGAGTGCGCTGAGCGTGCCATCGGCGTGCAGAACCACGTCGGGAGCCTGACCGAAGAGGTAGCGGCCTCCGCCATCGCTCCAGTAGTTATTGGTCACCAGGCGGAAGTTCTTCAGGATTTCCACATTGGCGTTGATGGAACCGCCGACGCCAGCTTTGGTGGAGTACTGGTTGATCAGCGGATTCCACACCCTGAAAGTCCGGTCGATGCCCGCAAACTCGAGGTGGGTTCTGTTACTCGGGTCGAATGCGATCTTGGCGATGATGTCCGGGTGCACGTTCGGGATAGTCTGAACGTTGGTTTGGTTGTCCAACTGCGTGCCTGCCAGACCGCTCAGAGCCGAGGGAAGCACGATCGAGGAGCCGCCGCTGGAGCCGCCGATATACTGGTCCGGATTCTCGAATGAGATACCCATCGTAACCTGTTCGCTCGGATGATAGAGGAAGCGAACACCCGGCTGGCGGGTCCAGGTCAGGCCGGCCATATAGTTCACGTCGACGACCTGACTATAGAAAAGGTCGCCCGGCAGGGCCGAGATCCCTTTGCGATTGGGCGTCAGCATGCTCCAGCTTTGACCCGCGAGGAATTCAAACTTGTTCTTGCGCACGTCCACCCAGTAGAGGCGAATGCGCGGCACAAAGGCGCCATTGGTGATGCTGAGATTGTTGCCTCCGCTGGTGCCCAGGAAGTCGAACTCGTTGTAGCCGATGAAGTGGGCGCCCTTCCAATTGCCATCCACACGAAAGCCGATCCGCGAGTTCTGCGGGCTGAAGCGAAATTCCGAAAGCTTCGCCGTGGTGGCGTTGTTATAGGGAATGCTGCCGAAACTGCTGCCCAGCGACCCACCGGCATTCTTGTCCTTCCAGTCTGCCGTGAGGTCCATGAAACCCACCGGCATGATGGTGGTGTCGCCAATCTTGATCTGCAGCGGGGAACTGGCTGGGGTGGCCGGGACCATCGGCGTCGCGGTGGCCGCCGGGCTTGCGGCCGGAGCGGCTGGTGCCGGAGCCACCGGCGCGGCGACATCTGTCGCTCCCGGCGCCTTGTTCAGCAACCCCAGCGCGACGCGCAACTGCTCGATCTCTTTCTGCTGCTCATCGAGCTGCATTTTCAAGCGTAGCTCCGGGGAATCCGCCGGAGCGGCGGTGGTGGTTTTGTCGTCGGCCCGCGGCGGGTCAGCCGACCGCGGCGGGTCAGCCCCCACAGCTACGTTCATCGTGGCCACAGCCACACAAGACAGGACGAAGCCTGCCCTTTTCGTTTTGTACATTTCGATATCCCTCCTTTGAGTCGTTTGATGATCGGTGGCGCGGGCCTCAAGCCAGCGCCCCTAAACTGTCAGTGTTTCGCCCTGGTCAAAATCCGCGATCGCCGAACATTGAAGCGTGGCTGCGGGCGGAACAGCTCCTTCTGCCGGCGGTGGTGGCGCTGCGAAAAGCGTCGAGACGAGTC
>PMTT01000274.1 GCA_003167275.1 Bryobacterales bacterium | reverse complement strand
AAGGACGTCAACGACCCGAACACCCTGCGGAACGAGATCGCCGCTGCCGGCCCAGGAGCGGAGGTGACGCTCAACCTTCTGCGCGATGGGAAGCAACAGCAGATGAAGGTGCGTCTGGTGGAACTGACGGCGGACGCGGCACGCGCCGGAGGGGAGCAGGGCGTGGACACGGCGGGCGATTCGAAGTTGGGGGTGACCGTAACGCCGATCACGCCCGAGATCGCCCAGCAACTCGGATTGCGGCGTGGAACCCAGGGCGTGGCGGTGGAGTCGGTAGAGCCGGATGGCCCCGCGGCGCGGGTCGGGATCCAGAGCGGCGACGTGATTCAGGAAGTGAATCGTCAGCCGGTGCGCTCCGCGGCGGACATGCGCAGTGCGCTGCAGAAATCGGGCGACCGACCGCCCTTGCTGCTGGTCAATCGCGGCGGCCAGACTCAGTACGTCCCGGTGCCTTTGCAGTAACGTAGGGTATGCTTTAGCTTGCCCAGCCAAATCGGACTGGTAGTGAAAGAATCGCCCGCAAGCGGGCGCGACAGGCGAAACCGCCTGTCCCACCAAAAACCAAACCGAGCCGCCTGAAAAAGGGAACTATAGTTCCCAAAACCGCCCCAAAACTGGCCTAACTATCCTGTTATCAACAAACCGAATGGAACCGATAGTTCCGCTTTTTCGAATGTCGAGGCCCGCTCAGATCCGCCCGAACTTGGCGACCGCCTCCTTAATCGACCGGAACTTTTCGATGAAGGGAATCATGCTGTGCTCCGTGTTATCCAGATCCTGGGCTTTCTTCAACACATCGGCGGCATGCGCGCGCGGCACCACGGCGACCCCGTCCTCATCGGCCACAATGATATCGCCGGCGTTGACCTTCACGCCTGCGCAGCTCACCGGGACATTCGTTCCCACGAAGCGGTAGTGGTTGATGGTGGTGGACGGGACTACGCCCCGGCTGAAGACCGGGAATTGGAGCTTGCGAATCTGCGGCGTGTCGCGCACCGACCCGTCGATGATCGCTCCCGCCAGGCCACGATACTTCATCGCGGTGGCCATCAGTCCTCCGATGCCCGCGTAGTCGGCGCCATCCTCCAGCACCATCACGTAGACCGCGCCAGGATTGGCGGCGTCAATTGCATCCAGCATGCCTGCCGAGGCAGCGCTGCCTTCCTTGTGCTCTTCTTTTTTCAGAAGCACCGTCACCGCGGGCCCGGCAAACTTGGCGGGCGACAAAGGACGCATCTCATGGGACATATAGGCGCGCTGCCCGTAGAGCTGTTCCATCGCATCGGCAACCGAAGCGACCTCCACTTCCCGGAAACCCTGCATCAAAGGGTCGCCCGCCGGTTGGGCCATCAGCCAGAGGGCCGCACAGAGTCCCACCATACCGGCAACACACAAAATCCGCTTCATTCCGTTTCTTCCTCCGAGGAAAAGGGTAACGCAATGCAATGGCGCATGCTTGGGGCGATGTGGCGCATGCTTTAGCTTGCGGCGGCGTAGCGTATGCTTTAGCTTGCGGCGCACCAAGGCTTGTCAGGATGCCGACGCGGGGGCAGGGCAGGCTTGCCCCATTGTTTTGGCAAGCTAAAGCATACCCTACCGGACGCCCAGCGATTGCAGGAAGGCGGCGATCTGAGGCCAGTTCCATTCAATCAGCCGCGAGTCGTGCAACTCTTCCGGCGTTGCACTCTTCTCGCACTTGTCCACGTACACCCCCAGCACCGGAATCTGAATCTCGCCGACGCATTCCAGTTCAAACTTGACGCCGGTGCCTTGTTTGGTTTTCGCGCTGATGAAAACAATGGCGCCGTCGCACTCGAACACGCGGGTCCGGCACGTGGTCTTCCACCTCGGCACCCACGGCTGTTTGTTGGGCATATCGGTGAACTCGACCTGCAGTTTCGCACTCCGCGCCTGATTGACCAGCATGTCCTTGTAGCGATAGTCCTCTTCGGCGTACACCAGAAAAGCACGAACGGTGCGGGTGGGCATAAGCTTCGCAGACTGAAGTCGGGATTCGTCGGAAGTATAGCATGCGAACAGGCAAGTTTATCGCCTGAGAAGGTGGGCGGAAGGGGCTCCATGTGAGGTCCCGAACAGTACCGCCCGCAGCCCTGCATCTGACACGAAACATGGCGCTGATCGTCGGATTCAGCATAGGCGGCGCGAATCGGAGACTGGCCGCGCAGAACCCGACCAATCAGACGGGGCCGGTGGACGCGACTCAGGCGGACTCCTGGATCACGATCGGCGCCGACGAGAGCATAACCGTCTACTCGGGCAAGATCGAGTTCGGACAGGGTTTTTCAACTGTACAAACACAGTTAGTCGCCGAGGAACTCTCGGTACCGCTCAGTCGTATCACGGTCGTCTTTGGCGACACCGGCTTCACTCCCGATCAGGGCGTTACCTCCGGCAGCCAGTCCACCGTCACCGAATTCAGGCCCGGAGGCTTGCGTCAGGCCGTGGACACCGCTCGCGACGCATTATTCCAACTGGCGTCACAGCAACTCGATGTTCCTGCCAGCGGGCTGATGGTTCAAAACGGCGTGTTCCTGGTAAAAGGAGATCCCTCCAGTCAGGTGAGTTATGGCGAATTGCTCCAGGGGAAGCGGTTCAATCTCACGCTGGACAGCAAAACCGCTCCGAAAGATCCGAGTCAGTATACCGTTCTGGGAACCTCTGTGCCCCGCATCGATATTCCCACTAAGGCGACTGGGCAGTTTCAGTATGTCCAGCATGTGCGCCTGGCCGGCATGCTGCACGGAAGAGTCGTCCGGCCGCCGCTGGTAGGCGCGACGGTAGTCAGTGTTGACAAGAATTCCGTGGCGCTTCTTCCCGGCAACATCCAGGTCGTGGTCAAAAACAACTTCGTAGGCGTGGTTGCCGATACGGAATGGCATGCCATTCAAGCGGCGAAGGCGTTGGTTGTGAGCTGGTCAGGCGGCGCTACCCTGCCGGACCAGAACACCCTCTACACCTGGATGCAACAACAGCCGTCCGAGGATTCCTTCACCGTGAACTCCGGGGACACGGCCCAGACGCTCGCGCAGTCCGCCGGAAAAGTGACCGCTCAGTATTTGTATCCGTATCAGATGCACGGAGCGTTAGCCAGTTCCTGCGCGGTCGCCGATGTTCGGGGCGGCAGCGGCAAGAATGCCACGGCCAAGATCTGGTCGGCCACCCAGGGGGTCTACCCCCAGCGTGACAGTGTGGCGCTGCTTCTTGGGATCCCCAATGCAAATGTGCGCGTGATTTTCGTTGAGGGATCGGGCTGCTACGGGCTGAACGGCAATGACTCGGTGAGTTTTGACGCGGCGTTGCTGTCCCAGGCCGTAGGCCTACCCGTGCGCGTACAATACTCCCGCCGTGACGAGATGGCGGCTGGGGAGAGTTATGGCCCCGCCTACGTCGTGAAGTTGAACGCCGGCGTCGACAGCCGGGGTCAGCTCATCGCCTGGACCTATGAAGGCTGGTCGCTGACTAAGGGCAATCGCCCCAATGCGACCACCCCCGGCAATATCATCAGCGGCGCCATGGCCGGATTCCCAACTCCGCCGCTGGTTCCGGCCGCGGCGACGCCTCCCAAGACCTTCAGCAACAACGGCAACTCGGCAGCAAACTACGTCACGGGCGCCGTCGCCGGAAACCCGCCCGGGGGCACGGGGACCGTAGCGAGCCAGCAAGTGCTCGAACACTCGATCGCATCGCCTTTCTTTACCGGGCCCTTGCGCTCTCCCGACCGGCTTCAGAACACCTTTGCGAACGAGTCCTTCATGGACGAAGTCGCGGCGGCCGTGACAGCCGATCCAGTTCAATACCGGCTGCGCCATTTGAGCGACCCTCGCTTGATGGGAGTGCTGAACGCCGCGGCGAATGCCGCGAACTGGGATACGCGACCCTCTCCCAAGCCGGGGAACGCCAAGACGGGCGTGGTGGCCGGGCGCGGCGTCTCCTGCGTGCTGTACGAGGGCGATAACGGATACTCCGCGATGGTGGCGGAAGTCTCGGTCGATCAAGCTACCGGAATCATCACGGTGACGAGGCTGGTCGCCAGCCAGGATTCCGGGCCCGTTTCGAACCCCGACGGTCTACGGAATCAGATGGAAGGAGGCGCGCTTCAGGGCATGAGCCGGGCCCTCCATGAGGAGGTGACGTGGAACGTCGATCCTGGCGCGATCACGTCGGTTGACTGGAAGACTTACCCCGTGTTGCCGTTCGGCGCTCCTCTTCCGGTGATTGAGACGGTGCTGCTGAACCCCCTGAACGTGCCGCAATTGGGCGCTGGCGAGTACCATCACCATCGTTGCCGCGGCCATCGGCAACGCGGTCTTCGATGCCACCGGCGCCCGCCTCCGGCAGGCTCCGTTCACGCCCGCGCGGGTGCTGGCCGCGCTGGGCGCCCGAAGCTGAGGGAGAGAGAGTAGCGTTGACCGCCTTGGCTGGCTCAAGCGAGGCTGCCCAGGTCAGTGTGCCTGGATCCACACGGAGGGCGGTCCCAAGATGTCGGTAACACAGGGCGAAACGCCACCATCGCAACCACTCATGATGAACCGAACCGGAACCTGTCCCGAGCGTGCGGAGTCGGGCACACGCGCGTCCACCCGATAGACTCCCGGTGGCATCCCGGGAGCGGGACCGGCATACAGCACCTCCATACCTACCGCGCCGCTGGAGACGGCGGCTGCGATGTAAACGCCAAAGCTCTCCGCCAGCCCGGGCCACGGGGGCGAGAGGGGTGTCGTGGCATCGTCCGGGAGTGGCCCGGTCAGGTGCCCGAGTCCCGTGGCGAAGAAACTGACCACGGAGCCAACGGCTGCCGGATGGTCGGCTGTATTGGTCGAGCCGTCCTGGTTCAGCACGGCGGCTTGATTCGAGCCGACCCCGCCTTGGGTGAAGATGCCAGGCCACGTTGGCCAGATGTAGTGAAGAGGGTAGGACGCATTGAAAGAGTCGTGTTCAATAGTTACGAGAGTTCCGGGAG
This sequence comes from Bryobacterales bacterium, assembly GCA_003167275.1. GTDB lineage: Bacteria > Acidobacteriota > Terriglobia > Bryobacterales > Bryobacteraceae > JAIQFL01. The sequence goes on along the minus strand of PMTT01000274.1, from coordinate 6,645 downwards.
CGATGGGTCCCGTGCTCAGACTGTACGGCACCACGGCATTCACCTGGCTGTCGCTGACGTAGAGTAGGGGAAGCGCTGTGTCGCCGATGAGGATTCTGGTCCCGCCCAGTTGACGTGCGTATACGCCGTTGCTGTCGGGCTGAGCGGTCAGGCCACCTGTCGGACCCAATCCAACGCCAAATAAAGACAGGATCTCCCCCGGCGCAACAGAGACATCCAGATTGTCAAAACTGGCGCCATTTACCATGCAGGCGGGCGCGAATTCCTCCTGCGCGGAGAAATCGATCCGGGCCAGGAACGCGTTGCCGCCGCCGTAGCCATTCGATATCGCGTTGGGTGTAACTGCGAAGGAATTGCCCAATAGACCTGAAAATCCTCCACCCGCGACGTGTACCACGCCAAAGCCATCGACACTGAGAGAGCCGGGACCGAACTGGGAATACCCGAACGACCTGACGGCATAGTGGTCTATGACTTCACCGCTGTCCGAATCGACTGCCAGGATGGCGATGGTGGGGTCGCACGGGGTTGGCGAACGCTGGTCAAGTTGGAGGATGAAAGCGTATCCTTGCACGGCAAGGTAGAAGCGGTTGCCGGCGCCTATCGCGATGCCTGGACTTGAGTCGGCAGTCGGACCACCCAGGTAACTTGAGAACAGGGCTTGGCCGCGCGAGTCGAGTTTGAGGAAGAACGCATCGCCTGCGCCTCCGTACACAGACTGAAATGCGCCGGCCGTCACCGGAAAATCGGACGACGCCGTGGAGCCCGTGAGATACGCGTTCTGGTCCTGGTCGAGGACCACGCCGGTCACGCTATCTGCGTCAGATCCGCCGATGAACGTGGCATAGATGAGGGTGCTTCCCGTGGGATCGAGGCGGGCCGCGAATCCATCGCCCGAGACCTGCGTCGCGGTTGTTACACCTCCTCCCCCATAGGCGGACTGAAATGCACCTGGCGTCACGGGGAAATCGGCCGACTGCGTTTGTCCGGCGACAACCGCAGAGCCGCCCGCGTCCACCGCTATGGCCAGCCCCGAATCAGCCGCGCTGCCGCCGAGGAACGTAGCGTAGATCACGCTCCCGTCCTTCGCGCTGATCTTGGCTACAAAGGCGTCGGAACAGGCAACTGGAGCGCCCGAACCGTTCGTGCATTTGGCCGGTCCGATGGCGGTCTTGTAGGCGCCGGCTGTAGTTTTGAAATCTGTAGTGGCTGTGCCCGTTACGTAGAGGTCGCCGGCGGCATCTGTGGCCACCGCCAGTGGTAAGGCCGCAATCTGCGTGGTATAGAGGATGGAACCATCGGGAGCCAATTTGACGATAAAGCCGGTTCCCGAACTATAACCGCCTTCTCCGGCGACATAGATGTTCCCGAGTCCGTCCAGTGCCAAAGTGGTTGCAATGCCACCCCAGACGTGCGTATCGAAGACGATTTTCGTTCCGTCCGCCGAGACCTTCAGGACGTATGCGTCAGCCGTAAAGCGCACGCCCATGTTTGGAACGATATCCTGCAGGAAGACAGTGTACGAGACGAAGGTATTCCCCACACCATCGGCCACAGCCCGCGGAAGGAGGGATATGCCGTCGGCGACGACAACACCGTAGTTTCCAGGCAAGAACGTGCCATAGGCAAGGCGGGAAACGACCGCGCCATTCGACGCCGTGGCAAGAAGGGTCAGCACCGCGCCGCAACTCCACGAAAGGCAGGGCATATATAATAATGACCCTTGAGGGTCTTAAATAACAAACACCACTTAGAGGATTGTCGGTCGGGCACAGTTTGCCATAGTGCGTCCTGGCGCCGATGTGGGGAGGGCAATCTTGCCCGCAGCCGCCTTTCCAGGCGGCTTTTGGGTCCACATGCGAGACTTCACGCCCCGCAAATGCCGGCTGAAAGCCGGCCGCAGCCAAGATTGGCTGCCCCACAAGGGGGGCTGCTTTGAGCCGCCCGGAGAGAGGCGCGATTTGCATTTGCAGCCAGCCCCTTGAAACCGTACGCTTACCTCGTATACGCTAAGAACGTATCATCGAATCGCGTATGGCAGTAACGCCGCCAATGGCCGTAGTGGAGACGGAGGAATTCCTGAACCGCGCGAAGGCCATCTTAACCGAAACCGAGCGCTCGGACTTGGTGGCGTACCTGGGCACTAACCCGGAACTCGGCCCGTTGGTGCCGGGAACCGGAGGCGTGCGGAAGATCCGTTGGGCAACCCCAGGGCAAGGCAAGCGCCGCGGCGCACGTGTGATCTACTATTACTACAATCCGTCGATTCCATTGTTCGCACTGGACATCTACGCAAAGAACGAAAAGGCGAACCTCTCGGAGGCCGACAAGCGCAGCCTGAAGCGGTTGCTTCCGATACTCGTATCACGATATTTGAAAAGGAGTTAGCTTTACATGCCAAACCTGACAAAAAAGCCAATAGCCCAGAAGCACACGGTCGCGGGCAGCCGGCTCATCAGGAGTGTGAAGCAAGCGGTCGCCTGGGCCAGTGGGGAGGATGTCCCTGTTCGCGTCACCATGGTGAGCGTACAACGCGCACCTGTGGTCGACGTTCGCACGGTACGCCAGAAGCTCGGACTCAGCCAGTCCCAGTTTGCGGCGCGATTCGGTTTCACGCCGGCAACCGTGAAGAACTGGGAACAGGGCCGGACGCAACCGGACGGGCCGGCGCGCATTCTCCTGGCCGTGATCGCGCACCATCCTGAGGCCGTAGAAGACGCGCTTCGAAAAGTGAGCTAGCCTGGTCACTTCGGCCGGTGGGCAAGCTAAAGCATGCCCCACATCGTTATCATAGAAGAACATGTATCGGCCCGTGCCAAGAGTCCCCGATTTCCCTGCCATCGAGCGCCAGATCCTGCGCTTCTGGGAAGAGAACCGCGTTTTCGATAAGCTGCGCGCACAGACCGCGGATGGTCCCCGCTGGTCCTTCCTGGATGGGCCGATTACCGCCAACAACCCCATGGGCGTGCATCACGCCTGGGGCCGTTCGCTCAAGGACATGTACCAGCGCTATCACGCCATGAACGGCCAGCGGCTCCGCTACCAGAATGGTTTCGACTGCCAGGGCCTGTGGGTGGAGGTGGAGGTCGAAAAGAGCCTCGGCCTGCAGACCAAGCGCGAGATCCACGGCTACGGCATGGCCAACTTCGTGCGCGCCTGCAAGGAGCGCGTGCTGACCTACGCCGCGCGCCAGACGGAGCAGTCTATCCGCTTGGGCTACTGGTGCGATTGGGACGACCCCGACCTGCTGCGGACGTTGCGCGACGCCCTCGAAGATGGCGACCGCACCATCACCGCGACACTGCCCAGCGGGCATACTGAGACGGCGCGCGCCAGCGAGATCATCCGCAAACTGGGCTCCGCGGAGTACGGCGGCAGCTACTTCACCTTCTCGGACGAAAACAACTACACCATCTGGGCGTTTCTCAAGAAGTGCCACGAAGAGGGATTCATCTACCGCGGCCACGACGTGATGCCCTGGTGCGGACGCTGCGGCACGGGCCTCTCGCAGATGGAGGTCGCCGAAGGCCGCCGCATCACCACCCACACCTCGGTGTTCGTCCGATTTCCCTTAAAGGGCGAGGAGCGCACGGCGCTGCTGGTATGGACCACTACTCCCTGGACGCTCACTTCGAACGTCGCGGTCGCCGTGAATCCGGAGATGACCTACCTGAAAGTCCGCCACGGCGATTGGACTTATTACGTCGCCAAGGCGAACTTCGAGCACGACCGCGTGCAGGATTTGCAAGTGGAGGGCAAGCACGAGACTCACAAGCTGCCCTCCATCCGGACCATCCTGAAGGGCACGGGGCCGGTCGAGGTGGTGGGGGAGATGCCCGGCCGCGATCTGCTGGGCCTCACCTATAGCGGTCCCTTCGACGAACTACCCGCGCAGAATACGCCGGGCGGCGTCTTTCCGTATGGCTCGACCGGCGAGGGAAAGACCTCCGCCGAGTCGCACCGGGTGATCGCCTGGAGCGCGATCAGCGAGGCCGAGGGCACCGGCCTGGTCCACATTGCTCCCGGTTGCGGCGCGGAGGACCAGGAGCTCGGCAAGGATAACGTCATTCCCTTCATCGCACCACTGGACGAAGCGGCGGTCTTTATGGAGGGCTTCGGACCCTTCACCACACAGAAGGCCAATGAAGTGGCCGACTCCGTGGTCGCGGCGCTGAAGGCCAAGGGTCTGCTGGCGGCCCGCGAGCGCTATCCGCACGTCTACCCGCACTGTTGGCGATGCAAGGAGGAACTGGTCTTCCGCCCGGTGGACGAGTGGTTCATCCGCATGGACTGGCGCGACCGCATCCAGCGCGTGGTGCCCACCATCCAGTGGATTCCGCCCGAGGGCGAAGCGCGCGAGATGGACTGGCTGCGCAACATGAGCGACTGGATGATCTCCAAGAAGCGCTTCTGGGGACTCGCCCTGCCCATCTGGGTTTGCGGAGGCTGCGAGCACTTCACGGTGATCGGCAGCCGCGAGGAGTTGCAGTCGCGGGCCGTGGAGGGCTGGGACGTTTTCGATGGCAACTCGCCGCACCGGCCTTACGTCGACGCGGTCAAGATCCGCTGCGAGAAGTGCGGCGGGCTGGCTACGCGTATTGAAGACGTGGGGAATCCGTGGCTGGACGCGGGCATCGTGCCCTTCAGCACCCTGGGCTACTCCACCGACCGCGCCCAATGGGAGCAGTGGTTTCCGGCCGACCTGGTTCTCGAAAGCTTCCCTGGGCAGTTTCGTAACTGGTTCTACTCCATGCTGGCGATGAGCGCGATGTTGGACGGGCGCGCCCCGTTCAAGTCCCTGTTGGGGCATGCGCTGGTGCGGGATGCGCGCGGCGAGGAGATGCACAAGTCGAAGGGCAACTCTATCGCCTTCGATGAAGCGGCGGAGGTGTTGGGCGCCGAAGTGATGCGCTACATCTATGCCGAGCAGAAGACCGCGCAGCACCTCAACTTTCCCGACCTGCATCCCGCCGCCAACGTGGCCCACACTATCGATGCCGAGGCGCGGCGCAAGCTGCTGACGTTCTGGAACTGCTACAGCTTTTTCGTGATGTACGCCACCGCCGACGGCTGGAAGCCTTCGGCCAACCCGCCGGCGCCCACCAACGAGCTGGACCGCTGGGTGATGACGCGGCTTCAACGGCTGGTCGCGGCGGCACACAGCGCGTTCCAGAACTACGAACATTACCGGGTGATCGAGGCCTTCCAGGAATTCGACGAGCAGTTCTCGAACTGGTATCTGCGGCGCTCGCGGCGACGCTTCTGGCAGAGCGATTCCGAAGCTTACCAGACGCTCTACACGGTGCTGCTCACGGTCACACGTGTGATGGCCCCGGCGCTTCCGTTCCTCACCGAGGAGATCTACCAGAACCTGGTGCGCGCGGTGGATCCGGCGGCGCCCATCTCCGTCCACCTGACGGCGTATCCACAGGTAGACGAGGCGCTGGTGGATGAGGCGTTGGAGCAGAGCATCGAGGCGGTGATTCGCCTCAAGAATCTGGCGTTGAACCTGCGGACGCAGAGCAAGGTCAAGATCCGCCAGCCGTTGGGCACGCTCTATGTGCGTCCGAAAGATGAGGCGGACCGCCGCGTTCTCGAAAACCCGGACTACGCCGGGCAGATCCTCGAGGAAATCAACCTCAAGAGCCTGACGCTGATCGAGGACGAGGCCACTATGGTGAAGGTGCGGTTCAAGCCGGATGCCAAGAAGGTGGGCCCGCGCGCCGGCAAGTCGCTAAAGGCGATTGCGCAGGCACTCGACGGGACCGACATGGGCCTGCTAAGGGCGGGCGTTCGGGTGATAATGACAGTGACAGCCGACGGGCAGCCGTTCGACTTGGCGTCCGATGAGATCGTGGTCTCCTTCGAAGGTCCGGCGAACCTGAAGTGCAGCCTGGAACAAGGCACGTTCATGGCGCTGGACACGACGCTCACTGACGAGCTCCTGCGCGAGGGTGTCGCCCGGGATTTCAACCGCCTGGTGCAGGATCAGCGCAAGGCTCTGAACCTGGATATCTCCGACCGCATCGTGGTAACCTATGCGGCTTCTCCCCGGATTGCGGAGGCGATTGAGGCCCACGAGGAGTACCTGCGCAGCGAGCTGTTGGCCGAACGCCTGGAGCCGAATCCGGACCAGCCGAATGGCGTGAAGCTCTCCCTGGGCGGGGAAGAAATCCTGGTTACAATCACGAAGGTGACTGCATGAGCAACCTCCGACTGCGACAACATCTGATATTGGCGCTGCTCTTGGCTGGCGCACTTCTGACCATCCGATGCAGCTCCACCAAGCCGCCGGAAAAACCTGTCCCTGGACCCGCGGCCGAGGCCAAGCCGGTGGAGTACTTCCACGTGGATCCCGCCACCGCGGGATCCCTCCACGGAAAGATCGCCTTTCGCGGCGCCAAGCCCGCCCGGACCGTGATCTCGATGGACTCCGAGGCCGGCTGCCAGCAATCGCATGCCGGCCATCCCGTCTACGACGAATCCGTCGTGGTGGGCAAGGATGGCGCCCTCGTCAACGCCTTCGTCTACATCAAGGCAGGTCTGGAGGGTAAGACTTTCGAGCCGGTGAAGGAAGCCGTCACGCTCGATCAGCACGGCTGCCTGTTTGTGCCGCGCGTGATCGGCATCCGCGCCGGGCAGACG
>PMTT01000821.1:3450-7472 GCA_003167275.1 Bryobacterales bacterium | reverse complement strand
GAGGTCGAAGACCTCGCTAGAATTAAGAGGTCACCCGATCATGAAGATTCGCTTTGCCTCCATCCTGTTCTTCGCCTGCGTCCCCCTGCTCGCCGCCGCGGACCTGACAGTCTACGCCATTGACGTAGAAGGCGGCAAATCCACCCTCTTCGTCTCCCCCTCGGGCGAGTCCATGCTGGTGGACACCGGCTACGACGGCTTCAAAAACCGCGACGCCGACCGCATCCTGGCGGCGGCCAAGGCAGCCGGCGTGAAGCAGATCGACTATCTGGTGATCACGCACTATCACCAGGACCACGTCGGCGGCGTCCCGCAACTGGCCGCCAAAATCCCCATCCGCAACTTCGTCGACCACGGTCAGAACTTCGAACAGGTCAAAGACAACGGCGCCGTGTACGATGCCTATGTGGCTGTCCGCGATAAGGGTAACCACCTCGTCGTCAAAGCGGGGGATCGCATCCCCATCCGGGGGATTCAGGTAGACGTGGTGACCGCGTCAGGCAAAGGCATTGCCAAGCCTCTTCCCGGCGCCGGGCAGCCTAATCCAGCCTGCGCGACTTACCAACCCCTGGCCGTGGACACCGGCGAGAACGCGCACTCCATCGGGATGGTGGTCACCTACGGCAGCTTCCGGCTGGTGGATCTGGGCGATCTCTATTGGAACCAGGAGTACGACCTCGCCTGCCCCAACAACAAGCTGGGTGTAGTGGATGTCTACCTCACCACTCATCACGCCAAGAAGACGTCCGGCTCTCCGCAGATGGTCTGGGCCCTGCACCCCAAGGTCGCGATCATGAACAACGGTCCGACGACCGGCGGCGCGGTGCAGGCCTGGCAGACCATTCACGATTCCCCCGGCCTGCTGGACATTTGGCAACTGCATTTCGCCACGGCCAACGGCCCGGATCACAATTCACCGGAAGCCTTGATTGCCAACCGCGCGCCGGAGTCGGACAATTGCTGGGGCAACTGGATCCAACTGACCGCCCGCAAAGACGGCAGTTTCACCGTCGAGAACAGCCGCACGAGATTCTCGAAGGATTACCGCTGAGGACAAAGCGATCAGCGGTCAGCAGTCAGCGATCGGCCCGGAAGGTGTAGCTGACCGCTGATTGCCAATCGCTGACAGCTCTTTGGACATGATACACTCCCGCTTATGAAATGGATGTTGACCGCCCTTCTGTTCACCATCGCCGCCTTCGCGCAGGATGATGCGCCTCCGGGCGGTGCTACCGGCGCTGCGCCCGCTACCCCGCCACCGCCGGGACGGGAACAGGCCCGCTCGATGATCGTCACCCGTTACGGAATTGTCGCCGCCTCCCAGTTTCTGGCGTCGCAAGCCGGCGCCAAGATGCTGGAATCCGGAGGCAACGCCATCGATGCCGCCATCGCGGCCAATGCGGTCCTCGGTCTCACGCAGCCATACGTCAACGGAATGGGAGGCGACCTCTTCGCCATCGTCTACGAGGCGAAGACCGGCAAGGTCTACGGGCTCAACTCCAGCGGCTGGACGCCCAAAGCGCTCACCATCGACTACCTGAAGGCCAAGAAGGTCGACAAGCTCGACCGCTTCAGTGTCCATGCCATCACCGTGCCCGGTTGCGTTGCCGGATGGGATGCGCTCCGCCGCCGCTTTGGCACCAAGACCTTCCCGGAGCTTCTGGCGTCCGCCATCTTCTACGCGGAGAACGGCTTTCCACTCCCCGAGATCGGGACACGCTCCTGGATCACTCCCGCACTGCTCAAACAGCCGGGCTACAAGGAGACTTACATGCCCACGGGTGAGCGGCCGCAGCTCGGCGACGTCTTCAAGAATCCCGCGCTCGGCGAGTCGCTGAGACAGGTCGCCGCGAAAGGCCGCGACGGCTACTACAAGGGCAAACTCACCGACGTGATGGTCAAGTTCCTACAGGCGCAGGGCGGCGCCCACACTCTGGAAGACTTCGCGGAGTTCGAGCCCGAATGGGTCGAGCCGATTTCGACCACCTACCGCGGCTGGCAGATTTACGAGCTACCCCCCAACGGCCAGGGTGTGGCCGCGCTCTCCATGCTCAACATCATGGAGAACTTCCCGCTCAAGGACTACGGCCATAACTCCGCCGCCGCACTGCACGTCATGATCGAGGCCAAGAAGCTCGCTTACGCGGACATGGCGCGGTATGTGGGCGATCCGCGCTTCGGCCCGGTGCCGGTGGCGGAGATGTTGTCGAAGGATCTGGCCAAACGCCGCGCCGGCCTGATCGACATGGACAAGGCCTCCTGCAAGGTGCTGCCGTCGGAGATCAGTGAGACTCTGGCGGCGCATGGCAACGAGACCATCTACATGTCGGCGATCGACAAGGATGGCAACATCGTCTCCCTGATCCAGAGCAATTACTCCGGGTACGGCACCGGCATGGTCGCGCCCGGCGCCGGCTTCTCGTTTCACAATCGCGGGCAGGGCTTCGATCTTGTGCCGGGCAAACCCAACTCGCTGGCCGGACACAAGCGGCCGCTCCACACCATCATTCCCGCGTTCATGCACAAGGGAGATATCTCGATCGGCTTCGGCATCATGGGCGGATGGAACCAGTCGCAGGCGCATGCGCAGTTCGTGGCCAACGTGGTGGATTTCAATATGAACGTCCAAATGGCGCTGGAATCGGCGCGGTTCACGAAAGGGACCTTCGACGGTTGCGACGTGCAGATGGAATCGCGCGTCCCCGAGGCCATCCGCCAGGAGCTCACGCGCCGCGGCCACGTGATCACGCCGTTGGCCGGCTTCTCAGGCGCCATGGGCAACGGCGAGGCCGTGATGCGCGACGCCCGGAGAGGCGTCAACTTCGCCGGCTCCGACCCGCGTACCGACGGGGCGGCGATTCCGGAACAGCCACCGACCGGACAAAAATAGAAGAATTAGGGCCACGAATGAACACGAATGCACACGAATAAGAAAACGCAAGGCAGTTGTTTTATTCGTGTTTATTCGTGTTCATTCGTGGCCTAAACCTTATTGGGTTCAGCCGCCCATGCTTACACTGAAAGCGATGCGCCTTGCCTTTTGCCCGACGTCGTTCGCACAATTCGTCGCCGTGGCCCTTTTCACCGCTGTGCTCTTCGCGTCATCTGCGGCTCGCGCGGACTCACCTGTCCGTCTGGTGTTCGATACCGACATGGGCAACGACGTGGATGATGCGCTGGCGTTGGCGATGATCCACGCTCTTCAGACTCGCGGCGAGGCCGAACTACTGGCTGTCACGGTCAGCAAGGACAACCGCTTCGCGGCGCCCTTTGTCGATCTCGTCAACACGTTTTACGGCCGAAAGGACATCCCCATCGGCGTGGTGAAGAACGGGAAAACACCCGGCGACAGTGCCATGATTCGCGTGCCGGCCGAGCGCCGGAATGCGGCTGGGTCGTATGTCTACCCACATCGTTTGACGGACGGCCGGGATGCCCCGGACGCCGTGCCGGTACTGCGCCGCGTGCTCGCGCAGGCGCCTGACGGCAGCGTGGTGATCGTGGTGGTCGGCTTCAGTACCAACCTCGCCCGGCTGCTGGCTTCCGGCCCGGACGAATCCAGCCCGCTGCCAGGCGCCCGGCTGGTCGCGGAGAAGGTTCGCCTCCTCAGCGCCATGGCGGGCCATTTCCCGCGGGGGCAGCCCGAATACAACGTGAAGACCGATATTCCGTCGGCGCGGAAGGTCTTTGAGGAATGGCCGTCTCCGATTGTGTTCAGCGGCTTCGAAATCGGCCAGGCGTTGCTGTTCCCGGCGGCCAGCATCGAAAGGGATTTCTCCTGGGTCCCCGATCACCCGGTGGCTGAGGCCTACCGCTGCTACATGCCCATGCCGTACGATCGGCCATCCTGGGACCTGACCGCCGTTCTTTACGCCGTCCGGCCCGATCACCACTACTTTTCGCTTTCGCCCTCCGGCCGTGTGACGGTGGACGAAAACGGGCAGACGATTTTCAATCCAGCGGCGGATGGGAAGCATCGCTATCTCGTCCTGGAAGACGGCCAAAAGGCTCGAACTTTGGAG
>PMTT01000821.1:0-3374 GCA_003167275.1 Bryobacterales bacterium | reverse complement strand
TCGTGGCACGGGTCGGGGACTCGCAAGTCGAGGACGGGGCGCGAACCGTGATCGGGTGAGGGCTTCGCCAGAACGATGACCCGGGTGGCCAGGCGCAGAGCTTCCTGGGTGTTGTGCGTGACGAATAGAACTGTGGTGCCGGTGGATTGCCAGAGCTGGCGGATGAGGCGCTGCATGCCCTTGCGGGTTCCCGGGTCGAGGGCGCTGAAGGCTTCGTCCATCAGCAGGATTCGTGGCCCGGTCATCAATGCCTGCGCGATCGCCACGCGCTGCTGCATGCCTCCCGAAAGCTGGTCGGGGTACTTGCGCGCATCGGATTCGCGCAGGCCGATCCGGCTCAGGTAATCGAAGGCCAGGGTGCGCAATTCACGGCGCCGCTTGTAGAATCGCGGCGTCAGCCTGCCCAGCAGGCTGAATTCGCTCACTTCCGGTCCGAAGGTGATATTGTCGAGCACCGTCTTATCGGGGAACAGCGAGTACTTTTGCGGCACGTAGCCGCGGGTCCGGTCCGGTTGCGTGTGCTCGCGTCCATCAATCAGGATGCGGCCTTCGCCAGGGCGCTCGCAGCCCAGCACCAGACGCAGCAGCGTGGACTTGCCGCACCCAGTCTGTCCCAGGACGCAGACGAATTCGCCCTCTTCGATCGCCAGATCGATGCGGTCGAGCACCGGCCGCCGCGGCGAGCCGTACGCGATGGAGACACCCTCGATTTGGATCAGCGGCATGCTCTCACGTCTCCTGAAACCAAGGGTGCAGCTTGCGATTAACCAGCCGCATGGCCTGGTCCACCAGGAAGAGCAGCAGCGCCACCCAGAGCACGTAAGGGATGATCACATCCATCCCCATGTGCCGGCGCAGGAGCGCGATGCGGTAGGCCAGACCGTCGGTGGAAGCGATCATCTCGCCCGCAAAGAGGAATAGCATCACCGACTTCAGATTCAGCCGGATGCTGTTGAGCACGCGCGGCGCAATCTGCTTCAGCACCACGCGATAGGCCACGTCGAAATCGCCCGCTCCCAGCGTGAAGGCCTTGACCGTCTGTTCGGCCGGCACGCCGCGGGTGAGATTGAAGGTGTCCAGAATGATGGTGGGGGTCACGCCGATCACAATCAGCATGATCTTGGCCAGTTCGTCGATCCCGAAGGCGATGAAGAGAATCGGCAGCAGGGAGAGCGCGATGATCTTGTCGAAGAACAGCACGAACCGCAGGCAGAAGACGCCGATGTAGGGAAACAGTCCCATGTGCAGGCCCAGCAGAACGGCGGGAACCAGCAGAAGCATGCTGTAGAAGAACCGGCGGGAAGTGGCCTTGGTATCCTTCCACAACATGCTGGCGAAGAACTGGCGGGCCAGCGACCCCTCCTGCGCCTGCTGTTCATCATCCTCGGCGGGCTTGAGCGCGGCGTCGTACATGCCGCGGGCCATCTGCGCCACGGTGGGCATGACGCGGTCTTCGGGGTTGTCGCGATGCCGGGCGTGAGACACGTAGAAGTACATGGCGATGCCGGCCACGAAGAGACTCCAGGAAAGGAGCATCGTCCACGAACGGCTCGGCCTGGCGTGAATCAACAGGAATCCGGCGGACATACGTTTCCTCTAAAGCTTTCCCTGTGCGGCCATCTGCATGTAGGTCAGGTCGTAGACCAGGCGCACCCGATCGGCCTTCCCCTGAATGGTGTTGTCGGGGTAGCGCACAGCGACGTCGGCCACCGCCTTGGTGTTTGCGCCCAGCAGTCCGTGGTCGAAGCAGAATTGTCGCACCAGCGCCATCTTCTGTTTGAGGTCGGGAGAACTGCCGAACTCCACCGCGGATTGCGGCGTGTAGAACATCTTGGTGGTGCTGAGCTGTTCCTTGTAGGATGCCAGGGTGTCCTGCGAGCCCTCCGCGATCGAGGCCAGCACCTTGTCGCCGGCCGGCCCCGTGGCCTGCATCTGCGCGAGCATTTCGAACCACGCTCCCGAAAGCGCCTTGGCGAACTTCTGGCCGGAGCCGTCGGGGCGGTTCAGGATGTCGGTGCGCACCACGGTCAGGTCCAGAATCTCTCCCGGAATCTGCGAGGAATTGAAAAGCGAGGTGATGCCTTTCTGTTTGGCGATCTGCGAGACCATGGGCTTCCAGGTGACCACGGCGGAAGCGCTGGTATCGCTGAGGAACGCCGATGCGATATCGGAATCGGAGGTGTTGATCATGCGCACGCGCTTGATCTGGTCGCGCAGCCCGCCCATGGTCATGGCGCGGTCGAAGAGATATTCCGAGACGGTCTTCTCCACCAGCAGCATCTTCTTGCCGGCGAGATCTTTCATCTGCAGACCGTTGCGGACCATCAGCGCGTCGTTTCCGTTGGAGTAGTCGCCGATCAGGATGACGGTGGTGGGAACGCCCGAAGCCGCCGGCATATCCAGCGCTTCCATGTTGGTCATAGTGCAGGCATCGATGTTGCGCGCCACGAAGGCATCGAGCGAGGGCGCGTAGTCGAAGCGCTGGACCTTGATGGCGATGCCGTACTTATCCGCCCATTTGCGGAGGATCCCTGCCTTGTTCATGTAGTAGTAGGGGGTCCAACCAGCATAGACCGACCACCCCACGGTGAAGGTGGGTTTCTGGGCGAGGCCCGAAACGGCAAGCAGCAGGATTAAGGAAAGAGTGCGCAGCATCGTCGCCTACAGGGTGCAAGAAAACTCCGCGGCGACGGGGCCGGCGGGACAGCTTTAATGGATTCTATCATGGCGGGCGGGTGGTTCTGGGGCGATGGCGCCTTCGATTGTTTCTATATGGCCGATTGATCTTCCTGATAGCGGCCGATCGCGGTATCCTGACGGATGTGCCCGGCGGACTGCGGTCTGGCCGCCGGTGAGAGCGCTATCTTGACGGATGTGACCACCATCGCCCGGGTTTTTCGCATGACCGCCGGATTTGTGCCGCCAGTCTTGCCAAGGGGTGGCACATGAAGGCTTTCCTTACCTGGCAGTTCGCCACGTCCCGGCCGCTGATTCCAATCTCTTTCTTGCACGAGTCGCGCGACTCCGCGCCACACCTGTGTTCCAAGCCCAATCGAGAGTGAGATCACCATGAAGACCGTTTCCATCGACCGAATTCTTGCCTCGCTGACCCTCGCGTTGGCGGTGGCGCTTGCCGCTGTGGCGGCATCCGATACCGCCGCCCAGCCACGTAGCCGCACGTTTCATTTCGAATACAAGGCCACCGTGAAAGACATACCCGCGGGCGCCAAAGTCGTCGATTTCTGGGTTCCCGTCCCGCATGACGATGCCTGGCAGCAGATCCGGAATCTCCGGATCGAGTCGCCGTACGAGTACCAGAAAACGACGGCGTCCTACGGAAATACCATGGCGCATGTCAGCATCCCGTCGCCGAA
>PMTT01000640.1 GCA_003167275.1 Bryobacterales bacterium | reverse complement strand
GAGATGACCTTGGCGATCTTCAATTACCCGACACCCCAAATGGCGATGCAGCAGGTCGCCGAATTCGAGAAATTGCCCGCCGCCGTGGCCAAAAGAAGTGGCCCTCTAGTTGCTGTGGTTCTCGCTCCACCCGACGCGGATTTCGCCGAGCGGCTGCTTGCCGGCGTCCGTTACCAGGCCCAGGTGACCCGCGACGAGTACGTCCCCACGCGCCGCGACAACATCGGGAGCTTGCTCCTAAATGCCTTCATTCTCATTGGGATACTGTTGGCCTTCTCGCTCGTTTCGGGGCTCGCTTTGGGCGGTTTCCGGGCGTTTATGCGGCGCGGCAGGAAGGGCGAAGAGGCCGACGCGATGATCACCCTGCACCTGCGATAAGGCCGATCCAGTCTGGTAAACTTCCGGTTTTGTGTACCTTAGAGGGAAATCCTCAGCCTGAAACCGAGGTTTTTCGGGTTTTCGGGCGAATTGTGGAAAAACGTCCAGTCTCGCAAGTCACCCCGTACGAGCAGGTTACGACCGAAATTTTTGGGCCGGATTTTTTCTTGACTTGAGAGCCGATGGGAAATAATATCCAACTACCAAAGTTTTTGACGGTTGCGATTCCGTCGAAAATGATTCTCCCATCGAACATCCCCCTGGTAGAACAGGGAAAAAAATGCTCACCTTTCGGGGTGAGCATTTCTATTTTGACCCGAGTCCAGCATCCTCTACTGAAGCGCAATCAGCCTAGCTAGCTACTATAATGGGATTGACAATTGGGTATTCCCACTGTAAACTCCCATGATGAATACGAGAATCACGGTCGATAGCGCTGGCCGTATCCTGCTCCCCAAGTCATTACGGGAAGAGTTGCACCTGGGGCCTGGCGATACGCTGGAACTGGAAAGCGCCGGCGACCAAATCACTCTGCGACCCACCCGTGGCACCTCCCAGCTCACCAAGGAAAAAGGCGTGTGGGTGTTTCGCGGCGGCGCCCCTTTGCCGGCCGCCGTCACCGACGAAACCCTCCGCCAGATTCGAGAGAAACGCGACCAACAGAATGCCGGTGTGGGTGAATGAAGAAGTTCAAGTTCCTCGATACCTCCGTCCTGGTACCGGTATTTTACGGTGAGCATGAGCATCACGAAGCCAGCCTGGATTTGTACAGCCAGCTCAGCAAAGCAGATGCCGGCTGCGGTGCACATACCCTGGTCGAGGTATATTCCTCGCTGACACGGATGCCGGGCAGGCATCGCGTAAGCGCTGACCAGGCGCTATTGTTCGTCGATGACATCGTGGAGCGGCTGACGGTGGTCGCGCTTACCCTGGAGGAGCACATCAGCACGCTGCGTTCCTTCGGGGCGCTCGGCATTGTGGGCGGAACAATCTATGATGCCATGCTGGCGGGATGCGCGCTAAAAGCAGACGCGGAAACGATCTTCACCTGGAACTTGCGCCACTACGGGCAGTTCGGCCCCGAAGTGACGCGCCGGCTGCGGAAGCCTGGCGCAGGCAACCATTGAAGGCGTGAGAGCCGCTACCGCCTTCGACGGTGGCTGCACATTCACGATGCCAAGCCGGATTCGAAACATCTAACCGCCCGATCCCCAGGCACTAAGAGCTAAGCTGGAGTCCCTCAGATGAGGCGACCACCGAGGAGGCGGCGGATCCCTTGCTTTGGCCAACACGCCCCTGGGTGCTCCCCTACCCTTCGACGAAGCCCTGGGACGCACTGGTGGGCTGGATTTCGCGCGGAAACGCCCATCTGGCGGGTCGGCTGGAAGCTGGAGGGCGGACCTGGAGCCGGCGATCGCCAGTAACCTCTTCGCCTTACCTTCGACGTCGTGAGCCGCGGTCCGGCAAGGCGAGGCCTGCTTAAGCCGGGATTTTCACCAGCAGCACGGTGCCGTGACCAGGCCTGCTTTGCAGCTCGAAGGTGCCGTTCACCAGCCGCGCACGCTCCTTGATGTTCACCAGGCCGAGCCCCCCCGCCTGGCTGCCGCGGCGGGCCTCCACTCCTGCCCCACGGTCTGATACCGTCAGACACAACACACCGCCGGAGCGCCTCAGTTCGACCTCGGCCTCTCCCACATGCGCGTGTTTGGCGACATTTTGCAGCGCCTCCTGAGTAATCCGATAAAGGCACAGAGCGACGGGCGGCGGCACACCCTCCAGCGAGCCGGTCGTCTGGACCGAAACCCGGATACCGGTCGACCGCCCGTACTCCGAACAGTAATCCCGCAGAGCGGCCGCCAGTCCGGCCTGTTCCAGAACCGCCGGGTGAAGTTCGTAGGAAAGCCTGCGAATGCTCTCCGACAGGTCGACCACAGGCTATGTCATCGCCGATCCTTCCACTCGGCCAGCCAAATGTTTCCGGTGCGCTCTCCCATGGCGAAAATCAACGCGTCTCGCGCGACCCACAGTTCCCACCGGCCTTCTTCAAGGATGGAGAGCGAACGGTGCGGGTCGTGAGAGTGGTAGACCGCGAAGGGCCGCCCCTGTGGCAGCTTTGTCCCCGGGTCGAGCGGCTGCGCCCAGATACAGCGGAAACCATCGCGCATAGAGCTGAAATAGAGCAGGTTGCCGTTTGGAGACCATCGCGGCTTGCCTTCGTAGGGAGTGTAGCCGGTTACCGCGATCCATTCCTGCGAGGGAATTTCCGACGGACGGAAGGGTGCAATCATCAGCCGGTTGCCGTTTGTAGCGTCGACAGCCCGAAAGCAGATCCAACGGCCGTCGGGCGAGAAACGCCCCTGATAGAGGATGCGCTTGGGGTCCCGCAGTAGTTCGATCTTTTTGCCGGAAGGGAGGTCGAGCAGCCAGAAGATGCTGCCGGATTCGCCTTGTCTGCCGCCCAGGATACGAGTGCCGTCCGGGGACCAGTCCTCGACATATCCGCAATCGTCACACACCTTCTCCGGCACGCCGGCTCCTGTCGCGGGCACGACGTACGTGGTCCACCGTTTCCCGTCGATGCTCTCGGCGTATGCTACCCGGGTGCCGTCGCGGGTGATGATCGCCTCGTCCAACGCGTTCCGCGTCGCTGTCAGTGCCACCTCTTTACCGCTGTCCAAGTCCTTTTGCCAAACCTGATTGGAACCGGTTCGGTTGGAAACAAACACGATCCGTTTGCCGCTGGACGAGGCATACGGCCAAATGTCGGAGACTTCGCCGCGAGTCAGTTGCTGGAGTTCGCCGGTGATCTTCCCCTCGTTGGCAACCACCGGCAGCCGCCATATGTGGCTACTCTCCCTGTGGCCGACAAACGCCACGCGGCCCCCCGAGTCGGCCGAGGGCTGCGACTCCAAGCCGGCGCCGGAAGTGAGCCGCTGCGGAATACCAGCGACAAGCCATTTGCCCGGCGACACCGCCACCTGCCACAGGTTCACACTATCTCCCAAACTGGCGCCGAAGATCCATCGGTTGCCGGCGGCTGGACACACGGTCGGAAATCTCCCGACTGGAGACAAATGGTGGTCTTGCAGTACCTGATAAAGCCCGGTTTGCCACGTCGCATTTCCGTCCAGCGCTGCGACGTTGATATACTCGCGCGATTCGCGCATTCCGGCGAAAGCCAGGTGCTTGCCATCAGGCAGCCACACCGGCTTGGCGGCTCCAGGGGATTCAGCCGCCACTTGGCGGGCGCCTGCGCCGCTGACCGGCACGACGAAGATTTTGCCGGCGCCAGGGTCATTCGGGTTGCCAGTCCAATACGCGATTTCATCGCCCGAGGGCGAGAATCGCGGGCTGCGGCCCTCCTTCACCAGCAGCCGGGCTTCTCCGCCCAACGCCGAAACGACGTAAATGCCTCCGCCAGCCCGCTCGCTTCGGAACGCAACTTTGCTTCCATCCGGCGAGAATGACGGCTCGGAATCGTCGGACGGGTCACGTGTGAGCCGCATCGGCTCCCCACCGGCGATCTGCTGGACCCAGATGTCCAGGTTGCCCTCGCCGCTGCGGTCCGAAGCATACGCAAGAAGCTTTCCGTCGGATGATAGCGCGGGATCGGCCGACAGGCCGGAATCGAACGTCAAACGCCGGAGCAAGGGACCCTGCACCGCCGGGGTGGGCCACAGCCACCATGCCAACCCGACGGCCAGCACCAGCAGGAACGACAGGATCGACGCCAGCCGGATCCAGGATCGCGGCCGGGCGCGAGGCACGGTTGCCGGCGCCGCCAGCTTGCCCGAATCCGAGTCCTCCTTCAGTTCCTCCAGCGCAACCCGCACGTCGTCCATGTGCTGGAAGCGGCGCTCGGGCTGCTTCCGCAGGCAGCGGTTGATGATCTTCTCGAGATCGTAGGGAATTGGGGCGCTCGATGCCGCCGGATCCTTCGTGATGACCGCCGCCAGGGTGGACGCTTTCGTGTCGCCCTGGAATGCCCGCCGGCCGGTGACCATCTCGTACAGCAGCGAGCCAAACGAGAAAATGTCCGAGCGGGCGTCCACCGGCTTGCCCTCAGCCTGCTCAGGCGACATATAAGCCATTGTGCCGACGATCGCACCCTGTTCCGTGAGCGGTTGAGGCGTGCGCGCCGGGTCTTCCTCGCCCGGACCCGAAGACCCGGTGAGTTTCGCCAATCCAAAATCCAGCACCTTGATTGCGCCGTGCTTGTCCACCATCACGTTGGAGGGCTTTAAGTCGCGGTGGGTGATACCGGCCGAGTGCGCACGGGCCAATGCGCCGGCGATCTGAATCCCGTACAGCAGCGCCTGGTTAAGGGGCAGACCTCTCTTCGGGATGGCCTGCTGGAGCGTCTGGCCGTCAACGTACTCCATGGCGATGAAGTCATGCCCGGAGTCGGAAGAGATGTCGTAGATCGTGATGATGTTGGGGTGGTTGAGTGCGGAAGCCGTGCAAGCTTCACGCTCCAGCCGCGCCAGGACCGTTTTGTCACCCGATCCGAACGGGAATTCGGGCAGAAACTTGAGGGCCGCCAGCCGTCCCAGCTTAAGATCCTCGGCCTTGTAGACCACGCCCATGCCGCCCTCACCGAGCTTCTCCAGGATTCGATAGTGCGACACGGTTTGACCGGCTAGCGGTCGATCCACCGGGCGCGCCTCGTGCTGCCCCAGCAGCCCCGCAGCCAGGTCGATAGCGCCCTCCTCCAGGAAACCCTCTGCTTGCGCTTCCAAAGCCAGCAGGGATTCTACCTCCTGGAGCAGGTCCTGATCTCCTGCGCAAGCGTCCCTGAGGAATTGGGGCCGCAGGCTCGCCTCTCGTTCCAGGGCCGCATGGTACAACCGCTCGATCTGCCGCCATCGCTCCCCGCTTGTCATGTTCGGCTCAATTCCCGGAGTAACCAGACCTTGGCGAGTTTCCAGTCCCGCAGGACGGTGGGTTCGGTGACTCCGAGCACTTCGGCAACCTCCGCCGTTTCCAGCCCGCCAAAGAACTTCAGTTCCACCACTTTGCCCTTGCGGCGATCGATGGCCGCCAGTTGTTCGAGGCAATCGTCAAGCGCGACCAGGTGGGCGGCTTTCGCCGGCGCGAACTCAAGGTTCTCGTCGAGAGAAACAGACTGGACCTCGCCGCCGCGCTTGTTCGCGTTGCGGGAGCGCGCGTAATCTACCAGGATCCTGCGCATCAGCGTTGCAGCGACAGCCAGGAAATGGGTCCGGTCGTGCCAGCGCACCCGCCGGCAATCCACCAATCGGAGGTAGGTCTCGTGGACCAGGGCAGTCGTCTGAAGGGTGTGGCCGGCACGTTGACCGGCCATATAGCGGTGTGCCATGCGGCGCAATTCCTGGTAAACCAGGCTAGTGAGCTCATTCAGCGCCGCCTGGTCACCCTGTCTCCAGGCCAGCAGTAGCGTAGTCGCGTCCGCAGCCATAGGATCCCCGGCCAAGGAATCCGTTCTCGGCCGGTCCTAGTATAACATTCAGAAATATTCAGACCTCTTTATAGTTTTAGCCACCACATTCCGTCTTCCCAGTTGGACCCGGAGACGCCTATGGTCCAGTGGTTCCCGGGTCGTTCGGAGGGCTGAAGCCCTCCACATTATTAAAGGAGAACACAAATGAAATTCGCAACGTTCGCGCTACTGGGGATCCTGCTCTTGGGGGCGTCCCCTTCTATGAAGGCCGCTGACCCCGCTGGCTCTTCGCAGGTGGTATTGGCCTTCTCCGGTGGGTCGGCCTTTACTTCGGACACCACGGGCATCTGCATATGGTACCCTCTTCTGCTTGGGGATCTCGACCTGAAATCCCTGTTTACGGGGCCTTTGTTCGGCTCCCCGGTCACCGACAAGGAACATGCTTACTTCATCTGGGTGTCGGATTGGAGCATGACGGTGCTGCCGCCCAATAAAGACTTCCCGGATTTCAACTTCCTCGCGCTGGTTCCCGCCGGAACAGCCACCATCTACTACATCAATCGGCCCGACCTTCGTGATTGGAGCGACTGGACGAACCGCAGCACCTGGGGAGAACCCGTCGCCACCTTCACCCGCCAAGCCGGACTCTTCCATAGCGCCGATGACGGAACGACCGGCCCGTTGACTACGACGGCGGTGCTGGTGTCGAGCAGTGATTTCACCCTCAATGGAAAACCGTTCAACTTTCGGAGCTTGATCCCGCACGGCATGACCTGCTACGAGCTTGGAGTTGGAGCATCGGAGGCCGGCACCTGCGTGGCCACCGGGCAGTAAGAGAAGCTACGCGTCAGTCACTCGACGAGGGCTGGCGAGCGCGTGATTTCGGCTTGAGGGGGGAAAGAATCGCGTTGTAGGAAAGATGAGTCCGCGACGCACACATCATATCAAGTTGACGTATATTATCCGGCCTTATGCCGGGTTCGGGATAGGGTGCGTCTCCTGCCTCAGCGACGTATCCTCACTTTTCTCGGCATAATCCGGAACTCGGCATAAGGCCGGCTATCTTGGGAAAGGCGCCCACCCTGCGCCATTCAAGCGGCGGTGTTCACCGCAGGAAGATCACTCCAAGCGCTGCCCAGCACCAGCGCTGGCAGCGGAACTCGATGTGGGCCGCAGACCTTTGATGAACGTGTGCGTCTCCGGAAAGTCTTCGCAATTAGTGCCCTCGCGCTCGTTGCGCCCGCGAGATGCGGGCGTCGGGCGCCGCGAGCGCTGAAACCAGACGTGCTGGTCGGAAGTATAGAAAAGGTGGAATCAGAAACGATCTTCGGGACGGGGTTCCACGTCTGGGACCTTGTCGAGCGCGGCCAGGAAGCGGTCGCGGCTGGCGCGGGCGGCCATTTGATCGAGACGCCGCCAGCCTGCAAGTTGTTCGGTCAGGGCTGCGGCGGCCAGACGCTCCACCGAGACGTCCTGGCGCTGGGCCAACTCGGCCAAATCTTGAAAGGCGCTTTCCGGAATGGTGACGCTGAGAGTCATGGCTTTCCCCAATTATCGCAAGAAATCGACCGGGTGGAACGACACCGATGCCAAAGCGTTCCGCGCCGGAGAAGTCCTTGGCATTGAACGTGACAATGAAATCGGCGCGGCTTGCGACCGCCAGTTCGAGAATGTGGTGGTCCTTGGGGTCGGGCAGGAGCGGGCGCCAGAGAAAGAAGACCGGGCGGCGGGTGGCGTGGGCGCACAGGAACTCCAGGATGCCGTCGATGTCGCGGTGTGTTAACGGACCACCCGTGCAGACCCGCTTCAAGGTCTGCTCGTATTCCAGCGTCAGGGATACCGAGAGATTCATGCGCCAGCGCCGGTCGCCAACCAGTCGCAGGAGGCGGTGGGAAGCGCCTCGCTGCGACCGGATTGCGGCAACGATTACGTTGGTATCGATGACGATTTGGTACATGGGCCCTTTCCGGATAGCTCGCTGCGAAGGGGGCCATCGTGGACTGGCCTACCATGCGGTTCTAGCACTACGTCTTGGTTACAACTTCCCAGATCGCCACTCGGTGGGAGTTTGGGGCGATCCTCTACCCGAACGGGTTCTTCGTCCGGGTTCGCGATGCACGGCCGCCATGCGCGGAGTGGACTGATCGGAGCGGAAAGCGCATTCCGGCGGGACAGTCAACTCAAGATGTAAGATCGGAGCAGTCTCGGGCTTATACAGAAGCTCGCGGAT
Source organism: Bryobacterales bacterium (assembly GCA_003167275.1). Classification (GTDB taxonomy): domain Bacteria; phylum Acidobacteriota; class Terriglobia; order Bryobacterales; family Bryobacteraceae; genus JAIQFL01. The sequence continues at coordinate 10,062 of PMTT01000640.1, read as the reverse complement.
GTCGCCAGTACGTGGTTCGATAAATGAACTGCGCCCCTACGATGACTCGCCTGCAAAGGGTAGCGCCGGCATTGATGGTTGCGGTCCTGTTGACGGCCGCTTGTTACGAATTCGCGCAGAACCCGAATCTCCATACGTTACCGTGGACTGGGCTTGGTTTGACGCGTTTGGCATGCTACGCCGCGGCTTTTCTGGTATTGGCGCTGTTCCGCCGCCCGATGCTGTCGATTTCGGCCGCGATGCTCTATGGCATGGCGGCAATCGGGCTCGGCCCGTTTGCGGCCTGCATCCTGTTTGGTATCGGAGCTGTCGCGGCGGGCAGTCTGGTGTTGGGAGACGCACTAGAGGGCGATGCCTGCGAGATTCCGGTTTGCCTCTGCCTCGGCGAAGCGCTATTGGGGATTGCCGCATCGCTGATAGGATGGACGTACCTCTGCTATCCCCTCACCTTTCTTCTCTTGATGGTCGCGCCTATACTGGCGCAGCGGCGATGGCTCGCGAAACGAGCCAGCCTGATCGCTCTGCCCCGGAGTTCACCCGGCACGTGGTTCCTGCTCTTCGCATTGGGTATCCAGTTTCTGCTGGTGCTCAAACCGGAGGTCGGGACGGACTCGCTGGCCATGCATTTGGCGCTGCCGGCGTATGTGCACACCTACCATCATTTTTCCTACGACGTACGGGAATTTCTCTGGGCGGCGACACCGCAAACGGTGGACTGGTGTTATGCGGCGGTCTATTCCCTGGATGGCGAGTTCGCGGCGCGACTGCTCAACTTCGTTAATCTGCTGGCGACGGTTGGGCTGCTCTACGGTTTCGCCGCAAGACACTGCACGCGCCGGGCATCGCTGTTGACGGCAGGGCTCTACGCGACGGGGCCGCTGGTGCAGGTCGTCACTGGATCGCTCTTCATCGACAATCTCCTGGCGGGACTACTGCTGGCGTGCTTGATTTCGTTTTGCACCTATCGGGAGGGAGGAACGCCGCGTCTTTTCGCGTCGGGAGCGCTCCTGTTGGGCCTCGCAGTGAGCGCCAAGGATGGAGCGCTGGCGTTTGTGCCGGGAATACTGGCGCTGTGCCTGTTCGCAGCCTGGCGCCGCCGGCCCGAATGGCGCTTCTGGTTCCTCCCCGCCGCCGCGGGGCTCACGATCGCAATCTATTATCACGCGATCGCGTGGTGGCAAACCGGAAACCCGTTTTTCCCATATGCCAACGAGATCTTCCGGTCGAAGCTCTTCGTTACGGAGCGGATTGCGAGCCACTTTCGAGAGCCTTTGAACTGGCGCACCTTCCAAAACATCACCTTTCACAGCGGGATGTATATTGAAGGAACGGACGGCGCGGCGGGATTCCACTATTTCCTGCTATTGCCCGCCGGCCTCGCGGTCTTGCTGTGGCGGCGGCACAGCGCGTTCGTTTGGAGCGCCGCCATCGGCGTCTCCGCCGCGGTGCTGAGCTTCGGTCAAATCTCCTATCTGCGCTACCTCTACCCGCAGATGTTGATCCTGATGGCGCCCATCGCCTTGTGGCTCGACGATCTGGAGACCGCGCGCCTGCGAAGAGCCTTCGGGCTCGGAGCCGTGGCCGTAGCCGCTCTGGGAAACATCCTGTTTCAGTCGTCCGCCGGCTGGTATCATCGGGACTTCGTCTGGAATGAGATTTGGAACCGCGCCGCGCGGGAAGAGTATCTCCGGCGGATGGCCCCGGCCCGCGTGATCGTTGAAGTGCTCAACCGGACCGCGCCTGGTGAGCCGGCCCTGTTCTGCGGGTTCGATCACATCGCGGGCTTTGCCGGCCCGGTGTACACCACAAATTGGCACACGTATTTGCGGCACGAAGGGGTCCAGAACCTCGGGGAAGCGATCGATCTGCTGGCTTATGTGAACGAACGCAGAATCCTCAATATCGCGTCTCCCGTGGCGGAGGATCTCGACACCTGGCCACGGGTTCTGCCCGCGTTTTTCCAGGATTTCGCCGAGCCTGTGTTTTCCCCAGGGCGGTGGGTGCTCTATCGCGTCCGTCCGGAGTTTGCCGGACCTGGTGGCGTAGAGAGAGCGCGGCAGTGGATCAAGGATCCGCCACCCGCGGGACCGGGGCAATGGGACGATCTCGACGTGCGAGTCATCAGAGCGGGTACATGGTTCCGGGATTTCTCGGCTTCACCGGCATTGAACCACACACTCACCAGATCGCGGTCGTTGGGCGACACCCTGAAGATCCCGTTTCGGGGCACAAAGATAACGCTCTTTTACGCGCGCGATCCGGACAGCGGAATGGCTGAAGTGGCTGTGGACGGCGTCCCGCGGACCGTGCTCGATCAGTATGCCCAGGCCTCGGAATATCGCACCCACCAGGCAATTGAGGGATTGGCTGACGGCACCCACGTGCTGACAATTCGCGTCACGGGCACGAAGAACCCGGCGGCGCGGGATTGCCTGGTCAATCTGGACGCATTCGTGCTGTAGTTGGCGGGCCAGGGTCGTGAGTCTTAGAAGAAGGGAGAACCGCATGTTGGCGGCGAAGACGCCTCGCATTCTGTGGGTCGAGTTGACTTCGAAATGTCCGTTCGATTGTGTATTCTGCTCCCGAAAGAGCCGTCGCGGCAGCGGTGAGCATATGCCGTATGTGCTATTCGAGTCGCTCGTGCGGCAGGTTTCCGACCCCCGCACATTTCTGCTCAACTACTCCGGTGAATCCACGGTATATCCCGAGTTGATTCCCGCAATCCGTCTGGCGCGATCGACCGGCGCAGGCGTGGAACTGGTATCGTCACTTGCGACGGCCTCCGACGGCCTCCTCCACCAACTGAGCACGGCCGGTTTGACGCGGATGACGGTTTCCATCCATGCAGCGGATGCCCGCGCGTTTACGGAAATCTACCGCCACAGCTCTTTGGCGGCTCTGCGGACGCGTCTGGAGCTGTTCGTGGAACTCTGCCGCGGCGCACGGAATCCCCCGGCGATCGACCTCGCCTTCGTGGCCATGCAGCACAACCTCGATCAACTTCAGGGGGTCGCAGAGTTGGCGATGGGGTTGGGGCTCACGGCAATCAGCATCTTTCCCGTAATACGGCGCGATGAGATTCCGATCGTGTTTCCGCGTGAGCTCACCGGCACTGGATTGCACCGCGCGGAGTTTCGAGACGATCTGAACCGGCGCGTGGAAGACTCCCGGCGGCGGCTTCCGGAGATCGCAATTACGATTTGCAATCCCCAGTTCACGAACACCACGCAGGCACTTGGAGAGGCGCCGCGTGCCTGCCCGGGTGAGTTGCCGGCCGGCGCCAGGATCTATTCGTGCGAGCAGAATCCGTGGGAGACGGCGCACGTGCTTTCGAATGGAGACATCGTGCCCTGTGAAGTTCACGACCGATTGCCGGTTGGAAATCTGGCCCGCCAGACGCTGGCCGAGATCTGGGGCGGTGAGGCTTACGAGCGATTCCGGCAGAACTATCACACGGGGGAACTGGCGGCCTGCCGCTCGTGTCCCTGGAAGACTGCCTACATACCGGGACGCATGCAGAGCGAGATTTTGGCGGTGCGTGGCCGCAACACACAAATGGGGCACGGCTGGCACGAGCCGGCGGGCGAGCCGCACGTCTGGGCGAGCCAGCAGGCAGTCGCATCGATCGAGCCGCGCGCGGGTTCAACCAAGTTGCACGTCAGCGGAATTCTGCCGCCGGGTCGGGAAGGGCAGGCCAACGAATTAGCAATCTGCTGCAACGGGACACCGTTGGAACGGTTGGGAACAGTTCAGCGGAGATGATGCCATTCGGCATGGATTTTGCTATTCAGGGCGCGAATGTGCGCCCTTGGAACGTTGAGTTTCGGACGCGGTTCGTTTACCGTCCGCGGGATTTGGGCGCCGGCCCCGACAGCCGCGACCTCGGATTTGCCCTGACACTGGTCTCCTCGCAGGCGCCTTTTGATTCCGATCTGGTCGAACGGCAGAGACTGAGTCTGCGACCTCTGCTGGCCGCCATTCGGGGCATGGATAAACTCGGGCGGGCGATCGGCGCGCGGTTCCGCAGACGCCGCGCTTCCGACCAGGCACGCTCATTCGCGGCAGGCGTATCGGTGGTGATTCCAGAGCGGGACAACGTCGCAGAACTGACCGCCTGCCTGGCCGCGTTAAGCGCGTCCGCGCGCCACTGGGATGAGCCTGTCGAGACGCTGGCCGTCGTTAACGGCGCGGCAGACTGGCGCTACCGGGAATTGCAGGTGCTATATCCGGAAGTGCGGTGGCAGTTCCATGCTGAACCGCTCGGGTTCGGGGGAGCCATCAAGTTGGGGCTGCGGAGGGCCCGCTACGACTGGGTCTATCTGCTGAATAGCGACGTTGTCCTGGAAGAGGATGCGCTCGCAGCCGCCGGCCGGCACCGCGATCCGTCGGTCTTCTCCATTGCTTCCCAGATCCTCCTGAAGGATGCCACGCGATTTCGCGACGAGACCAACCTGACGTCGCTATTCATCCAAGACGGCCTCGTGATCACGCATGATCTGATTCCGCGGTCGACGCGAACGGTTGAGCACTTCTATGCGGGCGGCGGCGCGTCGCTGTTTCAGACCGGGTTACTGCGCCAGTTTCTGGATGCCGAGGCGTATCATCCGTTCTACTGGGAAGATGTAGAGTGGGGTTGGCGAGCGCGCAAACTGGGATACCGATCGCTGTTTTGCGCGGAGTCGGTGGCGCGCCATACGCAGAGGGCGACCATCGCGAGGTATTTCTCGCCGGCTGAGATCGAGACTGTCGTCGAGCGAAACCGCCTGCTGTTTCAGCTCCGAAACTTCACGACGGTTGGATCGTTGGACGCTGTTGCGGAAGCGATCGCGCGAGCACGGCCGGAGGTCGCCGGCTACTTCGTCGGCTGGCCCGCGCTCGGCTGTGTAGCGCGGGGGCGTCTCTGGAATCACGTGGCGCCGGCGTCCGACGAGGAGGTGTTGGCCATTACGCCATCCGCCAGTTGAGGCGGCCTCTGGGCTATAACTAAGACGGCGCCCGGGAACCCGCGAGCGAGCCACGAGACTCACCGCAGGAAGATCACTCCCAGCGCCGCCGGAACCAGCACCACGACCAGCGCCACCCATGACCACCGATTGCCGAGATTCACGGTGTAGCCGATTCCAAACCTCTTCTCCACCAGGATGGAAGGGTCGGCGGGATTCACATAGAACATTCCCCACTTCCAGCAGGCGTCGGGTGTGCGGTCGCCCGTGGGCGCCCCTCCGGCACGATGTCTCGGCTCCGAGACATGCGTTCTAGCGCCGGCGTCGTGGTTACAACTTCCCAATTGGGACTTCTGGCCCGGTGGCCGTCGCGCATGCACGGCCGGGAATGCTACGGTTGTTTGTCTAGCGCTTCTTGACTTGGCCCTGGCGCACCAACTCATCATGAGCATCAGTCAGCAATCGATCGAGCTCAGATGCCTTCAGGACGTGGCTTATCCGGTCGTCCCAGTCCCAATGGGCGAACACACGCACTTTGCTGACGTTTTCGTTGAAATGGTCGTGCAGCGCACGCCACACCACGGAACCCTCCGTTTCATATGCACCCGCGCTTACCTCCCGAAGATACCTCAGTTCTTTTTCCGCGGCACCTTGATACCACGGCGCATCGATTAGAATGAGCGGATCTACCTCCATCAACTCGTTGCACCATTCCATTGGTACATCTCCAGAACTCTTCCATCGCTGGATTACCTCCCCTCTAAGACGCCTTTCAAAAGTCTGAACAAACTTGTCGACGACAACCTCTGGGTGAACCGAACAAAGGCCCGATATCATCCCGTGCAACTGTGGAGCAAACTGGCAGCTGATCACTCTAATCCGCTGATAAATCCTGCGATTTAGTACCGCCTCGATCATTCGCTGTCCCTTCGGGCCAGCTTTTCGATGAAACCAGCCCAACATGGATGCATCCGAATGGTCCATCTTATTGGGGTTCGGCAAGGAGGAATCGGTTAGTAGGTCTAACTGAAGTGCGCCACCGATGCCTTCGAAAGCGTACGCCTTGAAGTCCTCGCGAAATCGCTGTCGCGCTCCTTCATTGCGTCCTACAAGGTTCAACACATCCTTTATCGCCTCGCGCAGCATGACCTTCAACGCCCGTGACGTGTGATGCCAGTAGGCGCACATGAACATCGCGTAGCGGGCAAATGCAACTGACTCAGCGCTAATCCGACCCTTCTCGGAAATACCGATACACGCGGCGTTGTCAACATCGGAATAAGTCACCGTCAGACATTTGCAAAGTCGATCAAAATCCAAGGACTGGCCATACGGGACACCTAGGTGCACGCTGTCGCGATAAAGATAATCGAGCTTGTCGGCATCGATTGGACCGTCGATGATGCTGGATAGTATCTGCGTCCGAAAATCAAACGATGCGTTCTTGCGCTTCGGGTTAATTATCGCCTGCACTCTGTCTACATCAGTACTCCACTGCTCCTTTATTAGCTCAGAGATGGGTGGGAACCCGTTCAGACGAGCCGAACTTTCCAGCACCTCAAAAGTGAAATCCTCGTGCTCAAACAACAGCTCGACATCGGTGACCTTATCGAGGGCGGCTAGGAAGCGGTCGCGGCTGTCATGGGCGGCGTTTGATCGAGACGCCACCAGCCCGCTTGTTGCTCTGTCAGGGCCGCCGCGGCGCTATTTCAGAAGTTCTACCAGGCTTGAGGCGTCCAACACCCGCTCGCTGAGTTCATCCAGATCGCTTGCGGACATACTCGCCAAGCGCTCTTCAGCCCAATCCGGAATCGCTCCAAAACGCTTCGCGATCTGCCGCCGGAGCATTCTTAGCCCGCCCTCTTTGAGTATGGGCCCCAGGACGTCGTGATTCAGAATGCTTTCTGTGATCGGCATATGCTTTACCTCCTCTTTCACCAGCGATCCCAAGTGCCGTAATCCCGCCAGGATCAACAGTTGTTCCAACGCGGACCACCTTCCCGGCTCTTCCAAGGCGGCAATCCTGCTCACGATTTGACGGACGGCCTTCCGCTGATTGCTCAGGCCTGCCAAAATCGCTACTACATTATCGCTTATCCCGTCACTGTGCAGCAGTCGCTCCCCATCCAGTTCCCGGGCGTCCACGGCCTTGTAACGGATCGATACATCGTCGTTGGGACGATATTCGCCTGCCATGCGTAGGGGAGCCTCTCCTACGTACAAGAGCACCTGTTTCGGATACCGCCCATAGATCTGCGCCACCTTCACTCCATATGCGGCCATCCGCAACGGCATCGACGAGTCGTTGGTGCTCTGCAACTCGATATGCAGCAGGCTGCCATCGCCGGCCTCCCCCAATAAGTCCACGCGAGGCTCCTCCACTCTCGACAACGCCACATCGTGCCAGCGGGCAATGGAGAGGCCGGACAGTGCGTGAATCGTTACCCTGGCTGACCCTTTGAGAAGGACCTTGAGAGTGGCGTCATATTCGAACACTCCTCATTGTGGCGCAATTCCCTGGAACCGGCGGGACACCCACGAGGCTCACCGCAGGAAGATCACTCCCAGCGCCGCCGGAACCAGCACCACGACCAGCGCCACCCATGACCACCGATTGCCAAGATTCACGGTGTACCCGATTCCGAACCGCTTCTCCACCAGGATGGAAGGGTCGGCGGGATTCACATAGAACATTCCCCACTTCCAGCAGGCGTCGGGTGTGCGGTCGCCCGTGGGCGCCCCTCCGGCCAATGCCATCGCGCGGGCGCCGCCCTGCCCCGAGCGGAACAGGCTCACGGCGAAACCCACGATCACCAGGGCCAATGCCACACTCCAAATCGTCATCCCAGGCGCGGCCGGCATCAGAAGCCCGAACGCCGCGGGACACACCATCAGGTACTCCGTTGCGATGAGCATCAGCACGACGCGTCTTCGAAACTGACGCTCGCCAGCAGCCGCCGGGCCCGAAGTCGAAATGCGCCGCGACCCGTGCAGCAGTCCCCAGGCAACTCCCACCAGGAGCAGACACGTGGCGGCGTAAACCGCAAGCAACCCAAACAACGTGGTGGGCGTAGTATTCACCCAGCCGTCCGCGCCATTCAGCCCCCAGTGAACCACCAGGCGGTCCGGCAAGCGATCCATATGGGATGCGGCCCACGCGCCCAGGGCTCCCAGGGCTACAACCGGAAGTAGAGCGACGATGGGGCCTCCGGGGAATCCTTCCCGCGGGGCCCTTAATTCCACTTCCACGATGGGGTTAGGCTCCGCGGCATAGGCTAGCGCTCTTTGATGCGAGCTCACGAACCCCCACAAGTATCCGGCCCCGGGAATCAGCACCGCAGCCAGTGGCAGGCCGGCCGCCACCGCCATCGCGATGGCAAGCATGGTGGAACCCCACACGAAGAGGCGGTAGCGTTGCAGGATCTGCCGGCCTTCTTTCGATCGCCGGAATTCCGGTGCCACGGTGACCGCAAAGAACAGATCGGGGCGGGTCAGTTGGGGAACGAAATGGAGTAAGCCGGCCACCAACAGCAGGACCGGCACGATCAAGAGTATAGGCACAGGCATGGGCTAGCTCCTTTCCAGGTTTTCGGCAAGTTGCCGCAGTTCGTGGGCGATGCGGTCGCGGGCGAAGCCCCGGGATTGCACTTCGGCCACCAGCTCTCTCAGGCGGCGCTGAAAGGCGCCTTCGGTTTCGGGATCGGCCGGGCTCGGCAAGGCCCGCGTGATCACGCGGGCGCCGTTGCGCCGTTCGATATCCAGCCATCCCTCCTCCGCCAGGGTGCGGTACGCTTCCGCCACGGTGTTGAAATGCACACCAAGGTCGAGCGCCAACCGGCGCACCGGCGGCAACTGGTCGCCAGCGTTCAATTCGCCATTGACCAGCAGGATGCGGAGACCATCCACGATCTGCCGGTAGACCGGTATAGTGGAGTTTAAATCGATTCGCAATTTCACTCTTGTACCCTGTACATATACAATGTACAATGACTTTATGAAGCTTGGCAAGTGTTTTTTTCTACTTCTCCTTTCCGGAGCCCTCCTCGCGGCAGACTCGGTGAGTCTGGATACTGGAACCGGCGTGCTCTATGGGACGCTGGAACTGCCCGCAGCGAAGGCCCCCTATCCCGTCGCCCTGCTCATCGCCGGTTCGGGCCCCACCGACCGCGATGGCAACACCTCCCTGATTACAACCAAAAACGATAGCTTGAAGATGATCGCGGAAGCGCTGGCCGCGCGCGGCATCGCCTCCCTGCGGTGCGACAAGCGCGGCATCGCCCAGAGCAAAGCCGCCATGGTCAAGGAGGACGACCTGCGATTCGAGACGTACGTGGACGACACGGTGCGGTGGGGCGAATACCTGAGGAAAGACAACCGCTTCGGCGCCTTGGTGATCGCCGGCCACAGCGAGGGCTCGCTGATTGGTATGCTCGCAGCCCAGAAACTGTCGGCCAGCGGGTACATCTCGATTGCCGGACCGGGGCAGCCTGGAGGCCAGATCATTGTGCGGCAACTCAAGGCGCAGTCGGCTCCGCCGGAAATACTGAAACAGATCGAAGGCATGGTGAAGACCCTCGAGGACGTCCACAAGCTGGATTCAGTTCCTGCCGGTCTTGAGGGCCTCTTCCGCACGAGCGTACAACCGTACCTGATTTCCTGGTTCAAATATGATCCGGCGCGTGAAATCGCCAAGTTGAAGATGCCCGTTCTGATCTTGCAAGGCACCACCGATATCCAGATCGCCGTCAGTGACGCCAAACTGCTGCATGACGGGAATCCCGCCGCGAAACTGGTCATCGTGGAAGGGATGAACCATGTCTTAAAGGAAGTGTCTGACGACCCGGCGAAACAAATCGCATCGTATGGCGATCCCAAACTTCCCGTGGCGCCCAAACTGTTGGACGAAATGACCGATCTGATCCGCAAGGCCGCGGGGACGACCGGGAGTCCGCAACCCGCCAAGTGATGGAAGAGGTGGGTTGATTTGGGGACCGGCTTTCAGCCGGCTCTGGAGATTGGCCATATCCGCGGCAGCGTTGAGGCGGGGGCATAGCCTAAGCCGCGTCGAGGCAGAGAGCTTCCGCAGTGAGCGGAGGTTTTGCAGCGTTCGCATCTACGG
>PMTT01000921.1 GCA_003167275.1 Bryobacterales bacterium | reverse complement strand
ACGTTGTGCTGCATCACGCGGTCCATGCCGGCGATTCCGATGGCGGAGAGCAGCCCTCCAATGGTGGTGGGGATCAGGCACACCAGCAGCGAGATCAACACCGTGACCGAGGGCACGGAGCCCGAGCCGCTGGCCGCGACACTGTAGGCCGCGAACGGCTGGAGCGTGACCACCGCGAGCAGGAACACCAGGGTGAGCCCGGCAATCACGATGTTGAGCGCGATCTCATTGGGAGTCTTCTGGCGCTCGGCGCCTTCCACCAGCGCGATCATGCGATCGAGAAACGTCTCGCCCGGGTTGGAGGTGATCTTGACATTGATCCAGTCGGAGAGGACCTTGGTGCCGCCGGTGACGGCGCTGCGGTCCCCTCCCGATTCGCGGATCACCGGGGCACTTTCGCCGGTGATGGCCGATTCATCCACGCTGGCGATGCCCTGGATCACATCGCCGTCGCCGGGGATGGTCTCGCCGGCATCCACGCGCACGATATCGCCGCTGCGGAGTTGGGTGGCCGGCACGGTTTCAAAGCTTCCATTTTTCTGGCGGCGCGCAGTGGTTTCGGTCTTGGTTTTGCGCAAGGTATCCGCCTGGGCCTTGCCGCGGCCTTCCGCCATGGCCTCGGCGAAGTTGGCGAACAACACCGTGAACCACAGCCAGAGCGTGATCTGGAAGGTGAAGCCGGCGATGGCGGCCCCCGTGGCGACATCGCGCACCATCAGGATGGTAGTCATGACGGCCCCGACTTCCACCACGAACATGACGGGGTTCTTCATCATGAGGCGCGGATTCAGCTTCATGAAGGAATCGCCGATGGCGCGCTTCACGATGGGCGGATCGAGCAGCGGGCGCGCGCGGGCGCCTCTCTTCGGAACGATCGAAGTAACGTCGTCGTTAGTCGGCGGAGGTGTCACAATCGCTGTCGCCATATTTTAGCTCCAAAGCCTGCCTTGATGCATGAAAAAGTGCTCGACAATCGGTCCGAGGGAGAGCGCGGGGAAGAAAGTCAGCGCGCCCACGATCACCACTACGCCGACCAGGAGGGCCACGAACAGGGGACCGTGCGTGGGAAAGGTTCCGGCCGAGACCGGCACTAGTTTCTTCTGAGCCAGGCTGCCCGCCGCGGCCAGCAGCGGAATCAGCATCAGGAACCGGCCAGACAACATCGCAATCCCGATGGTGGTGTTGAAGAATGGGGTGTTGGCGTTGATCCCGGCGAAGGCGCTGCCGTTGTTACCGACCGCGCTGGTGTAGGTGTATAGGATCTCGGAGAGCCCATGCGGACCGTTGTTATTCAAGTTGGCCGTGGTCGGGCCGGGCGGATTGATGTAGCCATCCTTAGCGAAGTGCGCCACCGAGCCCCACGCCGCGAATCCGAGGATGGTAAACGCCAGCACCATGACGGCCAGCATCACCATCTTGACTTCCTTCTGCTCGATTTTCTTTCCCAAGTACTCAGGTGTGCGGCCTACCATCAGGCCGGCGATGAAAACGGCCAGGATGGCGAACAATAGGATTCCGTAGAGCCCCGATCCGACGCCTCCGAAGATCACCTCGCCCAATTCGATATTGACCAATGGGACCAGACCACCCAGAGGCGTCAGGCTATCGTGGAAATTGTTCACCGCGCCGCAACTGGCGTCGGTGGTGACAACGGTGAACAGCGCGGAGTTGGCGATGCCAAACCGCACCTCTTTGCCTTCCATGTTGCCGCCCGGCTGAGTGGCTGAGGCTTGGGTCTCCAGCCCGAGTTTGGCCAGGTTCGGGTTTCCGGCCTGCTCAGACGGGTAAACTACGAAAACCCCCGCCAGAAAGAGGATACTCATGGCGGCGTAGAGGGCCCACCCCTGGCGCGTGTCCTTCACCATCTTGCCGAACGTGTAGGTCAGTCCCGCCGGAATGATGAAGATATACAACATCTGCAGGAAGTTGGAGAACGGAGTAGGATTCTCGTAAGGGTGCGCCGAATTCGCGTTGGTGAAGCCACCGCCGTTGGTACCGATCATCTTGATCGCTTCCTGGGACGCCAGCGGCCCTTGCGGAATCGTCTGCACGGCGCCTTCCAGCGTGGAGGCCTTGGTGTAGTGGTCGAAGTTTTGAATCGCGCCCTGCGAGACCAGCAGGAGGGCGCCAACCACCGCCAGAGGCAGCAGCACATACAGATTGGCGCGCGTGAAATCCACCCAGAAGCTGCCCAGCGTTTTGGCCGAATGGCGCGAGAAACCGCGCACGAACGCTATGGCGACCGCAATGCCGGCGGCGGCGGACCAGAAATTATGGGTGGCCAAGCCGATCATCTGGGTGAAGTAACTCATGGTCACTTCCGGCACGTAGGACTGCCAGTTGGTATTGGTGGTGAAACTGGCGGCGGTGTTGAAGGCTAGATCGGTACCGACGTTGCCCAGTCCCTGGGGGTTCAGCGGCAGCCACTGCTGGATGCGCTGCAACAGGTACGTAAACAGCAGGCCGACCACGCTGAAGACCAACACGGCGCCCGCGTAGCGCGTCCAGTGCTGCTCGCCATTCTCATCGATGCCGCAGACTTTGTAGATCACGGTTTCGACGGGCCGAAGCACCCGGTGCATCCAGGTGCGCTCGCCGCTGAAGACCTTCGCCATGTAGGCGCCCAGCGGTTTCGCCAGCGCCAGTAAAACCAGACAGAACAACGCGATTTGTAGAATTCCATTCCCGGTCATGAGTTCCTCTCAGAAACGCTCGGGACGAAGCAGCGCGAAGAACAAGTACACGCCCACTCCCACCGCAACGATCAAAGCTAGTAAGTATTCCATTGGTAGTCTCCGAGGCGACGCCCTACAGGCGGTCGCATCCCTTCACGAATGCCCAGCCCGCGAGGAAAAACAGGACTGTGATCAGCACAAACGTCAGATCCAACATTTGGTCACCTATGCGATATGTAGCAATGCAACATTATACCCGTCCCGCACCAGGTCGCGCGCCAGGACTTCCTCCTGAGTACGCCACCAGTGCTTCCGGGTGCCCAGTAACACCGTGGAGCGATCGCTCAAAACGTGGCGAAAGCCGTCCACGCGGCTTCGGGCCAACACCACCTGCGGCTCGACAGCGAAGGCACAGCGGCTGGCGAGTTCCACCAGTTGCTCCACCAGGTAGGCATGGACTGCAGTTTGGCACTCGAATTGGGCGGGATACGGTACGGTGTGGATGGCGACCAGCATCACCCTGGCATTCAGCCCGGCGGTCAATCCGGCAGCGCGGTCCAGAACAGCCTGGGTCAGTGACCGCTCCGTGTAAGGCACTACAATCTCCAGATCCTCTCTCACGTTGCTGGTGTCGAGGGACCCGGGGTCGATGCGCAACTCACCGCGAACATCCATGACTCCAGCGTAAGGAGGGAGCCATAAGGAAGTCGTAAAGAAAGCATCAGGAATGGGTTAGGGGTTGGGAGAGGGTCGACGCCAGGAGTTCCATGGGATCTTTTCAGCGTGATGGATGGGTGGCGGGGGCTGGGGTTATGGGTTGCTCCACGGGGGCGACAGGTGAGCATCCCGGCAGCGGGCCGCGGGAGTGCGCTGCCAGCTCCTTTGCGCGCAATCGACGAGTGTCCGGTAATGGACTGGGTTCAACGCCATTTTCGGCGAGCCAGGGGACGACATCTCCCAACGCACTGGCGGGGGTGGTGGAACGGGCGGCGGTTGAAGCAGCAACGGGTTTCAAAAAGGAAAGCACGTTGGGTGGTCCGCGCTCACACCGCCCGCGTGGGCACAGATACCCAGATAATTCAATCCCTCCTGCACTGCATTCCGTATGTTCGTGGTTGCGCCAGGTGTCAGGCCGGTGCCCATTTCAACTAAGTTTCCACCGGAACAATCAGCAGACGATACTGCCGGTATCTGTGATTCGCCCATATCATTCAACTTTGAAGCGTTCACGGTCGAATAGTTGAGGCTGTTACTTTTCAGGATTGCTTCGACGGCCTTTACGCGGAATATGTGCAGTGCGCCAAACTTACCAGCCACCCTCCTTGCCGCCAAACCACCAAATGACGCCCAGAGTCGCGGTATTCTGCTCCTTCTTCAAGATTCCGAGTGTGTCTGTCAGGAAGTAGGGATGGTTGGAAGCGTCCCGGCGCCATTCTCCACGCATGATCAACCCCTCTGCAAGCTTTTGCTCCGAGGTAAAGGTGTTTTCCTTGATCGCCTGCGTCGTACCAGTGAAGAGGCCGCCACGGTCGGAGAGATATTCCGTCCTTGCGGCGATTGCGAGCTTCGGGGTGAGTTGATAGCGAGCGTAACCCGCTCCGCCGATTGTGTGCGACGGAGCAGAAGTTGTCAGGAGGCGCTGGATTACGTAGTCGCCTTCCACGGCGAGGGTGAGCTTGGGTGACACCTGCCAAGTCAAGTAGCTGTCGAAGATGTGTAGCTTCCCATTGGGCGGGTTCGGGATCGGCTCGAACGGTATTCCTTGTGCCGTGGGCAGATTCCCTCCGGTGGAATTCGGGAGAAACTGTACGTCAGGGTGCTCTTGCCCCAGATAATAGTTCAGTGTCCAGGCCACATTCTTGTGTGGGGCGATGTTGAGCCCGAACAACTGATCCTTGAAGCCATTGAATGGTTCTGTCTGTTGGGTGCCATTCGTGACCCAGTAGTTCAGAGCAACGGTATCATTGAGCTTGTAGTTCAAGCGCGCGCCCATATGATAGAAGGGCAAGAAGTTAAACCAATACGAGCGGGAGTAATTCATCTGATCTTTGGTATAGTTGCCCTCAAGCCCCAAGGAACTGGCCCACTTCCCAAAGTCCAGGGTGAGCCCCGTGCCAATCGGAACGACGTAGGTGCCATAGGCCTGGAAGATCGCGCGATAGACATCTGGATGCGGTTCGTTGGAAGAACTTCCCTGGAGTGTGGCTGTCGCCTGTCCATACTGCAGGTCAAGGCGGAGGCCGAACCGTTTGCCGTGCGCCGGATCGGCGGCGTTCTCGATAACTACATCTGCCTGATTCAGACTGAATGCGTTGGCGGACACATCATAGGCGCGAAGAAGATTTACACGTCCGATCGGATTGTTGAAGTTGAAGCCGTAGTAACCGTCGAACAGGAAATTGACGGTCGTACCGCCGAGAAGACTAGCTCCGCTCCGCGATGCGCTGGGCGTCGATAGACTTTGAGATGCAGGCGATTGCTCCGGCGCAGCCGGACTGGGGTTGGACACAGCGGGCGGGCTAGATACGCGGGATGTTTTTTCCAGTTCGTCGACTCGCGCCAGAAGCTTTTGAACCAGTGCGGAGAGTTCGGTCACGCGTCGGCTCAACTCAGTGGAGCTTTGATCCGTCTTTTCCTGAGCGAGAGCAACCCAGGGCGTGAGTGACACCAACAGCGAAACCGCAATTGCGTTTTTCGATACACGACAAATGCTTTTGGTAAAGTCGCCAAGCATGACCGTGGCCTCCTGGACCGTGTTTCACCCGATAAATGCGTTCGAGCCGAGTTGGCCGGAGTCAGTCCGACGTTCGCCGCGACCTTGCATGCTATCTGCACTCAGGGTAGAGGCAATCGCGTCAGGAAGTCGTAAAGAAGAAATTAGGATTCTATAAGATGAAACTAGTTATCGCCGAGACCTGATGCCGCCCTTCCTGGCAATTGGACTCCCAGGCGCGCAGCATTGCTTTGCCCGTCGATCGACTAGCACCAGCGATTCCCATCCGTCGATTGTATTCGCAAGGCGAACTGACCATTTCGCAGTTGGAAACCGCCCTTCGCTGTCAGGAGGTTCGGAATCGCATCGTTCATGGCTTCCGTGCTCCCGATCTCGATATTTCGCCGACACCGTTCGTGTCGAGCGACCCGGGGTCGATGCCCAACTCACCGCGAACATCCATGATTCCAGCGTAGGGAGGGAGCCATAAGATAAGGAAGTCGTAAAGAAAGCATCAGGAATGGGTTAGGGGGTGAAGGGCGGGGGTAACCGGATTAGGGATTTCGTGGTTTAATCAGGGGCAACCGCTCCCTGACGGTCGCGGCTCGGTTGCGGTCGTTGCTGCACCCGGTAGGAGGGCCGGGAGTGGGAATGTGGTGCAATGTAGGGGTATGAAGAGCGCACCTTATGGGTCCTGGAAATCGCCCATCACTTCCGACCTGATCGTGGCTAAGTCCATCGGGCTTTCCGAAATCCGGCTGGACGGCGGCGACGTCTACTGGCTCGAATCGCGGCCGAACGAGGCCGGACGGTATGTCGTCGTGGGCCGGCTTCGGGGCGGTGACGTGGACCTGAATCCGCCACCGTTCAACGCGCGAACCCGAGCCAATGAGTACGGCGGTGGCGCATGGACGGTCGCCGGCGGCACCCTCTACTTCTCGAACTACTCAGACCAGCGGCTCTACCGTTTGGAACAGGGCGCAGTCGAACCGGTCCCCGTCTCTCCGGAGGGCCCTTTTCGATATGCCGATGGCGCGATCGATCTCAAGCGGCGCGCCTGGATCGGTGTGCGCGAGGACCACACCTCCCCCGGCCAGGAACCGCAGAACACTATTATCCGCATCCCGTTGCAGGCGTCGGGAGACGCCCAGGTACTTGCGTCGGGACACGACTTCTATTCTTCGCCGCGGCTCTCCCCCGATGGCAGTTGGCTGGCTTGGCTGTCATGGGACCATCCGAGGATGCCGT
This sequence comes from Bryobacterales bacterium, assembly GCA_003167275.1. GTDB lineage: Bacteria > Acidobacteriota > Terriglobia > Bryobacterales > Bryobacteraceae > JAIQFL01. The sequence goes on along the minus strand of PMTT01000921.1, from coordinate 11,617 downwards.
GGGTTGGGACCACACTCTACGCCATGCCGCTCGACACCGACGGCATGCCGGCAGGAGCGCCGATCGCGATCGCGGGCGGCGAGAAGGAGTCGGTGTTTCAACCCGAATGGGCGCCGGACGGCTCCTCACTGGTTTTCGTCTCCGACCGCACGGGCTGGTGGAACCTCTATCGATGTGGCTTGGACACGCTGAAAAGCGAGGCCATCGCGCCCATGGAGGCCGAGTTCGGCCAGCCGCAGTGGGTGTTTGGCATGTCCACCTACGCTTTCGCCGGCCCCGGCCGCCTGGTCTGTTCCTATGTGTCCAAGGGCTTGGAGCGGCTGGCCACGATCGAGTTGAGTTCCGGACGGCTGACTCCGCTCGACCTCCCCTTCACCGATTTCTCGTCGGTGCGCGCCGAGGGCGACCACCTAGTTTTCCGCGCGGGTTCCGCCGCCATGCCGGCCAGTTTCGTCCGGCTGGACCTGGGCAGCGGGAAGGTCGAGACGCTGAAGAAGTCCACCACCGTGGCGGACGACCCCGACCTGTCACGGCACTTCACACGGGTGGAATCGCTGGAGTTCCCGACCGAAGGCAACCTGACGGCATTCGGCCTCTTCTATCCGGCCTTCCATCCGGACTACCAGGCTCCGGAAGGCGACAAGCCGCCGCTGCTGGTGAAATGCCACGGAGGCCCGACATCCGCCGCATCCAGCACGCTGGACCTGCGAATCCAGTACTGGACGAGCCGCGGAATCTCGGTGCTGGACGTGAACTACGGCGGCAGCACCGGCTTCGGCCGCGAGTACCGGGAGCGGCTGGACGGCAACTGGGGCATCGTGGATGTGGACGATTGTGTGAACGGGGCGCGCTACCTGGCGGAGCAGGGGCTGGTGGATGGCAGCCGCAGCGTGATTACCGGCGGCAGCGCGGGCGGCTATACCGTACTGGCAGCTCTGACCTTCCGCGATTACTTCCGCGGAGGCGCGAGTCACTACGGAGTCAGCGACCTTGCCGTGCTGGCGCGCGACACTCACAAGTTCGAATCGCGTTACCTGGACTCCCTGGTCGGCCCCTATCCCGAGCGGGAAGATCTGTATCGGGAACGCTCGCCCATCGCGCATGTGGAGCGATTGTCGGTCCCGGTGATCTTCTTCCAGGGAGACGAAGACATGGTGGTGCCGCAAGAACAGGCCGAAATGATGGTGGACGCATTGCGGCGAAAGGGAACGCCGGTGGGATATCTGCTATTTACCGGGGAGCAGCACGGCTTCCGAAAGTCGGACAATATCAAACGATCGCTGGATGCCGAACTGTACTTCTACGCAGTGAACGTGTTTCGAACGGGGCTCGTGTTTTAGTTTTGAACGGCGAGTATACTGAAAAGGAAGATCGATGATGCATAGCGAGTACATCGAACGGCGTGACGGAGGCTACTACGTAGCGGGGACCCGCATCTCTCTGGACTCGGTCGTGTACGCTTTCAACCGTGGAGATTCCCCTGAGCGCATCATGGAGGAGTTCCCGATCCTCAATAGAGTGTCCAGGGTCTATGGGGCGATCGCCTTCTACCTCGACCACAAGGCTGACATCGACCAGTATCTCGAAGAAACCGAGCGCGAGTTCGAGGCTAGCGGGATTCCGATGGAACAGGCCAATCCGGTGCTGTGGGAGAAGATCCAACGCGCGAGGGCGAGGATGGGCGAGTCCCACTCTTGAGCATTCGTTTTCAGGCGAACGCCGATCTCAATTTCGACATCCTTACGGGTGTTCGGCGTCAAGAGCCCGCCATTGACTTCCAGTCAGCCGCCGATGCCAAGCTTCGGGGCGTCAGCGATCCTGAACTCCTGGAACGAGCAGCCCTCGCGAACCGGGTTCTGGTATCCCACGATCGCCGTACCATGATCAATCACTTTCGGGACCGCTTAGCGGCTGGAAAATTCAGTCCCGGATTGCTGATTGTCTCCCAGGGCGCGGCCATTGGGCCTGTAGTCGAGGCGATCCTCGTTATCTGGTATTGTCCGAGCCGTCCGATTTGCACGACCAGGCTTATCACTTGCCCTCTCTCACTCGTCACGTGTTCACGCGCTGACTGACGGCGGCCAGCGACCCGGACTTTGCATTGCATTTCTCCAGGCGGGGTTTGCCGGTTTGAAGTCGACGCCTCGAAACGGGTATTCTTTAGAAATATCCCGCGGAGGTCTGTGTGAAAGCATCATACGTCGCTCTGTTTGCCGCAGTGGGCCTTGGTCTCCTCGGCCTTGAAACGGAACCCCTGCGAGCTCAGGCGGCCGCTGCCGCGCCCGAGTTTGAAGTCGCATCGGTGAAGCCCAGCCCCAGCGATTCCCGAGGCGGGGTCGCGGGCGGTTGTCATGGGATCGACTCGAAGTACGGTCCCAGCCAGACATCTCCACCACCGCTGGGCCGATGCGTGATCACGGAAGCGCGGTTGGGTCATTTGATTAACATTGCTTACGATTTGCGTTCCACGGGATTGATCAAGGGCGGTCCGGACTGGGTGGCCGGCGGGGTCGAGCGGTTCAATGTGGAGGCAAAAGCGGAGGACCCGAGGACGGCGACTGAGCAACAGCTCCTCACCATGCTGCAGAACCTGCTGGTGGATCGCTTCCAACTGAAGTTCCACCGCGAGAGTGTGGAAATGGCGGGATTTGGCTTGGTGGTAGCGAAGAACGGACCAAAGTTCAAAGAATCGAACGCTGAAGAGGCCGGCACGGTCTTCGGCGGCGAGTCGCCGGGCAAGCCAATGCGGGGTCGTCCGGTTTCTCTCAAGGCTCGTAAGTACTCAATGGAGATGTTGGCGAATTTGCTCTCGGGAGTAGGGGGGCGCGGCCCAGTCATCGATAAGACGGGATTACAGGGCGTTTATGACTTCACGCTGCAGTGGGATGAAGATGCCGGCCCGGAACTCCCCACGGCCCTACAGGAACAACTGGGCCTCCGACTCGAATCGCGTAAGGTTCCGGTGTCGTTCTTCGTGGTCGATTCGGCACGTAAGCCCACGGAGAATTGAGGGAGTTGTTCGTATTCTTGGGGTGGATTTTGAAGAGTTGAGGCAACTCGGGATGCGTCGAGACGAGTCTCGACGCGGCAGACACGAGTGTCCGCGCCACATCACTGAGCGAGATAGCGCCTCCAGGGCGCCCAGTAGTATTTCTCCCAGCCTTCCGTGACGCCCTGATAGTCCTGTTCCGGCACGTCGATATGAATTAGGTCGATGCGGCCATCGGCGCCTGCGGGAACGAAAGTGAGAATCAGGGTCGAATCGGGGTCTGTATCCCGGAAATTCACCGAACGCCAGGACTGGACGATGAGCCTCGGCGCGATCATGGAGAGCATCGTCCCGGTGATCTGGCCACCGAAGGCGCGAAACGGCGCACCCGATTCGGCGCTCACCGTTACCGGAGCCCCCGTCACTGCCCCGTGCAGCGCCGGATCGAGATAAGCCGCATACAGCCGCTCAGCGGAGGCTGGCAGTATTAGGGACTGTTCGATGAGACGTCTCATGAGGAGCTAGACGACGCCAGCTTGCGGATTGCGCTCGGCGCCTATCCATGTCAGATATCCTTTGCCGCTGTTCGTATCGGTGTGAGGATTCCCGTACGCGTCGTAAGCCAGAGTGAATCGAACGACCGCATTCTCCGGCACCGGCGCCGTGGCGGACCACTTGCACTTCCCTTCGGAATCCGGAGGGCCGGTGGGAATAAGCGGCAGGCGCGTGTCTTCTTCCCGGACAGCGGAGGGATCGTTCATGATTCGATAGAGGACGGCCAGACCGGAGACCTCGGACGACGCCAGCATCTCGATCCGGAACCAGCTCAAAGGATCTTTGGGATCGTGGACGACTTCGGCCAAGTCGATGTGAAGATCTTCCACCACGAAACGGAAGATGTAGTTCTTGCCGAAGTTACTATCCCAAAACTGCGCGCCCGATTTTCCCGTATTCAGGAACCAGACCGTGAGGTGGTCGGCGTCCGGCGGCAGGTCGATGTCGCAGATCATCATGGTGCCTTCGCCAGGGTCGTTGGTGACCTTGGTTAGAACAACTCCCGATTCCGACCACAGGTCGGTGGCGCGCACCTCGCCTTGTTCCACGAATTTGTAGAAGGCCTTAACGGTCCATGCCTTCTGTCCTTGCTCTTCGGAGCGTTCATAGGGCAGGCGGTCGGCATCGTAGATCAGCTTCACAGTTCTGCCGGGAAGCAGGTCGCCGTGCACTAATTGGCGGTAATCCTTGGTGAACGTGATCTGAGGCGGATCGTTCGGAAACATTCGTCGAGTCATCACTAGAATGTCACCTCCAGGGTGATGTCCGGCGCTACGTCGAAGATCTTTAGTAACGTGGTTTTGATGCTCTGGTTGTAGTAATAGGAATTAGCTGACGCGGATGAGAGTGCCGCCGGCGTGAACACATTCGGGAGGGCGGCGCCGGCGGCAGTGACTGAAACCGGAGGGTCGGTCCCCAGGAAGCTGACGAAATAGAACGGCTCGGGCGGCTGGTATTGGTCGTGGGTTCGCAGCACGCGAACAGTCTGGCCGTTGGGAATCCCCTGATGGCTGATCGTGGTGGTCCGAAAGGCCCCGGTCTGGTACTGGTTGCTGATGCCGTCATCCAGATACAGCTCGAAGGAACTGTCGGGGCCGGGGTAGATGTTGAAGGTGATCGGATTCGTGGCTAACTGGCCCACGTACTGTTCCAATTCGCGCATCGGCAGGATGGCGCCTGCGCGGATGTAGATGGGCATCAGGTAGAGCGGCGGCTGATTCGTGAGCGCAGCGTACCAGTTGGTGATCAGCGTGCCGCCGGTCACGGGCGCTCCCAGAGGCGACTGGTTGTCCGTGAAACTGTACCAGTCACTGCCGGCGGGCAGGTAGACGTCGCGGACCGGAGAGGTGGGCGGGGATGCCGTCTCGTGCTGGGTGAGGATGGGCGCGACCAACATGTCGTGGCCGACGAAGAACTGGTCATCCAGGTGGTTGTAGACTTCCAGGTCATTCGGGTCGTTCAGAAACAACGCGCGAGCGACCGGCAGGCCGGTTTGCGTGGCCTGATACATGGCGCTGTAGTAGACGTGGAGCATCCGATACCGCAGGCCCACGAAGTAGCGGCAGTTCGTTGGGACAGGCTCGCCATAAGCCCAAGGTTCCTGGAACTGCTTGTTGTAGCCATCGTAGTGATTGCGGTACCAGGGGAGAAAGGAGCCCAGGATCATCCAACGGGTCAGGAGTTCGTAGTTGGTAATCCCTTGAGTGACTTTGCCGCCCAGTTGCGAGGGATAGACAGGCTGGGCGGTGGTCCCGTCCGGGATGTTTCCACCGGCAAAGCCGCCGATATCGCAGCCCGAAATCGGGATCCCGGAGAGACCCAGGTTCAGGACCTCTGGAAGATTGATCTGCAGGAAGTCCCAGTCCGACGCGGAATCGCCCGTCCAGAGCGCGGCATAGCGCTGCATGCCCGCGAAGCCCCCGCGGGCGATGATGAAGTTTCGCTGGTTCGGGCGGAGGGCGGCCAGCCCCTGGAAAGTGGCCGTCAGCAGGTTCAACACATAGGAATTATGGACCTTGGCGACTTCGGTGTATTGGCCGAAGAAGTACACCATCAGGTCAAGCGGGAAGGTGCTGTCATTGCCGTTGGTGATGGCCGGGCAAGTCATATCCTGCCAGATCATGTCCAAGCCCAGCGTCTGGACGAGATAGGCATACTGCTGGCCCCACCACTGCTGAACATCGGGACGGCCGTAGTCGGAGTAATAACCGTACGACCCGAGAGCATTGGTATTGAAGGGATTGAAGTTGTTATTGGTCCCGTAGTTCACGTCGCCGATGAAATGGTTCGGATTGGGTCCGGCGCCGCCGCGTGTGTCGTAAATGAATGCTCCGGTGGCCTGCCCGGGAGTGTTCAGGGCGAGCCCACTGTCGCGCGCCGGATACGCCGAGGGGTTCCCGTTTTCGTCCAGCGGGTTGCTGGTAATCAGCGGTGTGATGTTGGTGCTGCACTTGAAGCCCTGCTGGTGCAGGGTGGTGAACATCTGCTGGGCGTTGGGGAACTTCTTGTTGCTGCTGGTGAAGGTGTGGTAGTTGTCCTGGAAGTCGACATCGATGTGGAGACCGTCGATGGGGATCTCCTGAGCACGGTAAGTCGCGGCGATTCCCAGCAGGATATTCTCGTCATAGTAGCCGTAGCAGCCCTGGTGGAATCCGAAGACGTAGCGGGGCGGCAGGGTGGGCCGTCCGGTCAGGTTGGTGTACTGCTCGATCACGGAAGGAACGTCGGCGCCGTACAGGAAGTAGTAATCCAGGTCCCCATACAGGGCCCCGAAGTAATACTTGCCGAACATGTTGGAGTAGTCGCTCGCGCCGACGTTGAAATAACTCTGCGCGCTGTTGTCCAGGAAGAGACCGTAACTGTAGGCCGGTCCGTTCACCGGGTCGGGGTTGGTTTCGATCAGCAAAGGGACCGAGCAGTAGAGCGGCTCACTGGGGTTGAGCGGGCCCCCTTGGGTAGGCACGCCGCCTTCGATGTATTTGAAGTTGTCCCAGTTGAAGCAGGTCATCGTGAAGTTGTTCTTCACAAGCTGGGAGCCGGCTTTCTCGCCAAATCCCACGTATCTGGCGTTCGCCGGGTACGCCTTGAAATTGGCGATGACCTCCTGCCCGGGGATGTAAACCAGATTATAAGTGGGCGTGTCCGCGTGAATGAGCTGATTGCCGCGATAGACGGAGATGCCGTAGGGGCTCCTGTTGATGACCACGCGAATAAGGGTGGTATCGATTTCGATGGAGGAGGCCGATTCGGTGACGGTGAGCGTCACAGGCCCGAGGTTTCGATTGACCACGGAGTAGGTGATGTCGTTGGTCAGGTTCGCGCCCGGCGCCGGGTTGAACCGCACACGGAAGGCGCTATTAGACAGGAAGGTAATGACCGGTCCCGGCCCAGCCGACATCTGCAGGGTGAACGAATTGCCGCTCTGGCCCGGCCCCATAACATTGGCGAGACTCGTCCATTGTCCCAGGTTCGGCGTGAAGTTATGTACGTTGACGTACTGAAAGCTGGACATTCTATAGGAGCGCTCCTCGTTTGGTATTCAGTCCGGGCGGCCACGGAGGGCAGCTTGTTTTCGTCCAAAGACAACGCAGTCCGCTAACGCTAAGAATTCGCGTGGAATTCTTAAAAGGAATTGTTGCATTCTAATTTGGAAAATGCAAATGAAAGTTGAGTGACATGGGCATTCTTGCCTGTGGCTCGCCGACGGCGTCCGGTTTAGTGCAAAACCACACAGGCAGGAATGCCCGTGCCACGAAAAATCAGAATTCCAGACGCAGGGCGAACTGCATGACGCGGGGATCCATCACGCCTTGAAACTCACCGAAAGTCAAGGGCGAGGTCAGAGACAGGCTCGGATTATTGAAGTTCACGTTGTTGAATGCATTGAACGCCTCGGCGCGAAACTGCAGGCGCATGCCTTCGCGCGGCAGACGGAAGGACTTGGCCAGGGTCAGGTCGGTATTGAACAGGGAGGCCAGTCGCACGGCCGCGCGCGTCCCGCTATGGCCAGGCAACTCGTCTTCAAAGGACCCGGACGCGCCGGTGTTGCCGAAGATGCTCGGATTCCCATTCTGGTCGATCCCGACACCCGTCTTCACCGGGCCATTCACGATGGCCAGCGAGCTGAGCCAGTAGTTCGCATTGTAGGCCAGATCGCCAGCGACGGCGGTTGGAAGGCCGGTGCGGAAGCGGATCACGCTCGATACCTGCCAGCCTCCCACGACTTGATTCAGCCATCCCGGAGCGTTGCGCAGCAGCATCTTGCCCTTTCCAATGGGCAATTCGTACAGGAAATTGGCGGTCACATTATGGCGGATATCGAAGTCCGACGATCCGCGGAATTCCTTGATGTTGAAGATATTCTGTATGGCCGCGCCTTGTTGCCCCGCGCCCGATTCGGCCGCGGAACCAAGGTCGATGGAGTGCGACCAGGTGTAGTTGAAATCGAAGGCCAGCCCGCCGGCGAAGGCCCGCCGCAGCGACACCGTCAAGCTGTGGAACTGCGCCGTCCCGGCGTTCATCCAGGTGGGCATGGAGCTTCCCTGCAAGGGAAAGAACGTGTAGCAGCCATAGACCGACAGGCATTTGCCGTTCACATACGAACTGGTAGTGTTGCGATCGGTTGCGTGGAGACAATCCAGGTAGCTGCCGTTATAGTCGCCGTACACGCAATTGAAGTAGTTCGCCGATGCGCTGCCGGGGAAATCGGCGTTCCGGAGCCCAGGCCACAGATCCTCCACGAATGGTAGCGTCGGGACCAGGCTTGGGTTGGCCTGCACCGCGGCGGGCGTCAAGCCGCCGTCGAAAAGCGCGCGTACTTTGTTGGCGTTTTGTTCCCAGGTAATTCCGCTCTTCGGATCCTTGAAATACTCGAGTGGCGTGTAGACATCGCCCTCCATCAGCATGCGATGGGAAAGGCGGCCCGCGTATCCCAACTCCAAGGTCATCTTGCCGGGAATCTCCCGCGCAAAACTGGCATTCAGAACATACGAGTACGGCGGCTTCAGGTCCGGCGAAATGCCCATGAACTCACCGGCGATCGCGGCGATGTTGGGGGGCGTTACCGGGAACGTCTCGGCCGGCGGGGCGGGCAGACTGGGCGCGGAACCGCCATAGCGGGGGCTGGTGCTGAAGCTATAGGAGTCCGGGAAGTTCCCGGCGGTAGCCAGGCCGATGGAGCCGAACTGATCGTACTGCGTAATCAGATCGCTGCCAAAGCGATCGTACGCGATGCCTGCGCCGGCACGCAGGGCGCCCGTCTTGCCGAACAATTTCCCGAGCAAACCGCCACGGTCCGAGGGCGCAAAGGCAAGGCCCACTCGCGGCGCGAAGTTGTGGTTGTCCGGACGCCACCAGGTCGCCTGTCCGTTCGAAGGCCCGTTCAGCGCCCAACTCAAAGTCGCGTCGGGCATGGCATTCTGGGGAACACCCAGGGACTGGAGATAATTGCGCTCGCCGAAATACTGGTTGAGCGGAACCGTCGGCGCCACTTGCAGGCCGTTAGCTTCATACGGCGGCCGGAAGTTCTCCCATCGAACGCCGAAATTCAACGTAAGCTCGCGGGTGGCGCGGTAGGTATCGCCTGCGTACAAGGCATAGTCGCGCTCCACAAACCTCCGCACCTGCGGCAGCCCCTGGGCCAGCGGCGTTCCTTTGGCGTTGAATTGGTCGGTATGGAAATCGTCATTCACCAGGCCCAGCAGCGCGCCCATTCCGTTGGTGACGGAGGTCGGGTCGGCAAGCTGGGCATTGGGTCCGAGCTTCTGCTGGATGTACGCGGTGATGGCGTTGTCGATATCGGCGCCCAGTCCGATCAGTTCCGTGGCGCCATACCCGTAGCGGGCGAAGGAGTTCGCAAATGACGACGTATCGTTGTGAATCAGGCGCGCGTTGGACCCGGCGGTGATGGTGTGCTTCCCGTGCGCCCAGGTAAGGTCGTCGGTGAGGTTGAGGGTGGGGAGCACCTGCCCAGTGGGACGCGCATACGGGTTCTGCAGCGGATCTAGGCTGGTCATGAACAGGACCGGCCCGGTAGCGCCGGACATTTGGGGACTGAAATGGGTGTAGCCGACGTTCAACGAATTGATGAGCTGGGGCTTCAGGATCGCGGTGTACTGCGCGGCGAGACCCTTGCTGCCGTCGCGCAAGGTGGAGGCGGGCGTTTGTCCCGGAAACTGCTCCAGGATCTGATCGTCCACGTTGTGCGCCAGCGTGCCTCGGAGGCTCAAGGTATGTTTGCCGGCGGAATCCAGGTGGAAATCGAGCTTTCCCACGAGCGCTTTATCGCTCCGGTGGCTGGGGGCGTTGAAGCGGAAGCCGCTGAAGTTCAGCCCGCCATCTTCGCCATAGGACGGATTGTTGCCCTGCGGATACTGGTTGAGAACCTTGAGGATGTTTGAGTTGACGCCCTGGTGCAGTGGGTCGATCAGACGGATGTCGGCGGGGGTGAGCGTCTGCACGCTGCCATCCGTCAACTGGAACACGAGATTCCCCTGCCGCAGCGTGTCGGATGGAACGGCCCGCACCTGCGCCGTGCCGCTGGCGTCCCGCCTTTCTTCGTAATTGAAGAAGTAGAAGACCCGGTCGCGCACCAGCTTGCCTCCCACCGAGCCTCCGAATTGATTGCGCACCAGCGGCTGCCGCGGCACGCCGGCCTGGTTATTGAACCAGGTGTTGGCGGCGGTGGCGGTATTCCGGTTGTACTCGTAAAGCGATCCGTGAAGCTGGTTTGAGCCGCTCTTGGTCACCAGCACCACCTGGCCTCCGGAGGAGCGTCCCTGGTTAGGGCCTTCGCCGGCCACGGTCACGCGGAATTCCTGCACGGAATCGAGCGGGATCGGGAGCACGGCGTTGAAACCGGAATTGACGATAGCACCATTGGCGTTCGAGCCCTGAAACCCGCCCGTGCCGGTGGCGGTGTTCTGGGCCACCAGCCCCGAGTTCTGGTTGTTGTTGACGTCGGCGCCATCGAGGATGATGTTGTTCTGATCGCGCCGCGCTCCCAACACCTCGCCGCTGGTGGTCACCCCCGGCTGCAGGCTCAGGAGTTCCACCACGTTGCGTGTTTGTAGAGGTAGCTGCCGAACCTGCCGTTCTCCAAACGGATTGCCTACGGTGGCATCGGTGGTATTCACTTGCGACTCTTCGGCCGTGACGTTGACCTTTTCACCCGTGGCGCTGAGGGCCATGGTGACATCGAGTGTGGCCGGTGTATTGACCAGGAGTTGGATGTTGTCGCGAGTCATGGTGGCGAATCCGGGCTTGTCGATGACCAGCCGGTACGTGCCGGGAGCCACCTGCAGGAAACTGTATTCGCCGGTATTGCCCGTGAGCGCGCTCCGCTTGGAGCCGTTTTCCAGGTTGTTCAAGGTGACCACGGCTTCGGGAACGACGGCGCCGCTGGGATCGGCCACCACTCCGCGGAGGGAGGTAGTCGATTGCGCCTGGCTACACACCGCGGCGGCAAAAAAGGACAAGCACATCACGGATATCCGGACGATCAGCGAACGGCTGGTTTTCAAGTTTGCACCCCTTGCTGAATCACAATTTGGAAGGAATCCCAGGAAGGCGAGAGACAGGCTCGCCAGGCGCTACGAACTCGGCCGGCATGCAGACGTGGCGCCGGGCACTCCACAGAGAGTGGTCCCCGGCGAGTTTCCGCAAACGCACAAGCGTCGCGCTCAGACCCGCCGGGCAATTGAAGAGATTATGCCGTGGTGACGGTCCGGTGTCAAAACAATCCCATGGATGGGGCCGATAAAGGAACCTGATGGGTCGGAAATCATACAGCCCGGCGGTTTCCGAGGTCGAGAAGTGGCATACCAACACACTCTCGAAGGTCGTGGACAACTGTGGAAAGGGCGCACGGGTCGAGAGGGCCGATTGGAAATCGGCCGCAGGATGGAATCCCATAGGGCGCTAAGATAATGTCGTTTGCCAGGATGCAGTCGGCCGTTGGGCGATCCAGCTTCGGTACCTACCTTTGGACGCAACTTCCCCGAACGGGACTTCTGACCCATCCCACGCCGGGTGGGCCTCACTACGCTTGGCGTCCGAAAATCAGCTTCCCATCTC
>PMTT01000305.1 GCA_003167275.1 Bryobacterales bacterium | reverse complement strand
TCCAAGGCATTGGGGAGCCCTTTTTCGATCGCGCGCTGGCGACGCCGGATGCGGAACAACAGGTACTGCATGGGAGCGATATAACCCAGGACGGCGGCGCCGCATGTGAGATAGAAGAGGTTGTCCAGGGCGACCTGGAACTGCTGGCCGGCCAACAGAGCCGCCAGGGCGAAGGCCACCGTCGAGACTACTCGGGCGCCGTTGAAGTAACGGGGAGCGCCCTGGCCGCGGAATCCGGCGCGGATCAGGCGCTTCTTCAATCGGGGCAGATCTTTTGGAGAAGCCGGCACCAAGGACCCAACGCGGGCCACCAACTGCTGCCAGATCAGGCTGGGCGAGGGGAGAAACGGGGACACGGCTTGGCCTCGCGGCGCAAGCCGGTCCACGGCGCGCGTTCGCCAGTCGGTCAGGCGCAGTCCGAGCACTGCCGTTACTACGGCCACCGATACAAAGACGAAGAATGTCAGAATGGTGAGCATTTATACCTCAATCGTCACAATCTTGCGGATGATCAGATAGCCGATACCGAGAAGAGTGAGTGCGCCGGCGACCATCGTATGACCCATCGGATCGTCCACGAAGAATCTCGCGTACTGTGGATTCACCAGGAACATCAGCGCGCCCACAGCCAGGGGAATGGATGCGAGAATGCGGCCGGACATCAGGCCCTGGGCACTGATGGCGCGAATGCGGGCGCGCAATTTGAAACGCTCGCGGATAATGTGGGCCAGCTTGTCGAGGAGCTCCGCCAGGTTACCGCCCGTGCGCTTCTGCAAGAGCACAGCCGACACAAAGAACTGCACGTCCATGGAGGGGATCCTTTGGGAGAGCTTTTTCAACACAATATCGAGCGGCTGTCCCAGATTCTGCTCCTCAAAGGTGCGGCGAAACTCGCCTGCCAGAGGTTCGCTGAATTCGCGGTAGACCATCTCCAGCGAGACCGAAAAGGCATGGCCCGCGCGCATGGAGCGGGAGATGAACTCCAGGCAATCCGGGAACTGTTCTTCGAATTTTCTCACCCGCGCAGCGGCCTTGCGGCGCGCGTAGGTTACCGGCAGCCATGCGCCGCCCGCTCCGGCAACCACTGCGAGGATCGGCTGTTGGTTGTGCATCAGAATCGTTGCCAGCGTGAATGCCGCCAGGAAAGCCCCTACAGAACGATGAGTCAGCCCGGCGGCACCCCACTTGAGGCCGCCGGTTTCGAGCATCCGTTCCACCGACTGCTTGAGGCGGAGACGATTCAGCAGCCGGGTGGCCAACCGGCCGCCGACTTCGTCTACCAGTTTCATCAAGGCCGGACCGGCAGCGCGGTGGGAACTCGACGCTTCCGACTGCCGTCCGGCAAGGCGGCGTAGCGCGGTTGCGCGCGTCCGCCGATCGATCCATGCGGATAAGAGGAGGTAGGAGGCGATGCTCGTCAGAAAAGCGAGGATGAAAACCGATACTCTCATGCCGGTCCTATCGTGACGATCTCGTCAAACATGTCCACGGGTAGCCGGATTCCGGCGGCCAGCAGCTTCTCATTGAATTTCGGCAGGATTCCGGTCGCCGCAAATCGGCCGAGGACCTTGCCCTCGGGCGAGATGCCACGTTTTTCAAATGCGAATATTTCCTGCAGGGTCACGATGTCGGTCTCGATCCCGGTAACCTCCGTGATGCTCGTCACGCGGCGGGTGCCATCGCTCATACGGGAAGCCTGCACAAGGATGTGAACGGCCGAGGCGATCTGCTGCCGGATAGCCGTGAGATGCATGTTGGCGTTGGCCAGCGACACCATCACCTCCAGGCGCGAGATGGCATCCCGCGGGCTGTTGGCGTGGACCGTGGTCAAGGAGCCATCGTGGCCGGTATTCATGGCCTGGAGCATGTCCAGCGCTTCTTCGCCGCGAACCTCTCCGACGATGATGCGATCCGGCCGCATACGCAGGCTGTTGACGAGCAACTGCCTCTGGCGCACCGCGCCGTGTCCTTCGACATTGGCGGGCCGGGTCTCGAGCCTTGCCACGTGGGGCTGTCTGAGTTGCAGTTCGGCCGCGTCCTCGATGGTGACTATGCGCTCCTTGGGTGAGATGAAGACCGACAGCGCGTTGAGCAGAGTTGTCTTGCCAGCACCCGTGCCGCCCGAGACGATGATATTGAGACGCGCCTGGACGGCGGCTTCCAGCAAGCGGATCATTCCGGGGGTAAGTGAGGTCTTTTCCACCAAGTCCTTGGGCATCAGCTTGTCCGTGCTAAATCGGCGGATTGACAATAACGGCCCATCCAGGGCGAGTGGAGGGATGATCGCATTGACACGAGAACCGTCGGCCAGCCGCGCATCCACCATGGGATTGGATTCGTCCACGCGGCGGCCTACCTGCGAAACGATGCGGTCGATGATGCGCAGGAGGTGGCCATCGTCGTGGAAGCGGACGTTGGTCAGTTCCAAAAGGCCTTTTCGTTCCACGTAGACCTGTTTGTGGCCGTTCACGAGGATGTCCGAGATCGAAGTGTCCTGGAGCAGCGGTTCCAGTGGGCCCAGTCCAAAGACTTCGTGGAGGACCTCACCGCTGATCTGCTGCTTCTCGGTAGCGGTGAGAAGATTCGGCTCGCTGTCCACAATGGTCAGCACAGCCTGGCGTACCTCCGCCCGGATGCGGTCGTTGTCGATGCTGGCCAGGGCATCCAGATTGATCCGGTCGAGGAGTTTGCGATGCAGCGTGAACTTGAGTTCCTGATACTCGGGCTTCAACTCGGTCTTGCGGGCAGCATTGCGCAACAGCCGTTGTTCCCAATTGAGTTCCGCCTGGTCTTCGCTGTGCATTTCGGCGATCATTTTTTTACCTTCGCTTTTTGATCTTCGACGGGCTCCAGGAACGGGATAGGCATGGCCGGACTGGAGTTGACGCCGGAGGGCGGCCGGGTCTGACATGGCTGGTCGACATGTCCTGCCGGCGTCGCAGACGGCTGGTTAAGATGGCCGACCTCTTCCTGGACAGGCAGAGCATTCGACTCACAGAGTTTTGCGGGTGCGACCTGTTCCGGCGTTACGACGACGATCAACTCGGTCTTGGATTTGGTGATGGACCGGCTCTTAAAGAGCGCGCCCAGGATGGGAAGATGCGAGAGACCGGGGACCTGCGACAGGTTTTCAATCACGCGGTCGTCCATGAGGCCGGCGATCACGAAGCTCTGGCCCTCTCCCAGTTCAATGTCGGTTTCAAAGCGGCGCATGGTCAGCGCCGGAATACTCAGCCCGGAGACTGTAACTCCGTTGGCCGAATCGATACTGGAAACCTCCGGCTTGACGTGCAGCCGGATGGTGCCATGGGCAGTCACCTGGGGCAGGAAGGAAAGTTTGATGCCATACTCGCGGTACTGCACGGAAATCGCGCCCGAATTGGCGCCTGCCTGCGTGATGGGGACGGGGAATTCTCCGCCCGCGAGGAAGTTGGCTTCTTTCCCATTGGTGGCTACCAGATTGGGTTCGGCAAGAACCTGCAACACCCCTTGCGTTTGCAAATCGCGAATGAGCACCCCCAGATTCAGGTCTGGCCGGAAAGCGAAGATGTTGAGCATGTCCGACAGAGAAAACGAGGTAGAAGGCGCGGCCGCGCCTGGGGTGGCGCCGGTGATTTGGGACAGTCCGCCCGACGCAAATTGCCCCGAAGTGATCCGGGCTACCGTGTTAGTCGCACCCGTGGAGAGCAGATTCAAGCCGAACTCCGTCACAGCGGTCCGATTCAACTCGGCAAACTTGACGTGCAAGACTACCTGCTTTTCGGCGGTTCCAGGAGCGATCTTGAGGTTGCCGACGGCCCCTTTCACCGAGGCGGAGACCAGCGCGAGCGCGCGGTCTGCCACGGCCTGACTGCTGGCGGTTCCGACTAATGCCAGGGAGTCGCGCGAGGCCCGGATATCGATCTCTTCGTCGGGGAAGGTCTCTCGCACCAATCTTCGCAGCGGCTCGAGGTTCGGTTCGACGGTCACGTTATAGATCACCCGCTCGCCTGTTTTGGACCAGATGAAAATGGTGGCCTGGCCCAGGGCCTTGGCGTGAAACAGGACCTCCTCGCTGCTGGCGGCGACGACATCCACGATTTCGGGGCTGCTGGTGGCAACTCTCGAGACCCCTTTGGGACAGTCGATCACAACGCCCTTGCCCACCGTGAGGAGCAGTTCCAGGGGTTCCGAGGGCATTTTTTCGATGGCCAGGGCGGGGAATACCAGCGGCAGAAACAGGAACAGAAGCGGCAAGGCGCGCGCCCGCAGGCGGGCGAGGCAGGCGGAACCGCCTGCTCCACCTGTGGAAGCGAGGCATTCGGAGTTGCCTGCTCCACCTGTGGAAGCCAGGTTGGCGAAACCGCGCGACCTGCCTCTGACAGCGCAAGGGACGGGGCTGTGGGTCAGGGATTTCATTTCGAATTGTCTGTCCTTGGCAGGGCCGATTCCACGGTTTTCTGGTTCCCCCGAATCATGATGACCTCGTCGGGATGTGGGACCGGCAGGTTCGCCACCGGCGGTACCGGAGGCGGGGGGATTGCAACCGGACGCGCGGGTCCGGGGACCACTATTCGGGGGCGCACCAGTCCTGGCTCGGTTGCCATCGGAGTAGTTGCACGGGGTTCGACGGCATACAGTTCGCGCGACTGCCAGCCGGAAGTGCGCGCTACCTGCTGATCGGAGTTGTTGCGCAAGACAAGCTGAATGTGGCCTTCACTATTGGCCAGTGTCAGGGCCTCGGCCTGCGCCGGATTGACCAGCAACGTCACTACGGTGGCGCTGATGGGTTGGCCCTTGGTATCGACCTGAATCGACTGTCCTGCCGAGAGCACGGGAATGTTCTGTAGCACCGTGGTGGTGACCGTCTCGTTGGAGTTTGGCGGGCGACCGGTGACGAGGACGTCCACCCTCATTCCGGGTAGAACGAATCCGGCGACCCCCACCACTTCGTTGACCTTCACGGCGATGGCCCGGAGACCCGGCGGAATCAGGGGAGACAATCCCACGCCGCTGCCCTTGGGGGCGATCCGCGCCTCCAACACTGGCTCGTCCGGTTCAATAGGGCTCACTACAGACCGTCCCACCACGTCCTCCGTGTGCGAGGAGCCGCCCTTCGGAAAGAGCGCGTCTGGGACCTCGATGGTTTTGACCGAATGGGGTCCGATCATCGCCCCAAAAGGCAACGCCTGGGCTGCCACCACCAGCGGTTTTCCGGGGGCTGGTCCGCGGGGTTGGCCATTCGCGGCAACCCTGTAAAAGAGTGACGCGACCAGAAACGCCCAGAGGAGGCTGCAACCTACAACGATGACAAATCTTCGATCGAAGCGCATGACTTACCTACCTGCCCATAAGGCCAGCCAGGCGCCCAGGACGATGGCAGGTCCATAGGGGATGGCTTTCCGGTGACGGCGAAGCATCAGGCTCGCGGCCGCCATTAATCCTCCGATTGCCGATGCCAGCACGGCTGCGGTCAAAATGCCGAGAGGGCCGAGCAGTGCGCCAAAGGCTGCCATTAACTTCACGTCGCCGCCCCCCAGGCCTCCCATGCAGTACAGGGCGAGAAAGATCGCGAACCCCAGCACCGCACCGGCGGCGGCCATTGCCAGGCCCAGCCAACCGTGCTGTATCGAGTGGTAGAGCAGCCCACCCACGATGGCGGCAAGATTGACCCAATTGGAGATGGCGCCGCGGCGCAGATCATCCAATACGGCGTAGCAGCCGAGCGCGAGGGTCATAGCGGTCAAGGTGTCCATTTGGATACTCCTACGATCCGGGGACCTGGATTGCATGCCACGGGACAAGCGCCAGGACGACAAGGGGCTTCCGTGGGCGAGGGAGAAGCATAGGTGCTGGGCCCGAGATGGCGGGCGGCAAGCGTGTGGCCAGTCCCCAGCCCCAGGAACCATCGCGCTGGCCGCCGCCGGCGTAACCGAGTGACAACTGTCCGGAGGGTATCGAGCAGGTTGACAACCTGCGCCACGTGCCTGGAATCGACATCTTGGACACCGCGAAAACCGTTCATACTTCAGCCACAGGTGGATATTCGGCAGTTCTTCGGCATTTCTTTAGGGCGCACTCCTGAAAAGCTTTCCCGGAGTGGGGCGCTGCGGGTCAGGGAGGAGCTGGATTTGGGGTTTCCGCAGCCGAATAAGTGGCCCTTTTGACGGTCTAAGCCCTGTAGCCGGGAGCGTTCCGGGTCAGCGCAGGCTGCAAAGGGATGGCTTCCGCGACAGGGCAAAATGAAGGAACGAACCCAATTTTTTGTTGAACCGATTGGGGTTGCGCGAAATTGGCTTTTGGCCTCCGGCGGGGGTAGCAAGGTGAGTCCGGCGGCGGGGTCTTCGCCGGCCATGCCCTGGGGCCGGGAGCCGAGGCCGGTCTTCCTGGAGCGGGCAGGGGGATGGGACTGACCCATGGCGGAGCGTAAACCGGCAGGTCTTAGGGGGTTGAGACCGTTAATCACGATTTGCATTGGGGTACTCATCCACAAGGATTACAGGCGAGGGGGCGGGAGTTTGCCATCAGGGGCTGTAAGTGATTGAAGAGATTGGCAGAATATTTTGAAAAGTCTTGAGACCGTCTTGCAGAACTCCCCAC
>PMTT01000112.1 GCA_003167275.1 Bryobacterales bacterium | reverse complement strand
AAGTCAATCACGGCCGACGGAATGCGCCGAGGAGTGTGGCGGTGTTAGCCGATCCGGTCTACAATTCGGACGATCCTCGCGTCCCGCAGAACGCCGGCGCCGTCGCCGTGAAGTCGGCGGTTGCCAGTGGACTCTCCTTGGCGCGCCTGCCGTTCAGCCGTCAGGAGGCTTCCGTGGTGGTCGCACCGGCTCCTCCGGGGACCACGTTGAAGGCTCTGGGATTCGATGCCAGTCGCGCCACGCTGATGGCGGAAGACATTGGTCTCTACCGATACCTGCATCTGGCAACGCACTTCGTGATAGATGAGGTTCATCCCGAGCAGTCCGGCCTGGTCCTCTCCCTGATCAACCGGCAGGGACTTCCCGATAGCGGGTTGATTCGTCTCGACGATCTGTACGCGGGCCTGCCACGGCTGTCGTGCGAGATGGTCACTCTTTCCGCTTGCTATTCCGCATTCGGAAAAGACATGCGGGGCGAGGGCCTGATCAATCTGGCGCGCGCCTTCTTCTATGTCGGCAGTGCGCGGGTTCTGGTAAGCTTGTGGGCTTGCGAGGACCGGGCCACTGCCGAGTTTATGGGTATCCTGTACCGGGGAATCTTCAGCGGCGAGCGTCCGGCGGCGGCATTGCGGGCCGCCAGGCGAGCCTTCTGGGATAGGGGAGACCGTTGGAGGGACCCATATTTCTCCGCAGGCTTTACTCTCTATGGCGAGTATGAGTAACAGGCCGGACGAGTCGAGTTGCGCGGGGGAGGGGCACCCTGCCGTCACACTCACGGATTTTGCCAATCGTTATCCCAGCATTCGGAAGGGCCTAGTTGCCTTCTACTGTCGGCGCCAGGCTGCGGACCCCGAAATGCTCGCCGACGAAGCGCTCTTTCGAGTTCTGCGCCAGTTGCTGGCTAACGTTCAGATCCGTGACACCCTGGAGAAGTACTGCACGGGAGTAGCCAAACTTGTCCTGCACGAGTCATGGCGGCGTCGCAAAATGGATGCCCTGTCGGACACTTGGCGCTCGCCCGGTCAGGATCCGCTGGAACGCCTTGACGAAATGGAACGCCAGGCGCTGCTGCGGTTCTGCATGGCGTCCATTCACCCGGGGGATGCCGAGGTGTGGAGGCGGTACCACAATGAAGACCGGGTGGCGCTCGCCGCCGAGTTGGAGATTACCGGGAACGCCCTGCGCATCCGGGTACATCGGGCGCAGAGGGCCATGCTCGCCACCGGCCGGCGGTTATTGGGCGGACAGTAAGGATGGAAATGAATGGCGATTTCGGCACACCTTTAGATATATGAGGCTCTTCCAGAATGAACCCCGAAGATGAATCGCTGGTGCGAGGTTATTTGCTCGGTGCCATGCCGCCCGGCCGGCGGGAAGCTTTTGACGAGCGCCTGATCGCCGAACCGGGCCTCCTGGAACAGACTGAGGCTTTGGAATGCGAACTGATCCGGGACGCCATCCGCGGTGCGTTGCCGCCCGATGAGCAACTCCGGTTCGACCGGTACTTCTTGAGTTATCCGCACCTCCGGCGGAAATACGAATTGACAAGAGAAATGATGACCGCCGGGGGCGGCGATGCCGCTTCCCTGCGCACGCCGTCCCTTCCGGCGTCGGCGCCCACCGCGCCAACGCCGCACACCTTCGAGTTCTGGAAGTTATCCCTTATCGCCGCGGCGGCGGTCGTCATATTCCTCGCTTGGCAGGATCTGACTCTGCGGTCGCATCTCCACACACTCGCGAGCGCCGTGAGCAGGCCGCCTTCGGGGCCTGCAGTGTCGTTTCTCTTGCCGCCGAGCGTTGAGCGTGGCGGCGTACCCGGGCGCTCGGTTAAACCCCAGTTAACCCTCCAAGTCCCCGCCGGCGCTGACGTGGTTCGCCTGCAACTGGAATTCGACGCTGTCGAGCGGTATAGCGCCTTTACGGTGGTTGTAAGTTCGGTAGATGCCGATCGCCAGGTTTGGGGGCAAGATGGCCTGACCCCCAGCCCGGCTGGCGCCAGGCAGCGCGTCACAGTGGAAATCCCCGTGAACGCGCTACCCTCGGGCGACTACACGATTCTGCTGCAAGCGCCCGAAAAGGCGCGTGACCGCGATGTGGAAGCGTACTCGTTTCGCGTTGCGCGGCCGCGAACGAACTGACCGCGCGCACATCCTCAGCGGATCGCGATCGTCACTCCCGCCCGGCTCTTCGAAGTCCCACCGTCAGCACTATTGCCGGCCGGGTTCAGCTTCAGCGCAATAAATCCGGTCTTTGGCCGGTTGGTGACGGGAGAGTCCGGCGTGGAGGTGGTCCCCGCCAAGTACATGGCCAGCAGGTGTCTGCCGCAATCAGGGGAGCACTGCCAGTGAATGAGACGTCGCGGCCGATATAGGGCACATACTCCACCGAGCTACTGTTCCTGCCTGAGCTTGGCTATAAAGAGTGATCGTATTCCCATATTCACCCAAGACGAAGGCCACCCGAGTTCGATCTTGAAGTCTGTAGGTTTATCCGCAGCACCACCTTTCCCGCCATTTTCAATCTG
>PMTT01000477.1 GCA_003167275.1 Bryobacterales bacterium | reverse complement strand
ACCCAAGCCATCGTCTGTGCCACGGGGAGCGTTGTCGGGCCTTTTGTCCTCAGAGCCGTGGTATTGGCCGGCGGCATGACTACGACTTGGGCTGCAGTACTGGTATGTGCGAATTGCGCGACAAACTCCATCCCGATACTGATCTGCCCCGGAGCCCCCTGAGCACCCTGGACCGGCGAAACCGCGATGCTAATGTTGTCACAGTCCTGGAGCGGAACATCCTGAACTTGACCCGAATTCCACACCAGCAGATGGTGTTTCACCGGATCAGTCGACGTCATGCAGTTGCTGGGACACTGGTACCTGATCCTTGCTGCAGGCGCAACGTTCGGTATGCTGAGCGCACTGCACGTTGCGTGTGTGTGCGAGATCAGCGCTCCTGCGAGGCTTTGCGCCGGGTTCGCGTCCAGTAGGGCCTGCCACTGGAGTGCCGGTGGGCGTGTCGTGGAAGGCTGCGCCAGATCGGCAAAAAAAGTGGTGTCGAAAGTCACCGACACCGATCCGTCGCTGACGATGATGGGGGCATCGTGAAACGACAAAACATCCGGATTGCCGCCGTGGCTCGATGCCGCGGCCGCCGGAGCCGCTTTTGGGGGCTGCTTGGCCGTCTGGCCTTCCAGCAGTCCGCACAGTGCGATTGCGAGCACCAGGGGTTGTAACACCTTAGTCGTCATGACACATTCCTTTCTATTTGCCCTGCCGGAGCGCAATGAGATCCGGCCGCTTCTGGTAGATGGCCAACGCATCCTTACCCCACAGAACTTCCAGTGAAGATGCATGCTTGGCGACAGCCGCTTCGGCCTGCCGCGATGCTTCCGTAACACCTCCACGGCGGGCGGCCGCTGCCGCGAACAGCGCCGCGCGGTAGGCCATTTCCTCCTCGCCAAGCCGCTCGCAATCCGTCAGAACCTGCCGGGCCAGCCGTCCCGCCGCACTCGTGTCACGCGCGGCCAGGGCCGCTTCGGCAGCCCCGATCTCGATCTCCGCCCTCAGCCCGACATGCGGCGCGCGATCCCCCAGAGCCAGTACGTCGTCGCAGAGCCTTTTTCCAGCGGAAACCTGGCCGCTATGGACTTTGGCCAATCCCTCGATCTGGCGGGCTTGCATCGTCCGGTAAGGGCTGCCGCCCGGATCGCCGCTGAGGGCCTGTGCGGCAAATTCCGAAGCCCTCGCGAAATCGCGGCGGGCCAGCGCCTCCGCGCCGCGGATCGTAGCTACGCGGACCGCCATCGGCTTTCCCCCTCCGCCCAGCGGTGTAATCCCTCGCTCGACGTCGTCGAGCAACGCCTGGGCCTCGCCATCGCGCCCCAGGCGCCACAACAGGTCGGCACGGTTGGCCTTGGCATACAGTTCGCGCATTGTTTGGCCGAGCGATTGATAACTGTCCGCACTTCCTTTGTAAACCTCGATCGCTTCGGGATACCGCCCCTGCCATGTCTCAATATCCGCTTCCCGTTCCCAGGCGATGGTCGCCTGCAGGCGATCCTGGACCGAATCGGCGAACGACCGCAATTCGACGGCCTCCTCCCAGGCCGGCTGGTAGAGGCCTTGCGTAATCTGCGTGTCGGCCAACAGCGTGAGCGTCGCGGTGAGTGCCGTCCGGTAACCACCCTTCCGGCAGAACCGCAGGGCCGATTCGATGAAGGGCAATGCCCGCTCCGGTGCGCCGGCCCGCTGCAGGCTGCTGCCCAGCAACAGCGATGCCCGCGCTTCGCCGGCCTGGTTCCGGATCCGCTTGGCCAGTTCCATAGCCTGCCTGAGAACATCGGCTGCCTCCTCTGTCTTGTATTGCGTAAGATAGGCGCTTCCGAGGTCATTCAGTCCCGATACCGAGAGATTGTCCAGCCCTTCGCGGTGGGCCAGATCCAAAGACGCCGCCGATTCGCTGGCCGAAACATCCAGGTGTCCCTCGCCAATGGCTATGGCCGCGAATTCAAAATGCGCCCGGATTTGCTGAACCAGATTGCCCGAAGTTGTAGCCAGACTCAAGGCTTGGGCGGCAGCGGTCCGCGAATCGTCAAGCTTCCGTCCATTCCGGAAGGCCACGCTCTTCTGCAAGAGCACCTCCGCCATCCCTTCGAAATCACCGGTGAGCCGATAGTTTGCCTCCGCCTCGCCGAATAGAGGGGCCGCCTGGGTCAGTTTCCCCTGCCGCGCGAGCAGGACCGCCTGCCTGAGGTGTGCGGCCGCATTCTGCCGGTCCAGGACGGCGGCCTTCTGGTAGGCGGTGATGGCCTTGTCGGTCTGGTTGTCCCGTTCCAGCGAGCGGCCCCAGTCAAGCAGCGGACCAACCTTGCGGTCGCCGGTCTCGAGGTCGGCGAGTTGAGCGTAGCGGCCAGCCGCCTGGCTGAACTCTCGAAGCGCGGTGGCCTGTGCCGCCTCGAGTTCCAGCCGGACGATCCGCGGCAGAGCCGAGCGGTCAGGCGCCGCTTCGCCGGCCTTCAGCATTTCGTACCTGGCCTGATCGGCCATATCGAGATCCGTATATGCCTCCGCCAAACGGACATGCGGGAGAGGGTAGGCCGGCGCCACCGAGGCGACCCGCTCCAACAGCCGGCTGGCCCGCCACGACGCGCCGGCGTGTAGCGCCTCGACGCCTTGTCCATACCACCTGGCCGGCTCGCCCGACAACGCCACCGGCGGGCGGCGCCAAATCCAGAAGCCGGCGCAGATCGCGAGGACGAGCATCGCCGCCGCGATCCAAACAGGGCGTCCGCGAAGCTTCGGCAGCCGGAGCCGGCGGAACCCCGGCAATCGCCCCGATTCGAGCGCCGCCAAAGCATCGCCCGCCCGCGCGAATCTCGCGGCCGGGTCGATTGCCAGGCACTTCAGGATTGCCGCCTGCCAGCCTGCGTCGAGATCGGGTACATAGTCGCCGGGCGGCGGAGGAGCTTCCCGCACTTTCCGGGCCGCCAACGCGAGCGGGGAACTCTCCGAATAGGGGCGCCTTCCCGTCACCATTTCGTAAAGCACCACGCCGAAAGCGTAGACATCCGCCGCCGGTCCGGCCTGCTTGCCTTCGATCTGCTCAGGCGCCATGTAGGCCGGCGTTCCCACAGCGGCGCCGGTGGGTGTTACGGAGGAATCGGCGGCGGCTGTGCCCACAGCCAAGCCGCGGGCCAGCCCGAAATCGGTGACCACGGCCCGCTCCGTTCCATCCGACTCCGCTGAGAGGATTACGTTCGCGGCTTTGAAATCGCGATGGACCACGGCGGCCGCATGTGCGGCGTCCAGGGCTGCGGCCATCTGGCGGATCAGCGGCAATGCCTCCGCGGTGGAATAGCGGCCAAGGCGGCCGATCCGCGCGGCGAGGGTCTCCCCGGACAGCAGTTCCATGGTCAGAAACAGGATGGATGGCGCTCCGTGCCGCTCGCACGCTCCGACGTCGAAGAGGCGGCAGACACTGGGGTGCGTGACGCTCCGCGCCAGCAGGATCTCCTGGCGGAAACGCTCCCGCATTCTCTCATCCTGGGACAATTCGGAGCGCACGGTCTTGATGGCGATGCGTGTTTTCAGTTCGATGTCTTCGGCTTCGTACACCTCGCCCATACCGCCCTGGCCCAGGAACCGCAGGATGCGGAAACGCCCGTTCACCAGCTCCCCGGACGCGAACGCATGGCCGCCAAGCACGGCCTCCAGCGCGCGTAGGCCAGGCAATCCCCGGTCGAGGAAGGCGCCAGGCGTATCATGACGGAGCAGCAGGGCCTCCACTTCGCGCCGCAGTTCCCCGTCGCCGGCCGCCTCGCGCGTCAGAAACACGGACCGCTCCCCGGGTTCGAGATCCATCGCGCCGCCGAAGAGTTCTTTGATCCGCTCCCAACGCTGGGGGGTCATGTGAGCCGATTCCGCGTCACACACCTCCAGCCAACTGGCTCTCCAGCCACGCTCGCGCCATCGACCAGTCGCGCTTGACGGTCTTTTCCGAAATATTCAGGATTTCCGCGGTCTCCGCCACGTTCAACCCGGCAAAGAAACGCAACTCGACGATGCGCGCCTGGCGCTCGTCCAACTCCGCCAGCGTGGTCAATGCCGTGTCGAGATCGAGGAAGCGGGTGGGATCCTCGTCCACCACGAGGAGGACTTCGTCCAGTGTCACACGCTCGGCCGCGCCCGAGCGCTTGGCCGACTGCCGTTGGCGGGCGTGATCGATCAAGATCCGGCGCATGGTTTGAGCGGCGGTGGCGAAGAAATGCGCCCGGTTCTCCCACGGGACGGGGCCGCCTCCCAGGAGACGGACATACGCTTCGTTGACCAAGGCGGAGGTTTGCAGCGTATGGTCGCGGCGCTCGCGGCGCATGTAGCTTGCCGCGAGCCGGTGAAGCTCCGTGTAGACCAATTCGATCAGGCGAGGTTCCGATCGACGGTTGCCTTGAGCAACTTCGCGCAGCAGTTCCGTAATGTCAGGCTCGTCACGCAACTTGGGGGAGTGACCGATTGGTGAATTATATAACAGAGCGGAACCGGGCGGCTGGTTTGGCGGTGAGGCCGGTTGTCTCCGCCTGCCTCGACTAACGAGAACACCCCGCGGCCAGGCCCTTAGCGCGCCGTCACGCTACGCACGCTGGTGAAGTTACTGGTAGCCGGACGCCCAACGAAGACCCGCGCGGTGGTAGACACTGCCGGAGGCGATGCCGCGACAGGGGAGCCGGCACGCTCCGCCTCGGAGATTGGCGGTGTATTTCAGCGGGCCCGAGCATGTAGGGGAGAATCCGACGAAGGTGCTGCAGCCATGGCGCACCTGCCAACCATGAGGAACTGGGACCAGCAGCGCGGAGATAAGATGGAATCTCACTTCCCATGGAGAAACGCCTTGGCGCCGGTGCCGCGATTGGAACCTGGGCGCTGCTCTTCTTCGCGACTCTGATCGCGTACTTGCCCGCGCTCCGCGGCGGCCTGCTCTGGGACGACGATCATCACCTCACCAGCCCTGACCTACAATCGCTCCACGGTCTCTGGCGCATCTGGTTCGATCCCGGCGCCACCCAGCAGTACTACCCTCTCTTACACAGCGCCTTCTGGATCGAGCACCGCATCTGGGGAGATTCCGTACTCGGCTACCACCTGGCGAACGTCCTCCTCCACGCCACGGCAGCGTTCCTGCTGATTGTGATCCTGCGGCGCCTTTCGCTCCCAGGAGCGTGGCTGGCGGGCTTCCTTTTTGCGCTGCATCCGGTATGCGTGGAAGCCGTGGCCTGGATCTCCGAGCAGAAGAGCACGCTCTCCGGGGTTCTGTACGTCTGCTCGGCGCTGGCCTGGTTGCATTTCGACCAGACCCGCTCGAAACGGAAATACCTCCTGGCCACGGGACTGTTTGTGCTCGCGCTGCTTTCCAAGACCGTCACCGCTACACTGCCGGCGGCTTTGCTGGTGGTCCTTTGGTGGAAGCGCGGGCGGGTCGACTGGCGGCGTGACGCACGGCCCTTGCTGCCATGGCTCGCTCTGGGAGCCTGCGCGGGGATTTTCACGGCCTGGATGGAGCGGACATCCATCGGCGCACAGGGTCCGGATTTCGCGATGAGGCTGGCGGCGCGGTTCCTGCTGGCGGGCCGTGCCATCTGCTTTTACGCGGGCAAACTGCTGTGGCCCGCCGGCCTGATGTTCTCCTACCCGCGTTGGACATTGGACGCGGGGGAATGGTGGCAATACCTGTTCCCGGCCGGAGTCGTGGC
>PMTT01000153.1 GCA_003167275.1 Bryobacterales bacterium | reverse complement strand
GTTTCCATTGTAACCTTCCGCACGGAAGGCGCGACGGCCAACTCAACTTTTTGGCTGGGCAGGTCGTGACGACCTGCCCCACATCACCGGTCAATGGCCATCGCGAGGCCCGGCAGACCGGGTACCAGGTGGTCCGGCAGATCGGACTGTATTCGAGCGATCTCGACGCAGTTACGGCCATGATCCTTGGCCCGGTACAGGGCGAGGTCGGCTTCACGTACGAGGAAATCGGTGTGCCCGGGAGAAGGTCGGGCACGGCAGGAAACACCAATACTGCACGTGACCGCGACGGATTGCGGACCGGCGTCGAAAGTGCTGGCCGCCACGGCTTCGCGAACGCGTTCGGCCTGGACACGGGCAGCCTCTCCCTCGCATCCGGGCAGCACGATGAGGAATTCTTCACCGCCATAGCGGCCGATGGCGTCNNGTGTCGTTGATCAGCTTGAAACGATCGAGGTCTACCATCAAGAGCGCTACGGGCTGGGATTCACGCCGGGACCGGGAAAGTTCGTTGTGCAGCGTTTCGAGAATGGAGGCCCGGTTGAGAAGGCTGGTAAGGCTATCGTGGGTCGCCTGTTCGCGTAGAGCCTCGCGGGCCTGGAGGAGTTCCTCCTGCAGGTCCAGGATGCGGCGGCCGGCCCGCAGGCGTACGCGCAGTTCGTGAGCATTGAAAGGCTTGGTGAGGTAGTCGTCGGAGCCGGCATCCATGCCTTCCACCAGGTCCTGCGAGTCGGTGCGGGCGGTCAACAGGAGGATATAGATGTAGGGTTCACGGCCAGCGGCTCGAATGCGGCGGCAAACTTCCACACCATCCATACCGGGCATCATCCAATCGAGAATCGCCAACCGCGGGGAATCTGCGGACTGCAAGGCTTGCATGGCTTCGATGCCGTCCCGTGCAATGGTCACGTCGTAGCCCCACTTGGTCAAGAGAGTGCGTAGCATCGACTGAAAGACCGGGTTGTCTTCGGCGGCTAGGATCTTCATCGGGCGAATTGCTGGTGTGGATTCGCTGCCGGATGTGGTAGTGGCCTCCGGGCCGGCTTCGGTACCGTGAGCTTGGTACAAATGTTCCTCCCCACAGGTCTTATCGGCTAAGGGGCGAGAATACTTTAGGGGAGGGAGGGAACGGAGGGGGAGGAGTTTCTTGACGCGGAGACGCGAAGAACCGAGCCGCGACCGTAAGGGAGCGGTTTTGGCTTTCGTCAGCAACCGCTCCCTTACGGTCGCGGCTCGGTTTGCTTCGCGTCTCCGCGTCAAGAGGAATGCTCGCGAAGCTACGGCTCCGGCAGGCGGCCGGTCCAGTCGCACCATGCCCAGGCTAAGGCGGTTAACGACCCGAAGGCGCCGGCGATTAGCCCGATGGTCCTGGCACTGACGTACTGGGAGGCGATGCCGGCCGCGGACATCGAGACGATCATCACCGACCAGCGCAGAGACTCCATGGTGGCGAAGACTCGCCCGCGGAACCGGTCGGGGGTGTGGCGGAGGAGCTGGGAATTGTTGAGCACCGAGGTGACCGCCATGCCCACGCGCGAGAACATCATGCAAACCAGCGCGGCGGCGTAGGACTCCACCTGGCTGAAGAGCATATAGGTGACACCGTGGAGGATGTACGACATAGTGACGGCCCGCTTGTAGCCGGCAAAGTCCACGCGGCGGCCGACCATGTGGCCGGTGACCCCGCCGAGGAGCAGTCCGATGCCCGCGAAGCCCCAGATGGAACCGATGCCGGCGGCGCCCCGGTGGAACACCTGCTCGCCAAACAGGGCGAAGAGGATCTGGGCCGCGCCGCCTCCCAAGGCCCAGCCGACCGAGATCATGGCGATCCCCATCATGAGCGGGACGGATCCGATGTAAGCAAGTCCTTCACGATACTCCTGCCAGGGGCGGACCGCGGCGGCCTGGGTGTGCTCCGCGCGGAATCCACGGGGCGTCGAGATCTGCCAGATGGACACGGCGGAGAACACGAACGAAAGCGAATTGAGGATGAAGGCCCACGCATATCCGAACTGGGCGGCGCTGAAACCGGCGAGCAGGGTGCCGGCGGTGAGGGTCGCCCAACCGGTGGTTTGGGTGAGCGAGTTGGCGGTGTGGAGTTCTTCGTCTGTGGCGATGGTGGGGAGGATGGCAGCGCGGCCGCTGGTGAAGAACGGCGAGGCGAACATGAGAGCGCCGCTCAGCACGTACAGCAGCCAGGGGCGCGGCTGGTGGATGGTGAAGAGGAATGCCAGGGCCAGGGCGGCACGGATGAGATCGCTCGCGATCATGATGCGCTTGCGGTCGAAGCGGTCGAGGAGGACGCCCGCCACGGGTCCCGCGAGGACGGCGGGGATGGCGCGCGACAGCATCACCCCCGAGACCACCAGGCCCGAGCCGGACTTCTCCATGACGAGGGCGAAGACCGCGATGTTGTTGAAGTAGTCGCCGATCTCGCTGACGACTTGCGCCATCCAGGTGTAGCGGTAGTTGCGGTTCTGGCGCAGCAGGGCCAGGAGGGTGGTCACGGAGATTTCATGATAGCGTGAGAAGCGTCAGGAGCAGGCGAGGGTCCGAAAAACGTCCAGACGATTCTCGACGCGGCAGACACAAGTGTCCGCGCCACGAACGACACGCTTGCCTGTGTTGGTTTCCAGGGCAAGAAAAACCAACACAGGGCAAGCTAAAGCATACCGTACGGTTACCGCATGGCGTAGGAGCTTAGGACCTTCATGTAGTTGGCGCGCTCGAAGGCGTTGGGCTGCGGGACAGACATGCGGCTCATGCTGCCTTGCATCTGCTTGATGGAATCGTACTCGTGCTCGCCCATCCAGATCAGCAGCTCGGTCGTCATCGTGTCCAGGTAGCTGATGCCGCGCTTCAACAGGGCCGAAGTCATCATCGCGATCCGGGCGCCGGCCATCATCGCCTTCACTACGTCGGTGGCGCTGTGGACTCCGCCGGTCAGGGCGAGATCGGCTTTCACGGATCCGTAGACTACCGCGATCCAGTGCAGCCGCAGCAGCAGCTCGTGGGAGTTGCTGAGAATCAGGTTGGGGACCACCTCCAGGGCTTCCAGGTCGTAGTCCGGCTGGTAGAAGCGGTTGAACAGCACCAGGCCGTCGGCGCCCGCGGCGTCGAGCTTCTTGGCCACGTTGGCCATCGAGCTGAAGTACGGGCCAAGTTTCACGGCCACGGGGATCGAGACCTCGGCTTTGATGGCCTTGATCAAGTCCACGTAGCGCTGCTCCACCTGTTCGCCGGTGACGTCGGGGTCGGCCGGGATATAGTAGATGTTCAGTTCCAGGGCATCGGCGCCGGCCTGCTCCATCTGCCGGGCATAGCGCATCCATCCGCCCTTGGTCGTGCCATTGAGGCTGGCGATCACCGGAATTCCGACGGCCTGCTTGCACTTCACGATGTGCGCCAGGTAGGCGTCCGGCCCCATCACCCGATGGGTCAGCTCCGGAAAATGGGTAATGGACTCGGCGGAGATCTCGGACCCNNCCGGCGCCGGTATCTTCGATCCGCCGGACGTTGCCCACGTCCTCGCACATCGGCGAGGACGAGGCAACCAGCGGGTTCTTCAACTTCAGACCCAGGTACGTCGTGGATAGGTCAATGGTCTTGGAAAGGTCGATCACTTCTTCACCTCCACAGGTGCGCCGTTCGCCGGCTGTTGGGACATGTAGTCGTACAGCTTCCAGCGGCTGGCCACGTCCTGCTCGGCTTCCTTCAGCAGTTCCTTGGCGTGTTCGGGATTGCTCTTGACCAGCATGGTGTAGCGGGTCTCGTTGTAGATGTACTGCTTGAGCCCGATGGAAGGCGCGCGCGAATCGAGTTGGAACGGGTTCTTGTGCTGCTCGACCAGGTCGGGATTGTAGCGGAACAGCGGCCAGTAACCGGAGTTCACCGCGGCTTTCTGCTGATCCATCCCGTAGGCCATGTCATAGCCGTGGGCGATGCAGTGGCTGTAGGCGATGATGAGCGATGGCCCGTCGAAGGCTTCGGCTTCGAGGAAGGCCTTCACGGTGTGCATATCGCCCGCGCCCATGGCGACCTTGGCCACGTAGACGCTGCCGTAGCTCATGGCCATGAG
This sequence comes from Bryobacterales bacterium, assembly GCA_003167275.1. Lineage (GTDB taxonomy): Bacteria > Acidobacteriota > Terriglobia > Bryobacterales > Bryobacteraceae > JAIQFL01. The sequence goes on along the minus strand of PMTT01000153.1, from coordinate 99 downwards.
GGCGAGGTCCTTTTTGCCGCTGGGCTTTCCGCCGGCGGCGAATTTGGCGACCGCCCCGCGCGGCGTGGCCTTGGACGCCTGGCCGCCGGTGTTGGAGTA
>PMTT01000574.1 GCA_003167275.1 Bryobacterales bacterium | reverse complement strand
GAGAAACACGCGGAGAAGAAAAACACAAGAGAGAGAACATAAGAAGGAGAGAACGGAGGAATGCGGAGGGCGCGGCGTTGCCGGGTGCGAGGATTTCGCCTTGGGGCAAAAGCCGCCTGAAAGGCGGCNNCAACGAAGAGAGAACGGAGGGAGCCGAGCGCACGGAGCTTGGTTGCTTGGACGCCCGGCTCCGCGTCGCAGTGTTCTCTGTGTTGGCGTCTTGGCGGCATCCGCTATAATACAGGGCGCAGGATCACCTGGAGAGGGACAGCCTTCTCTCATCCGGGGGACCGCTTCGGATCGTTACAAGTCTCAGATGACTCCGCGCGCCATCACGGTAGCGATCCTGGCCATGGGAGGAGAGGGCGGAGGTGTCCTGGCGGATTGGATCGTCGATCTCGCGGAGCGCTCCGGCTACTACGCCCAGACCACTTCCGTACCGGGCGTCGCGCAGCGCACCGGGTCTACCATTTACTACCTGGAGCTGTTTCCCGAGGCCGCCGTGCGCGCGGCAGGCAAGGACCCGGTGTTGGCGCTGATGCCGGTTCCGGGGGAACTCGACATCGTGCTGGCGTCGGAGCTGATGGAGGCTGGACGGGCCGTTCAGCGCGGACTGGTCACACCGGACCGGACGACCTTGATCGCGTCGACGCACCGGGTGTATTCGATGACCGAGAGGACCGCGATCGGCGATGGGCGGGTGGATGGCGAAGCGCTGATCGAGGGCGCGCGGGCGGCGGCGAGACACTTTGTGCCCGCCGATTTCGCGGCGATTGCGCGGGATGAGGGGAGCGTGATCAGCGCCGCGCTCTTTGGAGCGCTCGCCGCCACGGGAGCGCTGCCTTTCGGCCGGGAGCAGTTCGAAGAAGCGATCCGGCGCGGCGGAGTGGGCGTGGATGCCAGCCTGCGGGCTTTTGCTGTGGGGCATGACGTCGCTTGCCAACCAGTCCATCAAGGGGTTGGCAAGCTAAAGCATACCCTACGGGGGCCGACAGACGACGAAAGACGATCGTCTGTCCTACTGGCATTCCCCGCGCCCTCTGACGACATCCTGCTGGCGGGCATCGAGCGGCTGACTGACTATCAGGACGAGCGCTACGCCGCCGAGTATCTCGATCTCCTGACTCCCATCCGGGATGCCGACGAGCATTATGGCAATGGAGATTTCACGCTGCTGCGGGAGACGGGGCGGTACCTCGCACTCTGGATGTCGTACGAAGATGCCATCCGAGTCGCCGACCTCAAGATCCGTGGTACGCGCTTCGACCGGGTGCGTCGGGAGGCGCGGGCCGGGCCCGGACAAGTGGTGCGGATTCACGAGTTCCTGCATCCGCGCGTGGGCGAATTGGCAGACATCCTCCCGGCTCCGCTGGGCCGGTGGCTCCTGGCGACCGGTTGGGCCAGGCGGTTTGTAGAACTGTTCACGGGCCGGGGAAAAGTGGTCGAGACGACGTCGCTGCGCGGCTTCTTGCAGCTCTATGTGCTCGCGCGCCTGCGGCCGTCGCGGCGCCGCTCCCTGCGCTTCCAGAAGGAGCATCAGCGGATCCGCGAGTGGCTCGGGCCCATCCCTGCGTTGGCGGCGGAGAACTATGCGCTGGCCCGGGAAGTGGCGGAATGCCCGCGACTGTTGAAGGGCTACGGCGACACGCACCTTCGCGGCAGCCGCAATTTCGACGCGGTGATGGATGCGCTTCCGCGTTTGCGGCGGAGGGAAGATGCGGCGGGCCAACTCAGAAAGCTGCGGGAGGCGGCTCTGGCCGATGAGAGCGGGCATCAACTCGCCGAGGCGCTGAGTTCGATCGGCGTGACGTAGCGACTGTGACTTTGCGTTACCTGGAAACCGTGACCAAAGCCTGATTGCTCGCTGCGCCGCCAATGGCCGCCTGCATGGGGTAATCGCCGGGAGCGAGATCGAGCATTACAAAGTTGATCTGCACCAGCCCCGCAAAGCCCGGCGTCATCCCGGCGAATTGCACGGTGGCATTGGAGCCGCCCACCGAAACCGTGGTGGCTAGTTTTTCCATGGATAGCGGCGACCCCGGCGCGGAGGCTCCGGTAGGAATGGGGTTGTCCAGCGGTCCCGAGCCAATCAGATAGGCCACCAGCACGCTGCCGGGTCTGGCTCCGTTCCCGGCCGCATTCACGGTGTTGTCCGGGTTCACGACCACGGCGCGATTGCTGCCATAGGTCAGGATGCCCGGCGCCGCTGCCTGCACCATCATCGGCGCGGAAGAGCTTAAGATTTGATTCGAAAGCACAGCTACCGGGGTGGGTCCCAGGGCGGTCTCGTAGGGTACCTGGAAGACGATCTGTGTGCCGCTTACGTAGATCAGCGGCGCGGGTGTGCCGGCCACCAGCACCTCGACGCCACCCAGGGTAACCGGCAAGTTGGCGCTGGCCGGTGCGGATGCGGCGCTTGTAGCCAGGTTCGATCCGTAGATATCCACGAGCGATCCTGGCGAGACTGCCGGCGAAACGCCGCCGTGAATCACAATTCCCCCGGTATTGATCGCTGGCCGCGGCTGCCAGCGGGGCGCACATCCGGAATCGCTACACTGCACTCCCGTGCTGACCGCGCCACTGCCGTCCGCATTCATCGTCCACACCTCAGCATAGGCGTTGGGGTCGGACTGCTTCATTCCGTTGATGTCCCACTCGAAGGCGATCTTCTTTCCATCGCTGGACCAATTCGTGTCGCCGGCTTCATACGGCACGTCGAAGTGGGTCAACTGCTGGAGGCGGCTGCCGTCCGCGTTCATCGCGAAGATGTTGAGCTTGTTTCCACCCTCGCGATCGGACCCAAACGTGATTTTGGTTCCGTCCGGGGACCACACCGGGTCACCGTTGTTCGCCGCGACGTTGGTGAGTTGCCGGAGGTCCGTGCCGTCGGTGTTCATCACGTAGATTTCCAACGTTCCGCTGCCGCCCATCAGGCTCATGAACACCACTTGATTATTGACAGACCACCGGGGCTCGACGCTGAACAGGGTCTCGCCCAGGATGGCGTGGTCGCCGGTTCCGTCTGCGTTCATGACTCGAATGTCGGTGACCGGCGGCTGGTTGGCTTGAGGGGCCGAGTGCAGTCTTACGTAGACGATTTGGGCGCCGTCGGCAGACCAGCTTGGAGTGACGTCGAGCCTCGGTGTCGGGGAGAGACGCTGCTGGCCCGTCCCGTCGGCGTTGATCAGGTAGACCGCGGAGCCATTGAAACCGCGCTGATACACGAGGCGCGTCCCATCGGGAGACCACGACGGGTAATTTTCGGATTCCGAGTCTTTGGTGAGTCTGACCGGGTTGGCGCCTCGTCCCGACGCGTCGACGTCCATAAGGAAGATATAGTTTGTGGAATTCTGCTGGTTTACGAACGCCATCCGGCCCGAAGCGGCGGACTGTGCGTGGAGTGGAGCGAGGGTGGAGAGGGCGAGGATGACGGCGAACGCACGTCCGAAATGCCGCATACACTTACATGACGCATCGAAGAGGCAAAAAGATCCCGTGGCACAGGCATGTCTGCATGCGGGTCCTGAAGTCTTTTAGCAGAGCGGCGGAAAGCGCTCCTTTTGTGGCGCGAAAACTTGTAGCGAAGCGCCGGCGGTGATTGTGGCGCCATCATGCCACCGCGGATTCCAACCAATCGTCATACCGGACAGGGCAAGGGCTAGCCAGCCCATCGCGCATCTCGGGCGGCTCATTTTGCACCCGGCCAACTTCGACGCGACCAGTTGCAGGCAGCGGACTGGTCGTCAGTCGAGATGCGGGCGTATTTCATGCCCTCAATAATGGGACAACAAAACGGGATGGCACAAGCCCTGTTTATATAGGGGTTGGGTCCTCGTCCCGAAACTTACCCATTTCAGGACGAACGATGGCACTGGCAGCCACTGGTCGGGTGGCGAATTTTGAAAAACCCTGCGAGACTTATACGGTGGATGCCATTTCTGAACTGGTCGCTTGGCGCACTGGCTGCCGTGAAGAGTACGGACAAACGTAAAGAGATCACCCGCTTGTTCCAGGCCTACTTCCGGGCCGCGGCGGGAAACGATGCACTGATCGGTACGGCTCTGCCTCTTGATTTGCCGAAGGACAGCCAAAGCAGGTATCACATGATCGCCCGGTTCACAAAGAATAACGGCTGGGTTGTGGAAGCCGAACTAAAGCATGAACACCGTACGGTCGTGTCCAGCGTGTAGCTTGCGATTGCAATTCGAAAACAAGACTACCGCCCAATGTCGTGTTGCGCAAAGGACCCTTTGTGGAACACGCGCAATGGTCACCGCTCCTGACCCCGACACCTTTGGCCATGGCGTAGTACAGCGAGTTCGAGGTGCTATACCATGCCGAAATGTGCAATTGGTGTAATCTGTTTCTTAAGCGCAAATTGCCCTTGGAGAAGATGACACCGACCTTTGGGCGAAGTACCAGAAAGACGCCCCGGCGAATCTCGGGCGCGCGATGCAATACACTTTGAGGCTGATGTTCTGAAGGGAGATTTGGCCGCCATGACAATCACCAAGTTGAAAGTTGCCTGCGCCGGGACCCTGGGCGCCGCTCTCGTTTTGACGTTGAGCATCGGTGCCCAGGAGGTGCGGTTCCCGGATCCGGTATACCCTTTTGGCGCGGTGTATTTTCGGAAATCCAATCCGCCCGAGGCGGACTGGGAACGCGACCACAAGACTGCGGCCCAGATGGGCGTCAACATCTTTCGCCACTGGTTCATGTGGGCATCCATTGAAAACTCGCCGGGGAAGTATGACTGGCGCGACTATGACCGGATGGTGGAACTCGAAGCGCAGAACCACATCAAGGTGGTCATAGCCGAGATCGTCAACGGCGCGCCCGAGTGGATGTGGGATAAGTACCCCCATGCGCGCCACATCGACAGCAGCGGGGCTGAGAGCTATCCGTCGGTCAGCGGCAGCAGTGCGACCAGCAGCGCCCCACTTTGTCTCGACAATGAGGATGTCCGCGGGCAAGCCGAGAAATTCCTGACCGCGCTGGTGGAGCGGTATCGCAACAGTCCCGCCACTCTGGGCTACGATGTATGGAACGAGGGCGCGGTGCAGGAGTGTTATTGTCCGGCTACGCAAGCCAAGTTCCGAGAGTGGTTGAAGGCAAAATACGGTACGCTTGAGGCCCTTGGACGCGCATGGCACCGCTACAGCTACGGCGACTGGGAATCGGTTCATCCGCCGCGCGGCACGGGGGGCTACCCGGACTCGCTCGACTGGCTGGCGTTCCGGCGCGATGACGCCATCCGGCTTCTCGATTGGCGCACGGAACTCATTCGCCGGCTCGACAAGAGAAACAAGATCACCGCCCACAGTACCGGCACTCTCACAGAGATTGAGTGGCGAACCGCGGCGGATGTCGATTCGTACGGCTACACGTGGGTCGCTTCCCGCCATACCAACGATCCTTGGATGCAGTTCCACGCCGTGGATATTGTACGCGCCGCGGCGCGTGGGAAGCCGTTCTGGCACGCTGAGGCCACGGGCGGGCCGTTGTGGATGCAGCCACAGGTAATCAATCGGCCGCTCGAAGATGGCCGGAGTTCGGACGATAAGGATGTCCGGGTATGGAGCCTCATCGACATGACTGCCGGCGCCACCGGCATCCTGTTCACCCGATGGCGCCCGCTGCTGGACGGGCCGCTGTTCGGGGCATTCGGCCCTATGGGAATGGACGGCTCGGTGACGCCCCAGGCGGAAATGGCGAGCACGTTGGCGCGCTGGACCAACGCGAACGCAGACATATGGAAGTCGCGGCCGGTCAAGGGCGACGTTGGAATTGTGTTTGTGCAGGAGGCTGACGATTTCAACTCGGTTCAGAGCGGCGCAGCGGGCGGTGGAGGCGGTGGTGGCGGGGCACGCGGCGGCCGCGGGGCCACGGCCGGGAGCGGCGCGTCGGCGGCTGGAGCGTACGTCCAATCGGTACAAGGTGCTTACCAAGCCTTCTTCGATTCGAATATCCAGGCGGACTTCGTCGATATCGATCACATCGGCGAGTACCCGATGATCTATCTCGCCTATCCCGAGATGCTCAAGAAGTCCACGGCCGATAAGTTGCGGGAGTATGTGGCAAAGGGTGGAAAGTTGATCAGCGAAGGTTGCCCAGGGTATTTCGGAGACGGTGGCACAGTGGGTACGGTGCAACCCAATTTGGGATTGGACCAGTTATTCGGAGCCCGTGAAACCTATGTCCAGTTTACTCCCGACATCCTGGACAGGCTAACGCTGACGGTGCGGGGCAAACCAATCGGTGGCGGGTATTTCCTGCAGGAATACAAGCTCGCGGGCGGACAGCAGGCCGGCCAGTATGCCAACGGACACATTGCGGCCGTCGAGCACACTTTGGGCAGCGGCAAGACCCTGTTGATCGGCACCTTCCCGGGCGGCAGCTATTATCGCAACCATTCGCCGGCAACGCGCGAGTTCTTCTCCGAGCTGCTGGCTTGGGCGGGGATCGACCAGCAGGTTAAATCGAGCGACCCGGAAATAAAAGCTCGGCTGCACAAAGGGCCAGGGGGCACCTATCTGTGGGTTGTCAATCCCACGCGAACCGAGCGGACGGTGAAGATCTCACTGCCATCCGCGTTTCAGCGGGCCGTGGATCTCTGGCAGGAAGCGGGTCACGCTACGGTCAATGGCAATACGGTGACAACTACTGTGGGGGACCGAAATGCCGCCGTGATTCGCTTGGAATAAGAGCAATCACCAAAGCCGGCGAGGGCGAGTGCGTAACCGTTTAGGGGATTTCGCGCTTCAACCGCAGCAACCGGCTCCCTCACGGGCGCGGCTCGGTTTCGGCCGTCGCGAATCAACGTCTGATCCGAGCCGCGACCGTGAGAAGGCTTGAAGAAATCGCCCGCAAGCGGGCGCGACAGGCGAAACCGCCTGTCCCACCAGGAACCAAAACCGAGCCGCGACCGCTACCCCAAAACCTCCTGGAACCGCTCCAGCGTGACGAACGACATCTGCGTCCCCACCGAGAGCGTCGACAGCGCCGCATAGACATTGGCGCGGGCGATCGCTTCGTACTCGTCGCAGCCGCCGGACAGGAAGCACGCGAAGCTCCCGATGAAGGCATCCCCGGCGCCTGTCGTATCGACGGGTTGCACGGTATGCGCCGGCACGTGGCGGCTGCCTTCCGCGCCGGCGCACAGGGCGCCATTCGCCCCTAGCGTCACAATAACGCGCCGCAAGCCCCCGTCCAACAAATGCGCGGCGCAGGCTCGGGCTTCGTCGACGTTGCGGACGGGCATTCCGCCCAGCACCTCGGCTTCGGTTTCGTTAGGGATGACGTAGTCCGCGTTGGCCAACTGGGCGAGGTCGAGCGCCTGCCCGGGCGCCGGATTGAGGATCGCGCGAATCCCATGGCGGCGCGCGAAGGACAGCGTGTAGTAGACGGTCTCGATGGGGATTTCCAGTTGCAGCACCAGGCAGTCGGCCTCGCGGAGCAGGTCGGCGGCGGCGTCCACGTCGGCGGGCAGCAGCCTGTCGTTGGCGCCTTTCACCACCAGGATGCGATTTTGGCCGGCGCTGTCCACGAAGATGGGGGCCACGCCGCTCGATACGCCGGGCGTGATCAGAACGCGGCTCGCATCCACGCCGCGCGCCGTGAAGTTCCGGATGGTGGCCTCGCCGAACAGGTCGTCGCCCACCCGCGCCACCATCGACACCCTCGCTCCGCACAGCCGCGCAGCGACCGCCTGGTTGGCGCCTTTGCCGCCGAACCCGAGATGGAACTCGCGTCCGAAAATGGTCTCGCCGGGACGGGGGAACTGGTCGGTGAACGTCGTCAGATCGACGTTAGCGCTGCCGACTACCACGATATGGGGCTCGCGATTCATGGAATCATTGTAGTCATGGATTTAAATCCCACGGGAAGATTTTCCTCGCGCGTGGCCGACTACATCCGGTACCGCCCGTCCTACCCGGATGGCCTGATTCCTTTGCTGGAACGCGAATGCGGCTTGCGGCCGGAGGCCCGGATTGCCGACATCGGGTCGGGCACCGGTTTGCTGGCGCAACTGTTCCTGCGTTTCGGCTGCGAGGTCTTCGGTGTAGAGCCCAACCCCGATATGCGGTTGGCGGGGGAGCGGTTGTTCGCCGCGGAACATCGCTTTCACAGGGGGTTTCACAGCCTGGACGGGCGCGCGGAGGATACCGGCCTGCCCGCCGCGAGCATGGATTTCGTGACCGCCGGGCAGGCGTTCCACTGGTTCGACGCGCCTGCCGCCCGAGCGGAGTTCCGGCGGATTTTGAGGCCGCCCGGTTGGGTGGCGCTGGTGTGGAACGAGCGCCTGGTAGAGGGGCGCTTTCTGTCGGAGTACGAGGCTTTGTTGCGTTGTTACTCGCCGGAGTACTCACAGGTAGACCATCGGCGGATGGATGCGGGGGTGATGGACGACTTCTTCGGCCTCGGACAGTGGAAGCTGGCGACTCTAGCGAATGACCAGCGGTTCGATCTGGAAGGAGTGATGGGGCGCCTCAATTCGTCGTCGTATGCCCCGGCAGCGGGCACGGAGGCTCACGCGCGGATCACGGAAGCGCTGGCGAAGCTCTTTGCGGAATGCCAGCAAGATGGGCGGGTGGCATTCCGATATGAGACGAAGGTCTATCTGGGGCAGGTTACTAACCAGACATAAACATTGCCATCGTGTTATTCTGCAAAGAATATGTATCCGAACCCAAACGGGCATGATCGACTCGGCCGCCTGGAACGGAATCTTGAGCACCTTTCCGGCGTAGTGCAGAAGCTCGGAGACGCCCAGTTGGTGATGTACGGGCACCTCGACAAACTGATCGGCGTCATCGAGCGGCTCTCAGCCATCGAGGCGCGCACCGACGAAAGGCTGGAGCATTTCATTACCGTTACAACGGAGAAGATCGGCGCGCTCCAGGAATCCCAATCCTTGACCCAGGAGAACCTCAACACTCTGATCAAGATGGTGGGCAAACTCCTTCGCAAGAATACATCCGCGTAAATTCCCGGAGAAACTCCGCGCAAACCATCTTTCTTCTTGCCACAGCCCGCCATTCGAAGGAAACTGAAAGCTTAAGGAGTGCCAACGTTGGANNGTGGCCAGCGACTTCTATGATGTCGCGAGCTGGGGCAAGGGATACTTCTCGGTTGGGGAAAACGGTCACGTCCGGGTTCACCCGGAGAAGGACCCCGCGCGCTCGATCGACCTCAAGAACCTGGTCGACACACTGGTGCTGCGCGGCATCAACCTGCCCATCCTGATTCGCTTCGCCGATATCCTGAAACATCGGCTGGGCGAGATTCACAGCGCGTTTGCCACGGCCATCGCCGAGCACAAGTATCAGGGCGAGTATTGCTGCGTTTATCCCATCAAGGTGAATCAGCAGCGCCAGGTGGTGGAAGAGGTTCTGGAATTCGGCCGTCCCTACCACTTTGGCCTGGAGGCCGGCTCCAAACCTGAGTTGATGGCGGTGATGGCCATGGCCGGCAACGACACCCCCATCATCTGCAATGGCTTCAAAGACGACGAGTATATCGAAATGGCTATGCTGGCCCACAAGATGGGCCGCCAGATCATACCCGTCGTCGAAAAGTACACGGAACTGCACCTCATCCTGAAATACAGCCAGAAGGTGGGCGTCCGGCCGGCGATTGGCCTGCGCGTCAAGCTGGCCAGCCGCGGATCCGGCCGGTGGAAGTCCTCGGGCGGCTACCGCTCCAAGTTCGGACTTTCCGCCACCGAGGCGATGCGCGCGCTCCAGGAGTTGAAGGACCTGGGCATGGCCGACTGCCTCAACCTGCTGCACTTTCACCTGGGCAGCCAGATCACCAACATCCGGCAGATCAAGGGCGCGGTGAACGAAGCCGTGCGGGTGTACGTCGACCTGGCGCGCGCTGGGGCGGGGCTGAAGTACCTGGACGTCGGCGGCGGCCTGGGCATCGATTACGACGGTTCCCAGACGGACTTCGAATCCAGCGTCAATTACACGCTGCAGGAGTACGCCAACGACGTCATCTACCACGTCCAGAACGTCTGCGACGAAGTAGGCGTAGCGCATCCGACCATCGTCACGGAGAGCGGCCGCGCCGTGGTGGCCTATCACAGCGTGCTGGTGTTCAACGTCCTGGGTGTGGCCGGGATGGGCGAGGCGGACGTGCCGGCCGAGCCTCCGGCGGATGCCGAACAGCCCTTGATCGACTTGCAGGAGACCTACCGCGCGCTCACCACCAAGAACCTGCTCGAAAGTTATCATGACGCCCAGCAGGCGCTCGACCAGGGGCTGAATCTGTTCAGCCTGGGCTACCTCTCGCTGGAGCAGCGCTGCGTGGCGGAGAACCT
>PMTT01000598.1 GCA_003167275.1 Bryobacterales bacterium | reverse complement strand
TCAGTTTCGCGTGCCGGTGTATCAGGTGGGAGACGTGCTCCACCGCATGCAGGTCCGTATCGACGAAGTTAGAGAGTCGTTCGCGATCCTGCGCGCCGCCGCCGTCGACCTGCACGAAGGGGCATTTTGCGCGCCGCCCCAGCCGGTGCCGCCCGGCCGTTGTGCGCTGAGCGCCGTGGAGGGATGGCGCGGCGAGATCCTGCACTGGGTGCGCACAGCCCCCGGCAATCGCCTGGAACGCTGCAAGATCAAAGACCCCTCGGTGAACAACTGGCCCGCCCTAGTGGAGGCGGTCCAGGGCAACATCATCGCCGATTTCCCGGTGATCAACAAGAGCTTCAACCTCTCCTATTCGGGAACGGACCGGTAAATTCATGTTCAAGATTCTCCAGAAGACCGTGACTACCGGCTCCGCCACTGTCGCCTATCCCGATACTCCCGCCGTCATCTCCGAGCACTTCCGCGGCCGCCCCGCGTTCGATCTCGAAGCGTGGACCGACGCCCGCCCGGCCGCCGAGGTTTGCCCTACTGGAGCCATCATGATCCGCGAGCGGGATGGCTTCCGCCGCGTGACCATCGACTACGGCCTGTGCGTCTTCTGCGGCCAGTGCGCGGATGTTTCCACGGATGGCGCCGTGCGCCTGACGCGCGAGTTCGAGCTCGCGACCGAGGATCGCCGAAGCCTGATCCTGCAGGCGGAGTTCAGTCTCAACGACCAGGGCGGTCACGATCGTCTGATGGCCAGCCGTTCGGCGACCGGCAACGGGCCGGAGGACGACCCCGGCATGAAGGTTGGCGAGGCCATCCACAAGCTCTTAGGCCGCTCGCTCGCGATCCGCGAAGTGGATGCCGGCTCGTGCAACGGATGCGAATTGGAGATTGTGGCGCTGAACAACCCGGTCCACGATATCGAACGCTTCGGCATCCAATTCGTGGCCTCGCCGCGCCATGCGGACATGCTGCTGGTCACGGGGCCAGTGACGCGCAATATGGAACGGGCACTCGAAAAGACCTACGCCGCCACTCCCGACCCGAAGGTAGTGGTAGCCGTAGGCGCCTGCGGCATCAGCGGCGGGATCTTCGGCATCAACTACGCCACCCGCGGCGGCGTGGACGAGATTATCCCGGTGGATGTCTACATCCCCGGCTGCCCCCCTCGCCCCGAAGCGTTGCTCTACGGCATCCTCCTGGCGACTGGACGGCTGGCGCGTAGTGTGACAACGTCGTAGATTCAGGGCGGGAGGCAGGCGGAGACCGCCTGCCCCACTAAGCACCAAACCGCGCGGCGACCATTAGAAGGCGAGAAAAAAACATCAGCCACCGATGAACACCGATGAACGCGGATAAGAAAACAAAAGTGCTATCGGTGTTCATCGGTGTTTATTCTGTGGCAAGGTTCTGCACTTGTGACTTTGGGGATTCCGGTGGGCGAAACGTAGTCAGTTTGGTGGATGAAGGAAGAGACACTACGGGTAGGAGATGAGAGTCGAAGTGACGTTGCAGGCGGCCAGCCGTCGGGTGGAATCCCCCTCCCCAGAAGGATATCCGACCCCTAACCGACCGCCCCAGATGTTGTGGACCGTTACCGGCCCCCCCTGATATGCCCGATGACTTGCTATCGCCAAAGAGCTCAATGGGTTCGAACCCAAGGTCTCCCGTGGGCCCGTGAGGGCTTGCCGGGAGATCAGATCCACCTGAAAAGCAACGTATCCTGGCCAGGATAAAGCTTGTTGCGGCTGGCGTGGTGGGCGCCAGCCTCTACAAACACAGAATAACAGGGGGGGCCTGGAAACGAGGGCGGGGGAAATTGCGGGTGAGTCTGTTAGTGGCGCGGTATGAAGGGGTTACAGATCAGAAAATATATTTTCAGAGTCTGTGACTGACTTGGGGGCAGAAGGCCGATTTAGGGCGATTTGGGGGGTTGACCTCTGAGGACGGCCTATATTGCTCCAGTTCCGCAAGCGATACGAGTATGGGGGGCTCGGTTGGACGGTGGGCAAGCTAGAAGAGCATGCCCCACGAAAAGGGTGGGCAAGCTAAAGCATACCGTACGAAAGAATTTGCCAAATGAATACCGTCTCATATAAATTAGATATCGCCTTAGAAATCGCCGAGGCGGAGGAGAATCTGTGATCCAGATCAAAGCAGAAGCGTTTGCCTGCCTGAATGGCACCATCGAGGGACTCCGGAAAGCGCTTCAGACCGCTATCGAGCTGGAACACTCCACCATTCCGCCGTACCTCTATGCGCTCTATTCGTTGAAGCCCGGAACCAATGGCGAGATCGGCCGGCTGCTGCTGTCCGTCATCCAGCAGGAAATGCTGCACATGGCGCTCGACTGCAACATCCTCAACGCCATCAATGGTTCCCCGGATATCGACAAGCCTCACTTCATCCCGAAATATCCCGGACCGCTTCCCGGCTCCGTCGAAAGCGGCCTGATCGTGCCCCTGGCGCCTTTCTCCAAGCAACTGGTGCACGATGTCTTCATGGTGATCGAAGAGCCCGAAGACCCGCAGCATTTTCCGGTGCTGCGGGCCACCGCGGAAGCTGCGCCCCCCGAAACCATCGGGGAATTCTACGCCGGGATCAAAGACCAGATCCGCAAGCTCAACGCGGACCATAACATCTTCACCGGCCCTGCCGAGAAGCAGTTGACCACCGGTTTCAAGCCGCTCCAAGTCCTCAGGGTGTCGGACGAAGCCTCCGCCCTCGCCGCCATCGACCTGATTGTGGATCAAGGCGAGGGCACCCGCAAGTCGCCTCTCGATGTGGAAGACCAGCCGGCGCACTACTATCGGTTCGCCGAGGTCTATTATGGCAAGAAGCTGATCCGCAACCCGGATCCGAAACCCAGGGAGGCGGAGTTCGCCTATGCCGGCCATCGGATCCGCTTCGACCCGGCGGGTGTCTGGCCCACCCTGGTCAATCCCAAGCGGTCCGATTATGAGGCCGGCAGCAAGGTCCGCAATCTGAATGACACGTTCAATTACACGTACACGAAGCTGCTGCAGTGGCTGCACATGGTGTTCAACGGGCAGCCCGACCGGCTGGGGCCGGCCATGCTCCTGATGCAAGCTCTCCGCGAGCAGGCCATGTTGCTGATGTCGTTCGAGCTGGTGCCGGGTATGACGGCCGGACCCAGTTTCGAGTACAATCCCGTGAACCCGCTGCACCGAAGCCTGGAGGCCGCATGAGTGTTTCCAACTGGTGGATGTATCACGGCGACCATGCCCACAGCGGCTTGGCCACCGGAAGCAACCTGAACAGCCGCAACGTGGCCGGCCTGAAGCTGCTCTATGATGTGCCGATCCCCGGTCCGGTGCTTTCGGTGCCGGCCGTGGTGGATGGCTTCGTCTACGTGGGGCTCGCCAACAGCCACGATGTCCAGGATTCGAACGGCGGGACGTTTCTGAAGATCGCCGTGGCCACGGGCGAGGTGGCGGCGACGTTCGAGTGGTACATCGACCCGGTCGCGGGCGATACCCACGGCTTTATGGGGATGGGTTGCACGCCCGCCATCCGCGATGGCAAGGTCTACTTCAGCGCGTTCAACGGCAAGCTCTATTGCCTGAATCAGACGGACTTGACGCCGGTCTGGATTACCGACCTGCGCAACGCCGACCTGGTCCACAATCAGCCCGTCTCCAACACGCTCGGCGACCCCACCGATCCGCCGGCCGCGGGCTGGAGCTCGCCGGTGGTCGCCAACAAGATGGTCTACGTCGGCATGGGTGAGGGCGAGAACCCCGCGCTCTTCGGGTTCGTCTACTGTCTGGATGCCGATACAGGCAACGTGAACTGGATCTACTGCACCTGCCAGTTTGAGGACGGCGTTCCGAATCAGCCGAACGTGTTGCCGCCCGGAACCATCCAGGGCGAGCTGCCGGCGCCTTTCGTGCTCGGCCCCGGCGATCCGGTGTTCCGCGGCTGTTCCGTGTGGTCGTCGATCGCCTTCGATTCGCGGCTCAACCGGCTGTACTGCGCCACCGGCAATCCGGTGCCCGATTCCACGCTGCCCTCGAAAGGCTTCTCCAACGGCGTCCTTTCGCTCGACGCCTCCAGCGGCGCCTACTGCGGCTTCTTCCAGGCGCTGCCCGAGAGCAGCTACCGGGATACCGATGTGGATGTGGATTTCGGCGGCTCCCCAGTGCTGTTCACGGTGGATGGCCGGCGGCTGGTGGCTGCGGGCTGCAAGAACGGCGGGCTCTTCGTGCTGGATGCCGACACCATGGAGTTGGTCCGCTGGCGCCAGTTGCTTCCTTACTATAACGACGGTAGCCAGATCCCCAGCGTGGATCCGCATGTGGTGGCCACCGATCCGCGCATCGATCCGGATGTCCCCAACGCGGTGTCCGATGAAACTGACCAGGAGAACTACTCGGGCACATACAGCACGCCGGCGGTGAACCCCACGCTGGGGCGATTGTACATCGGGATCGGTGGCAACAACTATCACACCCAGAAGGCCGGGATCGATTACAGCACCACGCCTTTTCTGCGGGCCCTGGACTGGGACACGCTGGAAGATGCCTGGGCGATGGACGACAGCGATCCGCGGTTGTGCATTCACGCCCAGCCCCCGATGTACCGAACGCCGGGCGAATCGGGGCTGAGTTCCCCCGCGGTGGTGAATGACGTGGTGTTCTGCGCGACTTCGAAGATCGCGGTCTATGCGTTCCACGCCTACACGGGCAAGATGCTCTGGGAGGATCAACTGGGCATCGAGACGGGCGGCATGAACGGCGGCTACGGCTATTGCCTGGGGCCGGCCGTATCGGGCGACTACGTGGTGGCGGGCGCCCTGGTGTTCGGACACCGCGGCGGCGTTTTGCGGATCTACGGGCTTCCGCCCGCGGGGGCCTGAGGGCACATGCTTGGAGCGGTGCTGCTGTTCGGCGTCCTTGCCGGTGTCGATAATCTGCAGGTGTGCTCGTCGATCGGGCTGTTGCCGCTCGATCGCCGGCGTCATCTGCTGGCGGTGGGCTTCAGTTTGTGCGAAATGGCTGCGCCGCTGTTGGGACTGGCGATGGGGCACCTGTTGCTCGGGTCGCTTGGTGGGGCTGCGGCGAAGGCGGGTCCGGTGCTGATGATGCTCTGTGGGACAGGCCTCCTGGCCTGCCGGGTATTACCACCTTCTCTTTGGTTGCGCCTGTACGCCTTTATGGGGCAGGTTGCCAACCTGCGGCGGGTTGGTAACCCGCCTGTCGATTTGTGCGTGTCGCCGCCCAGCGCCGGTTGGCAACCGGCGCGCAGGATGCCATCCTGCCCCACTCTGCAGCAGAACGGTGACCCAAATCGACGGGCGCTCACTCCAGGCAGGCCGACCAGGGGGTCGGCAGCGGACCAGGGGGTCCGCCCCACAGGGCAGGCAGGGTTAACCCTGCTCTTCGGCTTGCCGCTTTCTCTGAGCCTCGACAACCTGCTGGGCGGAGCGGGGATCAGCGCCTTGGGCTATCCGATGGTGCCGGCGGCGCTGCTGATCGGTCTGGTGAGCGCCGCGATGTCCTGCGCCGGGCTGTACTTGGGCGGATGGGCGCGGGGCTTGGTCCAGTGGCGTGGCGTGCGGTCCAGCGTGCTGGCGCGGTGTTTGGAACCAGCCGTGGGCGCGTACCTCTGCCTGCTCGCCGTGCGCCTGCTGATCGTGAGCCGGTCCTGAAGCCATGCAGCCCGTTGCCGCCAATCTGAATTTCCCCACCAGTCTCGCGCTGGATGACCGCGGCGGCATTTACATCGCCGAATCGGGCCTTCCGTTCGACGGCGCCCCGGCCGGCGGACGCGTGTTGGGCGTCGCCCCGGATGGTGGCCTGGAGTGTCTCCTCGACGGCCTGCGCGCCCCGGTGAATGGCGTCAGCTTCGACCGCGGCTGGCTTTACATCTCCGAAGGCGGCAAGCCCGGGCGCATTACCCGATACCAGATCGACACGGGCGATTGGCAGGTGGTCCTGGACGGCCTGCCGGGCTTCGGCAACTACCACACCAACCGGGCGGTGATGGGGCCGGACTGGAAGCTGTATTTCAGCCAGGGCGCCATGACGAATAGCGGCGTCATCGGGCCGGATTCGGGGGATCTCGCCTGGCTCCGCGAGGTCTCGCACAACTGCGATATTCCCGGATTCGATGTCGTGCTGGCGGAATCCGCGGCGGGCGCTTTTGCCCCATTTGGCGCGGTGAACGAGACCGGGCGGCGCATCCCGGGACGCGTTCCCTGCACCGCCTCGGTAATGCGCTGCGATCCGGACGGCGGCCATCTCGAATTGGTCGCGTGGGGACTGCGCAACGCCTACGGGCTGGGCTTCCTGGCCGACGGGCGCCTGCTGGCCACCGACCAGGGCTCTGACGATCGGGGCAGCCGCCCGATTGCCCATTGCCCGGATTTCCTGTACCAGGTGCTGCCGGGAGCGTGGTATGGCTGGCCCGATTTCATGGGCGGCCAGCCGGTGACGGATGCCTGCTTCCGTCCAACGGATTCACCCGCGCCGGAGTTTCTGCTGGCGAATCACGCCGAGCTTCCGGCCCCGCAGGCGCCGCTGCTGGAGTTCCCGGTGAATGCCTGCGCCGTGAGGTTCGCGCAGGTGCCGCCGCGGTTCACGCGGTTTGCGGGCCATCTGATCGTGGCGCTGTTTGGCGATGAGATCCCCATGACCGCCCGCTCGGGGCCCCGCGTGGGTCGGAAGTTGGTGCGCGTGGATCCGGACGGCTGGTCCGTTCATGCGGTCGGTCCTACGGCGCTCCACCGGCCGATCGATGTGGCCTTCGACTCTTCCGGCGCGGCGTATGTCCTGGATTTCGGCCAGTTCGAAATGACTCCCGAGATGGGAGTGGAAGCCCGAGCCGCAAGCGGCTGCCTGTGGCGGATGTGCCCCGGTTTTATGGAGGTTTGAGCTTATGCCGTCAGTCTCGTTTCAGAAAGACCTGGTGCCTATTTTCCACCAGTTTCGGGCGTCCATGATGTGGCGCTTCGACCTTACGAAGTACGAGGATGTGAAGGCCAACGCCAGCGCGATCCTCGCGAATATCGTGCCCAATGGCGGGATGCCTCCGCCGCCCTTCCCGCCGCTCACGGCCGAGCAGGTGAGTCTGTTTCAGCAGTGGATTGCCGAACAGTTCCCTGAATAGGGGAAGACGATACTGTCTGCGGGCGCTGCCGGCTGATAGACCACAAAAACGATGGTCTGTCCCACTGGCCTGGCGCCGGCAAGGTAGCCTCACGTTCATGTTAAACTTGACGCGAATGAAAACGGACCCTGCCCGTCTTCGGGCCGCACTGATTGGATACCAGAGGGAACTGGCCGAGGTCGAGCGGGCAATCGCGAAGATCCGCCGTCGGCTCGGCCTGCCGGATAGGCCGCAGGCCACCGGGAAGAAGCCGATTCAGAAGAAAAGATAAGCTTAGAACCAGCGCACAAACCGTCCCTGGTGGGGCGGACCCCCTGGTCCGCGCGGGTCCCCCCGGACCCACTGTCGCCCATTGAATCGTAATCCGGCCCGCAGCCAGCAGGCCGATGGGGGCGTCGGCCGCGGACCAGGGGGTCCGCCCCACCCGGGGTGTTTTCAAGGGTGCCCGCGCCACGGGCCTTCACCTATAGGGGCTAGGGCCGCGAATTGCCATAGTAAAATCCCCTATGACCCTCCGGGAAGTCCTATAGGTAATGGCATCCTTCCAGTACTTGGGAACCTTTTTCTGAATCACCTAAACTTGGAACGTACGGATCAACACTCCCGTTTAAAGACTCTGGAAGCCGCCGATGAGCCTAGACCCGACCAGTAGCCCAAGCTCCAAACTGGACGATCCCCCCGTTGCATCGGAAGCTTCTTGGACGGATCGGCGGCTGGTGCAGGAGTGCCTGAGCGGGAATGAAGACGCCTGGGCCGAGCTGGTCGACAAGTACAAAAATCTGATCTATTCCATCGCGATTCGCTGGGGCTTTTCGCAGGATGACGCCACCGACATTTTCCAGTCCGTCGCGGCGCAATTGCTGTCCGAATTGAGTCGCCTCCGCGAGCCAGACGCGTTGGCCGCGTGGTTGATCCGGGTCACGGCCAACCAATGTATCCAGACCAGAAAGCAGCAGGCCCGCAGCGAAGCCCTGTGTCAAAACGAATCGGCTCTATCGGGTGCCAGCCAGCCGGGCCAGACGCCCGAGACCATTCTCCACCTGGCGCGGCGGGAACAGATTCTTCGCCAGGCCTTGCTGAGCGCGTCTCCGCGGTGCCGGCGGCTCATTGAAATGCTGTTTTTCGAGAATCCCAACCGCTCCTATCCCGAAGTGGCGGCGAGTTTAGGGATAGCCGTCGGATCCATCGGCTTTATCCGGCGGAGGTGCCTGGATCAATTGAAGATGTCACTGGAAGAGGCCGGCTTTTGATGACCGGCAAGACGATCCATCTCGATGCGGAAGTAGCCCTCTTCGCGGAGCTGTCCACGGTTTCCGGGGAGGCGGGCCTCGAACAATTGCTCTCCCAACACCTGGATCTGCTCGATCCGGGGATTGTCCAGAGGCTGGCGGAACTGGCGCGCGAGAAAGTGCGGGTCAACGCGGAAGAGAGTCTGCGGATCGCCGAGGCGGCACTGGCGGTCGCGGTACGGATTGGCGACGACGAGTCGAGGGCGCGCGGATTTCGCGCCAAGGCCAACGCTCTGTGGTTCCTGAACCAGAACCGGCCGGCGGTGGAACTCTACGAGCAGGCCATGGCGCTGTACCAAAAGCTCGGAAACGATACCGAGGTTGGCCGCACGCTCAGTTCCGCCATCCAGCCGCTCATCCGCCTGGGCGAATACCAGCGCGCGCTGGAGGGCGCCGATCGCGCACGCCAGATCTTCAGCAGCACCGGCGACACTTTGCGACTGGCGCGGTTGGATCTCAACGTGGCCAACATCCACCACCGCCAGGACCGCTTTGCCGAGGCCTTGGAGGCCTACGAGAAGGCCTACCGGCAATTGGCGGAACTCCGCGACACCGAGGCCATCGGCGTGGCCCTGCACAACATGGCGGTTTGCCTGATCGGGCTGAACGATTATCAAAAGGCTCTGTCCACTCATCAGGCGGCCAGGGCGTTCTGCCAGGAGCATGGCATGCCGGCGCTGGTGGTGCAAGCGGATTACAACATTTCCTATCTGTATTACCTGCGCGGGGAATACAGCCGCGCGCTCGAAGGCTTGCGGGCAGCCGCGGTGGCGGCGCGAGAGACGGGCGATGCTTACCACGTCGCCCTGTGCTCCATGGATCAGTCGGAGATCTACCTGGAATTGAACCTGGACGAAGAGGCCGGCGAGATGGCGCAGGAAGCTTTCACTCAATTCCAGACTCTGGGGATGAGCTACGAAGCCGCGAAGTCGCTGGTAAACCTGGCGGTGGCCGTGGGGCGCGCGGGGAATTCGCCGCGCTCGCTCGATCTTTTTTCGATGGCCCGCGCGATGTTCGTCCAGGAAAAGAACCTGGCCTGGCCCTCGCAAATCGACGTGTATCAAGCCCTCCTCCTCTATGAAGCGGGCCGCTACGAGGAAGCCCGCCTGATGTGTTCGCAGGCGCTGGAGTTCTTCCGCACCGCAAAGATGGCCAGCAAGGAGATTCTCTGCCAGTTGCTGATGGCGCGCATCTCTCTGCGCACCGGCCAGGGAGAGGGCGCGCGCGAATATTGCACGGCCGCCTTGGCCCGGCTGGAGACTACCGAGGCAACTCATTTGCTTTGCCAGGCCTGGATGCTGACGGGGCAGATCGAAGAAGCGGCCGGCGATTTCAACCGGGCGGGGGAGTGCTATCGAGCGGCGCGCTCCACGGTGGAATCGGTGCGCGACATCCTACGCGGTGAAGAGCTGAAGATCGCCTTCATGAACAACAAACTGGAGGTCTACGAAAGCCTCGTCCGGCTCTGTTTGGACCACACCCCGGGCGGGTGCCGGGCGGTTGAAATCTTCGACACCATCGAACAGGCGAAATCCAGGGCCTTACGCGACCTTTTCCTGGCCGACACGCGCGCACAACGCCTGGCCGAGGCCGCCGTCGCTCCGCACGCCGCTCCGCACGCTACGCCGCTCGAGACCCCGGAGGCCCGCGAGATGCGCAACCTCCGTGAAGAGTTGAACTGGTACTACCATCGCATCGAGTTGGAGCAGGTCGGGCCGGAGTCTGCGTCGGACGTCACGCTTCAGGTAGATCGGCTCCAGGGCGAAGCCCGTCTGCGGGAGAAGAAACTGATTCGCCTGTTGCGCGCCAGGCCCACTTCGGTAGCAGACCTCGTGGGCAGCGCGCCGCCCCTCAACGTGGAGGCGATTCGCGCCGCTTTGGGCCCCGACGCCGTCCTGGTGGAGTACTTTCGCGCCGGAGATCGGATGTTGGCCGCGGTACTCTCGGCGGAAGCTCTCGACGTGGTGCCGGTGGCCCCGGTGGCCCAGGTGACCCCGATTGTGCGTCTCCTGCAGTTCCAGTTCTCCAAATTCCGCGTCGGCCCCCGGTACATCGCTGCTTGCCGGGAATCCTCATTCCAGGCCACCCAGGCTCACTTGGGCGAGTTGTATGATGCGCTGGTGGCGCCCCTGCGTCATCTCCTGCGGGGCCGCCGCGTGGTATTCGTGCCGCACGAAAACCTGCACCATGTGCCGCTGCACGCCCTCTATGACGGGAAGCAGTACCTGATCGATTCGTTTGCCGTGTCGTACGCTCCCAGCGCGAGTATCTACGCGCTGTGTCACGCGCAGCCATGCCAGTCGGACGGGGCGTCTCTGATTCTTGGCGTTGGGGATGCGCGCGCTCCTTTCATCGAGGAAGAGAGCCGCAGTGTCGCGAAGATTCTCCCCCGGCCAGAGCTGTTTCTCGGTCCCGACGCCACTCGTCAGGTGCTTCGCGACAAAGGTCCGGGCAGCCGGTTCATCCACATCAGTACGCACGGCCGATTTCGCCGTGACAACCCCATGTTCTCCGCCATTCGGCTGGGGGATGCCTACCTGACGCTCTACGACCTTTATCAGTTGAGCTTGCCCGCCGAACTGGTCACCCTGAGCGGTTGCAGCACCGGATTGAACGTGGTGGCCAAGGGCGATGAACTGCTCGGATTGGTCCGGGGGTTGCTCGGCGCGGGTGCGAAATCGCTACTGCTCACTCTATGGGACGTGCAGGACCACAGCGCGTCGGAGTTGACCAAGGCCTTCTATGTGCGGCTTCGCGAGAATTCCGACAAGGCCTCCGCGCTGCAAGGCGCGATGCGCGAAATGCGCGAGAAGCACCCGCATCCTTATTATTGGGCGCCGTTTGTTCTAATCGGGAGCGCCGCATGATGGATCGGAAGCCGCTGGTACCGCCGGTACCGGCAACGCAAATAAAATCGCTGGACGCTATATTTTTGGTGCTGGTTCGCTCTCTTGTTACCGTGAATTTCTTAACCAAAGTCAACAGGCAAGTCCAAAGAGAGGTCGCCTGATGGCACATTTCGCAACGGAAGAGTGGGTCGATTTTGCCCGCAAGAGAGTGACGCCCGAGTGTGAGGCCACGATGCAGGCGCATTTGGACGCCGGTTGCAGTGCGTGCGTGGATACCCTGCGGATCTGGCAGGGGGTGATAGAGATGGCCGGCACTCTGAACGCCTACAGACCCACGGAAAGCGGCGTCCGCCTTGCGAAGGCGCTCTATCATATCGTTCCCCGGCAAGGGGTAGTGCATCGGGCCGTGGAATTGATGCGTTTGGTTTTTCCCGCGTTCCCGGCTCTGGTGGCTGAGGGCCTGCGCGCCTCGGAGGTTCCCAATCCCCATTTTCTATTCCAGCGGGAGGACTTGCTCCTGGATGTGCAGGTAGAAGTGCGGCCGGAGTCCGGGCGCGCATCCATGGTGGGCCAGCTCATGGATCCCAGCCAACCGGGCAGGAGCTTCTCAGAGCGGACGATCACGCTGATGCGCCGGAATACCGAACTGGCGCGCGCGGTTACCAACCGGTTCGGCGAGTTTCACGTGGAATTCAAACCCGCCGAGGACATGATGCTGACCATCGATTTGGAGGGTGAGCCTCTGCTGGTCACGCCCTTGCCTTCGTTCACTACGGCAATGACTCGGGAACAAATCTAACAACGGAAAAAGACGATGCACGCATATCCCCGGCTCCTATCCTTACTGATGTCCGCCCTGAAAAGATCTTTGTGGCTGGCCGTTTGCCTGTGCCTGCTCTGGCCGGCGGCTCCCGCAAGCGCCGACACCCGGCTGATTGTTCGTGTGCAAGGCGGCTTGCCCGTAATCCAATCGGTGTGCCGGCTGCTTGGCTGCGCGGTCCAGTACAATCTGGGCGATCCTCAGGGCCAGCTCTTCCTGGTGACTACTCCGCTGAACCTGCCGCTGAACATCTTCCTGAGTCTGGGCGTGCTCGACGTCGAAGTGGATCAAAGCGGAAATACCATGGATGCCGGCGGGCCTCCGGCGCTCTACGACAGCAACCCAGTGAACTATTACGGCGTCACGGTGCGCGAAGGCTACGTTAACCAGCCGGCGGCCCAGATCATCAACCTCGCCAAGGCCCAGAACACGTTTCATGTCAGTGGTGCGGGAACTGTGGCGGTCATCGACACGGGCGTCGATCCCACCCACCCCGCGCTCCAGGGTGTGCTCATCTCCGGCTACGATTTTACGCGGAACCAGGCTGGCGTGCCGGACGAAAAAGCCGACGTAACCCAGTCTACGACCGCGGTCGTGGATCAATCTACCACCGCCGTAGTCGACCAGTCCACCACCGCCGTCATCGACCAGTACACGGCCAACACCTTGAATCAGCCGAAGTACGAGGCTTTCGGTCACGGGACGATGGTTTCCGGAGTGGTCCACCTGGTTGCGCCCCGAACCATGATCATGCCACTGAAGGCATTCCACGCCGATGGCACGGGCTACCTGTCCGACGTGCTCCGCGCCATCTACTTCGCCGTCGGCCACGGCGCCAACATTCTCAACATGAGTTTCAGCTTTTCATCGTCTTCGAACGAGCTGAAATCGGCCATCACGGATGCTTACCAGAATGGCGTGATCAGCGTGGCGGCTGCCGGTAACAACGGCCAGCGTACTACGGTCTATCCCGCGGCCTACTCCGGCATGGTGATGGGAGTGGCCTCCACCACTAACAACGATACGCAGTCCACCTTTACCAATTACGGCTCCGGTCTGGTCTGGGTGGCGGCTCCTGGGGAGGGCGTCGTCACGCTCTACCCTTACGGGACCTACGCGGCGACCTGGGGAACTTCGTTCAGCACCCCGTTTGTGGCTGGGACGGCCGCGTTGCTGCTGAATGTCGGCAACGCCAATGAGTGGCAGGCGGCCGGGGCGATCGCACACGCCAAGTACATCAATAGCAATCTGGGCTTTGGCCGCCTGGACGTCTATCAGGCAGTCCAAGCCTGGCGGCTCGCTCTCGGGCTGTTCTAAGAGATTGCTTTAGTTCCAGTTAGCTTAGCGTTCCATACTGTTCACTCTGGAGTCAGATGTGGGGCAGGTTGTCAACCTGCGGCCGACTGTCAATCGGCCTTGTTGACCTCGTGCGTGCCTACGCGCTTCAAAGCGAACCGTAGCAGCAGATTTACGTCTTACAAATACTATTTTCAGAGAGGGAAACAAAATGAACCATGTTCACAAAGCGCCTGCAAAAGTTCAGGATGTATTGCAATCATTCCACGACCACCAAAGGCTGGTTAACATAGTGACGACGATGACTCAAGAGATTGAGCGGCTCAACGAAGACAATGCCCAACTCAGGGCGGCCGTCAAGATCTATCGCTATGTAGCACACCGGGGCAGCAGGCGCCTGGCCCGCAGAGGGGCGGCACTGCACCGCCGGCCACAGGCCTTGAACGGTTTGCCAATCTTGCCAGGGTCCGTAGTTAACTGAATGAAACTCGTTTCGCACACCGACGTGGCGCGGGCACTCGTGCCTCCCGCGTCGAGACTCGTCTCGACGCGTTTCGTGTGGCCAAGTTTTACACTGTCGGCCACGGTGCCCTGGCGCTCTACTTCCGTGCGATCCAAAATGCGTCGAGACGAGTCTCGACGTGGCAGACACGAGTGTCCGCGCCACGAGCCTGGGGTAAGCTGGTGTAAGCTGACCCATGACTCGAAGACTCGCAGTACGGTTGGGATGCCTGGCGGCGGGGGCACTTTCCGCCATTTATCTCGCCGGCCAGAACGTCCGGCCCGTCCCCAACGTGGTGGAACGCCTGGCGCGGTGGAAGCCGGTGGAGATGCCGTTCCGCTTTCAGGATCTTTCGGTGCGGGAGCGGCAGATGGTCGCCAAACTGGTGGAGGCCTGCCAGTTGCTCGACAACATCTTTTGGCGGCAGAGCGATCTGGATGGCCTCGCGGTCTACCGGACCACGCGCGACGGCACCATCCGCGGCCTGCTCGGCATCATGGGCGGCCGTTGGGACCTGCTGGACGACAACCACCCCTTCCTGGGCGACGTTCCCATGCCGCCCGGGCACGAGTGGTACCCGCACGATCTCACAAAGGCCCGCGTCGAGGAGTATGTCCGGCAGCATCCCGAGGACCGCGCCGCGATTTATGACCCGTACACGGTGGTGAAATGGCAGGGCCAGCGCCTGGTGGGAGTGAAGTATCACGAAGCCTACGCGGAGTTCCTGAAGCCCATGGCGAAAGCGCTTCGCGAGGCAGCCGCACTGAGTGACGACCGGGCGTTCGCCAACTTCCTAAACCTGCGGGCCGCGGCGCTGCTCAGCGACGACTACTACGCCAGCGACCTGGCGTGGCTGGATCTGAAGGACCCTAAGTTCGACGTCATTTTCGCGCCCTACGAGACTTACCTGGACGATCTGCTGGGTGTGAAGACGTCCTACGGCGCCTCTCTTCTGGTCCGCAACGAGCCGGAGAGCCGGAAGCTGGCGATCTACCAGAAGTACGTCCCCGAGATTCAAGACGCGCTGCCGCTGGATGCCGTGGACCGGCCGTCGAAACGCGGCCACCTGACCCCCATGGAAGTGATGGATGCACCGTTCCGCACGGGCGACCTGCTGCACGGCTATCAGTCAGTGGCCGACAACCTGCCGAACGATCCGCGCATTCATCAGGAGAAGGGGTCGAAGAAGATCTTCTTCAAAAACTTCCTGGATGCACGCGTGCAGTACGTGATTCTGCCGGTGGCGCGGAAAATGATGGAGCCGTCGCAGGCAGCCAGGGCCACGGCCGAAGGCTATATGGCAGGCACGCTGCTGCACGAGATCGCGCATGAGCT
>PMTT01000095.1 GCA_003167275.1 Bryobacterales bacterium | reverse complement strand
GAATTAATCGTCTTCCGGCGCGGCGATCATAGCCGCCTCGGATTCGCCCTCCACCTATGCACTGTGCGATTTCTCGGGACTTTTCTGGAGGACCCGGCACAAGCTCCGCCAGGAGTGCTCCGCTATCTGGCAGTCCAGTTAGACGTCGCCGAGCCAGCTTGCATCGAGCTATATAGGACCAGTGACAAACGTTGGGATCATGCTATCGAGATCCGCCGGCGCTTCGGTTACCGGGAGTTCGGTGAAGGCCCTGTACGCTTTCGGTTGACCCGCTGGCTCTATGCCACTTGCTGGACAGGAACCGATCGGCCAAGCGTTTTATTCGACCGGGCAACGGCATGGCTGGTCGATCAAAAGGTACTGTTGCCAGGGGTCAGCGTCTTGGAACGGCTGGTCGCCCGGCTTCGGCGGCGAGTACAAGAACGGATCTGGGGCGCGTTGGTAAAGGGGTTATCCCAAGAAATCCTGNNCTCCGCAACGGCCCAACCTTACAGAGTGTTCCCGAACTCGTTCGAGCGATTCAACGGCTTGACGAAGTCCGAGCGCTTGGCATCAACATCCCAACGCCACGGAAGGTTCCTCCTGGTCGCGTGCTCGAACTGGCGCGGTTCGCCAGCACCGCAAAGGCGACAGCCATCGAGCGCTTGCCACCGGAACGGCGTGCCGCCACGTTAGTCGCTTTTGTTCACACTCTCGAAGCGAGTGCACAGGATGATGTCCTGGATCTTCTCGACATTTTGTTGACAGGGATCTTTTCCGAAGCGGTGAACGAGGGCAAGAAGGCGCGGATCCGGACCATCAAGGATTTGGATACCGCAGCGCTGCAGCTTTGTGAAGTGGTTCTGGTCATGTTGGACGACGATCTGCCCAATAGTAAAGTACGTCCCACCGCCTTTGCGATCATATCGCGTGAAGACCTGAAGGCGGCGTTCGAAAAGGTAGTTGGTTTGATTCGGCCGCCCCAGGATCCTTACTACAAGGAACTCCAAACCCACTATCGCCGGGTCCGGCGTTTCCTCCCGGCTCTGCTGCGTTCCATTCAGTTCGAAGCCACGCCGGCGGGAAGACCTGTGTGGGAAGCTCTCCAGGCTCTCAAGCCAATCGAAGATGGCAGAACCAGTGAGCGCCTGCCCGATCTCCCGCTCACCGTCGTGAATAATGCTTGGCGGCCGCATGTCGTTGGTGCCGATGAACAGGTGGACGTCAAGGCATACACCTTTTGTGTTCTGGATCGATTCCGTACGGCGCTCCGGCGCCGGGATCTGTTTGTCGCGCCGAGTACGCGTTATGCGGATCCACGGATCGGCCTGCTGGACCAGAAGGCATGGGAATCGGTCAAACCCAATATCTGCCGGACTCTGGGCCACTCCCCATCCGCACAGGAAGAGTTGACCAACCTTCGGCAGCAACTGGATCAGACTTATCATGCCGTCGCGGCCAGGCTGGCTGAAAATCCCGCCGTTCGAATCGAAACAGTCAACGGACAGGAAGACCTTATCCTCAGCCCGTTGGACAAACTGGACGAGCCCGCCAGCCTGGTAGCGCTCCGGGCCGCTGTCGAAGCTCGAATGCCCAGAATAGAACTGCCCGATCTTCTTTTGGAAGTCGCGGCTCGAACTGGTTTTCCATCGGAATTCACGCACATCAGCGAACGTGACTCTCGCGCTGAAGACCTTGCCACAAGTATCTGTGCCGTGCTCGTCGCGGAGGCGTGCAATACCGGCATGGAGCCGTTGATCCGGAACGACATCCCCGCTCTGCGCCGGGCGCGGCTTTCTTGGGTCAGCCAGAACTATTTCCGCAACGAAACGCTCACCGACGCCAATGCGCGATTGGTTGCCGCGCAAAACCAGATTCCGTTGGTCCAATCCTGGGGTGGGGGTGAAGTCGCTTCCGCGGATGGTCTTCGGTTCGTGGTGCCTGTCCGGACGATTCATGCCGGCCCCAATCCCAAGTACTTCGGAGTGGAACGCGGCGTCACCTACTACAACCTCGTCTCCAATCAGTTCACCGGGTTGAACGCGATCACCGTACCAGGAACATTGCGGGACAGTTTGGTGCTGCTGGGCGTTGTCCTGGAACAGCAGACCGAACTGAATCCCATCGAGATCATGACGGATACGGGAGCCTATAGCGACGTGATCTTCGGGCTGTTCTGGCTTTTGGGATACCGGTTCAGCCCACGCATCGCCGACATCGGCGACGCAAGGTTTTGGAGGATTGATCCGACCGCCGATTACGGCGCGCTAAACGGGATCGCCCGGCACAAGATCAATATGGACCGCATCATAGAGCCCTGGGACGATGTGCTCCGGCTTGCCGGTTCATTGAAACTTGGGCACGTGCAGGCAGGGGGCATCATGCGGATGCTCCAGGTAGCGGATCGGCCGACGAAATGGGCGCAAGCCGTAGCGGAACTCGGGCGAATCGACAAAACCCTGCACATGCTGACATTCATAGATGATGAGACCAAGCGGCGCCGCGTGCTCACCCAGTTGAATCGGGGTGAAGCTCGCCACAGCCTTGCCCGGATAGTCTTTCATGGCAAACGTGGAGAACTGCGCCAGCGATATCGAGAAGGCCAGGAAGACCAGCTTGGAGCACTTGGCCTGGTCGTCAACGTCATCGTCCTGTGGAACACGATTTATATGGATGCGGTGTTGGAGCAACTGCGCAAGGAAGGATATCCCATCAATCCGGAAGATGTTGCCCGATTGTCGCCGCTGATGTCCGATCACATCAACGTTCTGGGCCGCTATGCGTTCGCCATGCCAGAATCTGTGGCACGGGGCGAACTACGCCCGCTTCGGAATCCCACCACCGAGGAGGAGTGATTCCTTTAAACCGGTTTTCTGTTCCGTTGCTCCCCAGACCCCTATTGGGCAAGGGCAGACAACAACCCCTGACGCAGAATCGGCTTGGTCAGGTGCGCCGTGCATCCCGCCTGCATACTCTTTTCGACTTCGCTTTGCAGGGCATGCGCCGTGAGCGCCAGAATGGGAATTTCCGGCTGGTGATTGTCCTCCTCCCACTCACGAATGTACCGGGTAGCGGTATGTCCATCCATAATGGGCATCTGAACGTCCATCAGGATCAGC
The DNA here is from genome assembly GCA_003167275.1 of Bryobacterales bacterium. Taxonomy (GTDB): domain Bacteria; phylum Acidobacteriota; class Terriglobia; order Bryobacterales; family Bryobacteraceae; genus JAIQFL01. The sequence goes on along the minus strand of PMTT01000095.1, from coordinate 763 downwards.
TCGTAATTGCCGGCGTTGAACTTTGCCAATGCGTCGATGCCGTTCTCCGCAACATCCACCGAGTATGGCGAGCCTTTCAGGAACTCTTTGACCAGGAAGACGTTGTCGCGGCTGTCGTCAACCAGCAGGATCGGATGCAGGCTTTCGCCTGGTTGCAGGGGAATCGACGGGCGTGGCGCGGCCTCGCTGCCGGCTCCCTCCGCCGGTTTTGCCGGTGTGGGCGGCGCTTCCTCTTTCGGCACTTCGAAAGCGGCCGTGAACGAAAACGTGCTGCCACGGCCTGGCTCGCTCTCCACCCAGATGCGCCCCTGCATCAGTTCCACCAGACGCCGGCTGATGGTCAGGCCCAGACCAGTCCCGCCGTACTGGCGCGTGGTGGACGAATCGGCCTGGGTGAAAGGCTCGAAGATCAGGCCTTGCTTTTCCGGCGGGATGCCGATGCCGGTGTCCTTTACGGCAAAGGTGAGTTCGGCGGATCCCTGGATCCGGGCGCCCGATACCCGCAACTGGACCGACCCTCTTTCCGTGAATTTGATGGCGTTCCCGGTGAGATTGAGGAGGATCTGGTGCAGGCGATCCGGGTCGCCCATCAAACGCCTTGGCACGTCTCCGGCCAGGTCGCACACCAACTCCAGGCCGCGGGCCCGGGCCCGGGAATCCATGACGGAAACGACGCTCTTGAGGACGGCATCCAGATCGAACGGAATCTGCTGAATCCGTAAGTGGCGGGATTCCACGGCCGCCAGGTCCAGAATGTCGTTGA
>PMTT01000683.1 GCA_003167275.1 Bryobacterales bacterium | reverse complement strand
CCTAACTGCCTTTTTTAGGTTCATCGTAGCATCGGGGGTTCGTCGTGGTTCGGCCACTGATGTTACTGGCCACGCGAGAGGATCTGGCGAGCCTTCGCCTTTGCCATCCTCAGAATGTGCTCCAGCTCCAGGAAGTGGTCCAGTTCCGCCTGCTCGTCTGGCGACAAACCGGTATCCTGCTCCCGATCGATCAAATCCGCCACCCGCCTCTCCGCTTCCGGCGATGGCCGGAAATGGACAACCGCTTCCGGCGTTGTGCCGGTCGCGATGAAGTCGATGATCTCAAGATAGGCGGGACTGGCGGTGCTCATTCCTTTCTAATGATATCTCGCCCGTCTCGCCCGGCCCTTCCTGCCCCGGAAAGCGTAAGATGAACTAAAGGACCAAGGATGCTCCAAATCACACGTAGTCCCCGCGTCTTCGATGTGGTCGTCGTCGGATCCGGAGCGGGGGGCGGCACGGCCGTCAAAGTCCTCACCGAACAGGGACTCAACGTCGCCTTGCTTGAAGCCGGCCCCATGCTCAACCCCGCCAAGGACTTCAAAGAGCACGTTCTGCCCTATCAGGTGGACCACCGCGGAGCGGGCCCCCATGCCGAGATGTACTTCGGGCGCCAGCAGCAGGCCTTCGGCTATTTCTCCGCTCCCAACGGCAATTGGACCCTCCCCGGCGAGCCCTACACCGTCGCGCCAGGCAGCCAGTTCCAGTGGTTCCGCTCGCGCATCGTGGGCGGCCGGACCAACCACTACGGACGCATCTCCCTGCGCTTCTCGGACTACGACTTTCAGCCCGAAGATGGCCTGACCGATCCCTGGCCGGTGACCTACTCCGAGATGTCCCCCTGGTACGACAAGGCCGAGGAATTCATCGGCGTCACCGGGACCAAGGAGGGGCTGCGAACCGCTCCCGACGGCAATTTCCTGCCTCCCATTCCGCCGCGGGTGCACGAGACCCTCATCCAGAAATCCTGCGCGAAGCTGAACATTCCGTGCATCCCTTCGCGCATGGCGGTGCTGACGAAATCGATCCATGGCCGGGCGGCGTGCCACTACTGCGGCCAATGCGGCCGAGGATGCCAGACGGCCTCGGCCTTCACCTCCAGCCAGGCGATGATCTTCCCCGCTATGAAGACCGGCAAGCTCACCATGCTCACCGGCGCCATGGCCCGCGAACTGGTCACCGATAGCTCGGGCAAGGTCACCGCGGTCTCTTATGTCGATAAAGCCACCCGCACGGAAAAGCAGATCCGCTGCCGCGCGGTGGTGGTGGCGGCCAGCGCGTGCGAATCGGCGCGGCTGCTGCTGAATTCGAAGTCGCCACGATTCCCCAACGGGATCGCCAACTCCTCGGGCGTGGTGGGCCGCTATCTCACCGATTCGGTGGGCTACGCCGCCAGCGGGTATGTGCCCGCCCTCGCCAACCTTCCGCGCCACAACAGCGATGGTATCGGCGGTATGCATGTCTACGTGCCGTGGTGGCTCTATGGCGACAAGCAGAAGGACTTCCCCCGCGGATATCACATCGAGATCGGCGGTGGATTCGGCATGCCGGGGCTGGGATCGTTCAGCGGGCAATGCGCCCGCCATGAGGGCTACGGCAAAGCGCTCAAGGACAAGATCCGCGAGGAGTACGGCGCGATGGTTTCCTTCGCCGGCCGCGGCGAGATGATTGCCAATAAGGACAGCTATTGCGACATCGACCCGCAGCGGGTGGACGCCTGGGGCATCCCCGTGCTGCGCTTCCACTTCGCCTGGGGCGAGGGCGAAGTCAAGCAGGTCCGTCACATGGAGCAGACCTTCGCCTCGATCATCGAGACCATGGGAGGGCAGGTGATCGGGCAGCAGCCGGATCCGCAGAAGGCCATCTCGGTGGGCGGCCTCATCATCCATGAGGCCGGCACCGTGCGCATGGGCAGCGATCCGAAGATCTCGTCGTTGAACCAATACTGCCAGGCGCACGACGTGAAGAACCTGTTCGTCTGCGACGCCGCGCCGTTCGTGAGCCAGCCCGACAAGAACGTTACGTTGAGCATCGTGGCCTTCGCCTGGCGCGCATCCGAGTACCTGGCGGAAGAGATGAGGAAAGGCAATGTCTAACGCAGAGGACAGAAGTCAGGGTACGCGGCGCGACTTGCTGCGGCAGATCGGGGCGGCGGTCAGCCTGGCGGCGATGGGCGGGGAGGTGCTGACCGCGCAGGACGCGCAGCACGTACACAGCGCGGTGGCCGAGGACGCGGCGGCGCAGAAGGGGCCGTACCAGCCGAAGGCCTTGACGGCTCACGAATTCGCGACGCTGCAACGGCTGTCCGATCTGATCATTCCCGCCGACGAGCATTCCAAGGGCGCGTTGGAGGCGCGCGCAGCCGACTTCATCGACTTCCTGTGCGCCGCCAGCGACGAGATGCGGGATATCTACACCGGCGGACTGGCCTGGCTCGACGACGAGATGCGCCGCCGCTATAACGGGAAGGACTTCGTGGGCGCTCAACCGGCCGAGCAGACCGCAATGCTGGACCTCATCGCCTGGCGCAAGAACGAGTCGCCCGAACTGAACCCCGGCATTCAATTCTTTTCGTGGGCGCGTCGGATGGTGGCGGACGCCTATTACACCAGCCCGATCGGCATCAAGGACCTGGGTTACATGGGGAACACCGCCGTGGCGCAATTCAGCGTCCCCCAGGAAGCGGTCGACTACGCGCTGAAGCGCAGTCCGTTCGCGTGACGTACGGTATGCTTTAGCTTGCCGTGCCATTTCAGAAAGACGATCGGGCAAGCTAAAGCATACCCTACGACGTTATATTGAATCTTCATGCGCCGCTCCGCGCCCGCTATCGCCGCCATCATCCTAATCCCCGTCGCGGCGGTCACCGTGCTCCCGCTGATGCGCTACCTCCAGTCCGACCAGGAGACCCTTGCGATGGACGACCAGGCTCGTCGCAACTCGTCCGGGAGCTTCGTCAAGTTGTCGGATGGCGTGACGCACTACCAACTCGGAGGCCCCGCTTCGGGCGTCCCGGTGCTGCTAGTCCCGGGCTTCTCCACGCCCTACAACGTCTGGGACCCGACCTATGAAGGGCTGACCAATGCCGGCATCCGCGTCTTGCGCTACGAGCTGTTCGGCCGAGGCTTTTCCGACCGGCCGGACGCCCGATACGACGCNNCCGATCTCGGTGACCTTCGCCAACCGTCACCCCGAACGGGTCCGGCGCGTGCTGCTGTTCGACCCTGGCTACTGGACCGGAATCTCGCTGGCCTACGGGCTGAGTTTGCCGGGCCTCGGCACGTATAACATGGCGGTGGGCGTGGCGCCGGGCCTCCCCAAGTCGCAGTTGGCGGACTTCGTGCATCCTGAGCGCTACCCGCACTACCTGGACCCGTACGTGGACCAGATGCGTTATCGCGGCTTCCGCAGAGCGATCCTCGAAACGCTGCGGAACTACCTGACTTCGGATGTCACCGGAGAATTTGCACGCCTGGGCAAGAGCGGTAAGCCGGTGCTGCTGATCTGGGGCAAATCGGACCAGGACGTCCCCATCGAACTCAGCGGGGAGGTCCGCAAAGCCATCCCCCAAGCCGAGTTTCACGCCATCGATGACGCCGCCCACATTCCGCACTATGAGCACCCCGAGGTGGTGAACCCCATCGTGATCGAGTTCCTCAAAAGGTAAGTGGGGCGGACGCCCTCGTNNCCTCGTCCGCGCGCGACCCCCAGTGATGCGATTGAAGTTCGTGGGGTATGCTTTAGCTTGCCCACCGTTCCGTTATGCAGCCGGTTTTGGGCACACTTGTCCCAATTGGAATCACCGGACATAGATAACAAATGAGTTATATATTTCAGTTGGGACAAGCTGTCCGAACTGGGTCCGCTCAACCCGTTTTTCCGCCGATGTTAAGCCTCGGCAAGCTAAAGCATACCCCACGCTAGCACTTGAAATCCTGGAAAGTGGAGTGACGGTCGGAGCCATGCTCCAGTGCCAAATCCCGGCGCTCGTAGTCCAGGTGCAGCGCGGAGACGATCATCATGGCGCTCGAGACCTGCATCCTTATAGTAAACGGGTGCGCCGGGTCGCTCTGCGCCTCGGGAAATAGCTCCGACACCAGCAGGTGCCGGCATGCCAGCGGCGGGTAGTCGCCCAACTGCTTCTCCGCTACCAGGCCCGAGGGACCGAAGAGCTGGAGCTTGGGAGCACCGGTCCGGTCGTCTTCGAACTCGATGTTCATCAGCGCCAGCAGGCAGTCGCGCTTGCGATTCGTAGCGCTGCCGATCACGTGCACGCCGGACACGATGTAATCGCTGGCCAGGCCGCCGCGATCGTCCACCTGTCGGTAGGCTTTGGCCGACGCCCCTCCGGGGCGGAAGTGGGTGAACGCCACGCGGCCCCAGTTGGCCGCCCGCACTTCCACCTTCAACAGGGAATGCGAAGTCTTCGGAATCGTGGCCACGCCGAAACCGCCGGAGAAGCCGTCGGGTAGGGGCAGGCTGCGCGTATCGATGCGGCAGCTCTGGAACTCGGTCAGGCGCACCAGGCCCTGGTCGGTCAAGCCTCCGGGAGCTACACGTTTGGCAAGCTGCTCGTCGTGGTTCGACGCCCACGCGATCTGGCCTTCGCCCGTCGTGACCAGGGGGAGCATCCAGAGCGCCTCCTCCTGCCAGCGGCTGGAGCTCAGGTAGAAGCGCGAGTCCAATTGCAGCTCGCCCAGTCGAAGGCCGCGGAAGAGCATCGGCGTGTAGAGCAGCGCCTGCGCGGGGAAAGACTTGTTCGGGCCATAGGGCGTCGCCCGCGCGGGCTTCACCGGTGCATCGGCGGCGAAGTGCAGCGGGTGCTCCACGGTGAAACTGTCGCCCTCGCGCCCCTTCATCAGGGTGTAGGCGAAGGAGGCCTTGTCGCTGTCGTTGCGTACCACCACTACACCGCCATCGCGCAGCTTGGGCTCTTTGAGCGGCACAATCGCCAGTGCCTCGCCCGGCGATTCGGCGGTCTTCAAGTCGGCCAGCGAATAAAGCGTGGTCTGGTGAGGGCGTAATTCATAGCGCCGCTGGACTACGGTTTGGCCCATACGGTCCACTACGCGCACGATGCCGAACGACTCTTCCTCGTTGGGATTGAAGAGCGCGAAGGCGCAGTGGTACTCGGAGAGCGCCGGGATGGGCATCGAGTAGTTGAAGCGGCCGAAGACCTGCTGCGGAGGCGCCGGGTGGGCGTGCACGTTGTCGAAATTGTGGGGCAGGTTCCAGCGCACGAAGCCCGCGCTGAAGAGGTCGCCCGCGCGCGGCACCTGGTGCGGCGAGGGAGCGACGCGAATTCTGGCGCCGCCGTAGAAGGAGTCGCGACCCGAGAGTTGCTGTAGGTTGAGCAGCGTGGGATGGAGAGACGGGATTTCCAGCTTGCTGTGGTCGAGGCGGATCTCTTTGCCGGCGGCGTCGTAGACCAGAACTTCGTACTCGGTGGCATGGCTGGGATTTCGGTAGCCGTCCGCGCCGGGGAAACAGGTGGCCGTGAGGAGAATCTCGGTGGAGAGTTGAAGGGCGGGGTCGACCACCACGAACGGTGCAGCGACATCCAGCCAGCAGGCGCCCGGCTGTTCGGCCGGGGCCGGTACGGCGGTCGCTGCGAGGAACGAGCCTGCCATGCCGGACAGGAAAACGCGCCGGTCAATCATGGACATTATCAGGACCCATTGAAACTAACATGCTACCTGAAAGCACGTGGGGTATGCTTTAGCTTGCCCTGGAATCAAAACCAGGAACGGCAAGCTAAAGCATACCCCACGGTAGACTTATTCAAGGCGCCTTAGAAGTTCAGGCGGACCAGGAATTCGATGATGCGGGCGCCGGGGTCGACCGTACCCGAAATGTCGCGATAGGCCGAGGTGACCTGGCCGAAGGTCGAGCTGGTGTTACCCGAGCCCGGCAGGAAGTTCGTCAGGTTGAGAACGTCCAGCGCGGTGATCCGGATCTGCAGATTGAATCTTTCGTTGATCTTGGTATTCTTCTGGAGGTTCAGATCGAAGTGCCGCTGCCAGGGAAGATAGAAGTAGACTTCGCCGCCCAGTTGGCCGGGCGCCGCCGGCCCGATATAGGGCGCGCTGGGATCCACCTGGGCGGGCGTCAAACCGTTCACGTTGAAGGCCGCCTGGGTGTTGTAGATCAGGTTGGTGTTGTTGGCGCTGCCCAGGCCCGAGGTCGATGTGGTGCTGGGTGGCGGCAGGTAATAGATGATCCCGCCGTTCGGACCAGCCAGGCTGGTCTTATAGATTCCAACCTCCGACTGAATCTGCTTCAGCGTGATGTTGTGCAGAACCACGCCCGCTCCGGCGCCGGTGGTGCCGTTGAAGGTCCCGAGGCCGCTGAAGAACGCCGGCGTTCCGGATTGGACACGGGCCACTCCCGCAATCTGCCAACCTTCCGCGATTTTGCGGACAACCGGGTTCGAGGGATTGAAGTGCTTCCCCGGCCCGAACGGAAACTCATAGATTCCGTTGATCTTGATGGCGTTGCGGATATCGAAGCTTTCGGGAACCTTGTCGAGCCCGCGATTCCGGAGCGTGGTGGGGGTAGAGAAATCGCTCGAGCTGGCGGTGGCTCCGTTAGCCAAGGCCTTGGCGTATGTGTAGCTGGCATTGAGCAGGACGCCCGAAGAGAGTCTTCGCCGAACCTCTACCACGCCGGCATTGTAATAGGAAGAGCCGGCATTGGTGAGGACGTACGAGTTACCGCTTCCAACGGTCGGATTGACCACGAAGAAGTTGGCTGGATAGCCCGCCGCCGTCAGACTCGCCATGCGCGTGGCGTTGGTCGAGATGGAGCTTGCCACGCTTCCAGCAGCACCCAGCATCAGGTTGGTTGCCGTGGTGGTGTCCGTGGTGTTGCCGATCGCAGTCTGGATAATCGGGATGGGCTTCTGGCCGGGCAATCCCTGGTTTCCATAATTGTTGGTGATGGCGTTGGTGATATTGCCGCCGCGCGCGATGGCAAGGTTATTCTGCGCCGTTTCGAACTCGCTGAGAAACCCGTTCTCGAAGATATTTACTTCGTTGAGAGCGAGCTGCCGCCACAGATCCGTGCCGTGGTTCCCGTTATAGCGGATTTCCAGCACGGTATTGCGGTCCAACTCCCTCTGGTAGCTGAGGTTCCAGCTCTGCACGTACCCCATCTTCAGATGCGGATCGAAGCCGTTCAAGCTGGTGGTGAAGCTGGCGGGAATCGGGTAGGTGGGGGTTGTTGGAAGCGACGAGATGCGGGACGGAAGCGTGGGGTCGCTGAAGTTGACGCTGCCGCCCGGTCCGAAGTTAGCGGGGTAAGTGGTAGGCGACGTCGACGCGTCGATGGTGATGCCCTGGTTCGTGGCTAACAGGCTCTGGTAGACGCCCATGCCCTCGCGAACCGTGGCGATGTTGTAGCCGCCGCGCAGGACAGACGCGCCCGAGTGATTACCGGTAAACACCTTCAGGAATCCTTCCGAGGGGGGCGGCGTCCAGGCCACACCGACGGCAGGGGCGAAAACCAGCGGCGGATCGTAAGGGCTACCCGTGATGGGAGTGAATACGGGCGAGACACCGCTGAGATTGCCGGGCTGGAAGAGGTTGCCGACACCGGAAAGCCCCCACAGGCTGGCATAGCTTACTTCTGAGTAAAGGCCGTCCTGATTAACGAATTCAAATTGCTTCTCCGCGCGCAATCCAAGATTGATCGTGACGTTCGGGGCGGCCTTCCACTGGTCCTGCACAAAGAAGCCCAGTTCCCGCATGTGATCCCGGTCGATCGGCGCGGCGATGCCGTACTGGTGGTTGGCTTCGCTCAGCGTTAGCGACTGGCTGATGGCTGACACGCGGCCGGTGACGTCGGCATAAAGGTTGGCGGCCTGACTCTGCTGGGTAGAAGTGGATCCTGGCAGGTTGGCTGCGTTGAAGATATTGGTGCTGCCGTTGAAAATCGGATCGTTGGAGGCGATGCCAAGAGTGATTCTGGGGATCTGCGAATTGCCCACGATCACCTGGAAGAGATTGATCTGGTCGTAGTTGTAGCCAAGACTGAGCTGATGCGACCCTTTCACCCAGGTCAGTGTATCTCCGATATTCTTGACCGGAGCATTACGGCGCTGCGGGCCCGTGGTTGTGGTCACGGCGGCTAGACTGGTCCCGGGGCTGGCGAAACTGGGCGCGTATCCGCGCCATGGGGAGAAGAGACCGGGGGCCACCGCGTCGAAAAACAGAACCGTGCCGCCGTTCAATCCGGCGCGGAATTCGTTCGTCATCCTGGGGGTAACCACCGAGCGGAGGGAGATGGTCCCGTCGAACCGGTTGCTGCGCTGGCCTGTGCTGACGTTGGAAAACAGCACCGTACCGCTGCCGGGGAAGTCCGGCACGATACCGTTGAGGAAGTCCGGAATCGAGACGTATTTGTCGTAGTTGTAGACGAACGAGAGCGTATGCTTCGAGGTCACGTTGTAGTCGATGCGCGTCGTGTAGAAGTTGCGCGAGTCGGTGCCGTTAGGCTGATAGCTCGTGGTCAGGGTGTTGTAGTCGTTGCTCGACTGGTTATTCTTCACGATTCCGTTGGCGCCAAGCTGCTGCTCCAGCGCGTACGTCTTGGCAAAAGTTGGATCGGCGGTCGTGGTATAGGCGCGGGTTCCGGCCGGCGCCGCGCTGGCGCCAGCGAGTTGCAACAGGTTGACGTTCTGGATATTGCCCGAGGAATCCTTGTAGGTGTAAACGCCGCTGGACGCGCTGGGCGTCAGGTAGGTGCGGCTGTAGAGGTTGGTTCCGGGGAAGCGATAGATCTCGACGTTTCCGAAGATGAAGAGTTTGTTCTTCTTGATGGGTCCGCCGGCATGGCCGCCGTACTGATTCAACTTCACGATATCGCGCGGCAGGCCGACCTGGTTGTTGTAGAAGTAATTCGCGTTGAAGAAAGTGTTGCGGTCCTGCCAGAAGCCGCCGCCGTGGATCTGGTTGGTGCCAGACTTGGTGACGAACTTGATCTGCGCGCCGCCCTGAGCCGTGCTGTCCACACCCGCCGCCGAAGTGGTCATGGTGACCTCTTCCACGGAGTCCACCGAGGGCATGATGTAGCTGAAGTACCCGTCGCTCGACTTCAGGTTGTTGTCCTGGGTGTTCATCCCATCGATGGTGATGTTCAGAGCGCCCTTGGGCAAGCCGTTGATCGTCGAACTGCGCGGAGTGGTGGGAGTCTGGGTGCCGGGTGCGTCCACGAGCAGTTCGACTGCATTGCGCGTGGCGAAGGGCAGATCCGTCACCTGGCGGCCGGTGAGGTTGGTACTGACATCCGCGGTTGCGGTCTGCACCACCTCAGCGCCCGCCATGACCTCGACGGTTTCGGAAGTTTGACCGACCGCGAGCTTGACGTTCACGGTACCGGGCTCACCGACGATCAAGGCGACGCCGTCAACCAGTTCGGTTTTAAATCCGGTTTTCGCCACCGACACACTGTACGAGCCGGCCGGGAGCGATGGAACGGCATATTCGCCCTTGTCGGACGAGGTGGCGGTAAGCTTCACGCCGGTCGAAAGGTTGGTAACGGTTATCGTCGCACCGGGAACGGCTGCGCCGGTTGGATCGGTGACCTGACCGGTCACGGAAGTTACGTCTACCTGAGCAAAAGCCATGGCCGCCGTAAATAGCACGGCCGCGAGAACACGTCTCATACCTGAAGTACCCCCTTGAATTTAGGTGATTGGGCTGATTCTACCGCAGCGTGCCGAAAGAGCACAAGCCATTCGGATGAAATTAACCAGAATTCAATGCTGAAAGCGCTAACGAATCTCGATGGGTGTGCGTCAAACACAAATTCTTATAGCACCGATAAACCAGAGAGGCGGATCGGCCGATCCCGAACGTTCCATAGCACAAACCTGGTCTCGGGGCCTGAATCGTTGCTTGTACTGGTGTCGGATCCGGCTATTGCCTGGCGCCGCGGCCCCGGCCCGGCGCTTGCGTGGTGTCCACCCCGGCAGCCTTCAGCACCTGTGTAGCGCTTACATAATCGAGCTTGGGGGCCAGTTTCCGAATGCCGTCGAAGACGAAGAAGCGGGCCGCCTCGTCCATCCCCACACGGCTTGGAACGGATGGCGCTCCGACCCCGCGGTCTTTCATGCCCTGAACGATCCGCTGGTAGGGGCTATCGTCCTCCTGCCAGACGCGGATGTCGTCGCCGACGTGGATCAATTCGCGGGCGCGCATCTCCTCGAAGCCGGGAAGCACCCAGACGGGCTCGCCTTTCAGCGGCAGGACGACCGCGAACGTGCGCTCGCTCTTCCCCCAACGGACGCCGGTGAGGTAAAGCATAGCGGGTCCGGGCTCCAGGACCACCGCGCCCAGGCCGAACTCCTTCATGGCTTCCTGCAGCTTGGCGATGCGCTCGCGGTAGGTGGCGGGGGAGACTTCGGTTGTCTGCTGCTGCATAATGAGTCCTCGTACAGATTCCAAAGAAAGCAAACACAGAAAAACACAGGCAAGAATGCCTGTGCCACATCACCCGAATGGCTGGTCGATGGCCGGGCTTTGCTTGGTGAACATGCGGGCGCCATCCGCGGTGATGTACATGCAATCTTCCAGGCGGACACCGAACTCGCCGTAGATGGCGATGGTCGGCTCGTTGCTGAAACACATGCCGGGCTCCAGACGAGTCTTGTTGCCCTTCACCAGGTACGTCCATTCATGGCCTTCGAGCCCGATCCCGTGGCCCGTGCGGTGAGGCAGGCCGGGAACCTGGTAGCCGGGGCCGAAACCGTAGTCGGTGATCACCTTGCGCGCGGCGGCATCCACCGATTCGCAGGTGGCGCCGGGTTTGGCGGCAGCCAATGCGGCATCCTGCGCCTTGCGTTCCAGGTTCCAGATCTCGCGCTGACGGGCGGTGGGCTTTCCGAACACCGTCGTCCTGGTGATGTCGGACTGGTAGCCTTCCACGGTGCAGCCGTCGTCCACCAGCACCATGTCGCCTTCGTGCAACGTCTGCGGCTGGATGCTGCCGTGCGGGTAAGCGGTGTACTTGCCGAAGATGATCATGGCGTTGCCCTGTGCGCCCAGCGCGGCATACGCGGCCGAGATATTGGCGCTCAACTCCCTTTGGTTCATCCCCTCATGCAGGGTGCCGAGTGCCGCCTGGTAGGCCGCGATGGTGATGTCGTTGGCGCGCTGCATCAGGGCGATCTCGGCCGGAGACTTGATGACCCGGCAGCCCACGGTCACCGGATCGCCGCTGTTGAATTCGGCCGACGGCATCTCTTTGCGCAGGCCGTCGAACACGGCGAACCGCACGCGCTCTTCGATCCCGATCTGTCCAGCGCCGCGTTCGTTCAGTAGCTGCGACAGCTTCCGGTAAGGGCCTTCCGCTTCCGTCCAGACACGGATGTCGGTTCCAAACTGAATGGCGGCATGCGCCCGATCCTGGTCGGCTTGGGGCACGATCCATGCGGGTTCTCCGGCGGCGGGCAGCACCCAGGCGAAGGTGCGGTCGCTCTGTGTCCAGCGCGTGCCGGTGTAGTAGAACATACTGGCGCCGCCTTCCAGCAGCAGCGCGCCGATCTTGCGCTCGCGCATCAGCTTGCGGGCCTTCTCCATGCGCGCGTGGCGCTCGTCGGCGGTGATCGGCTGGATGCCATCGGTCATCGGCTTGAGCTTCTTGATGGCATCGGGGACAGCGGGAGGCTGTTGAGCAAGGCAGGTAAGTCCGGCGGCCGCGGCGCTGGCGATGAAATGTCTACGGTTCATAATGACTCCAAATGCATCGTGGCCTTGAGAGGGCTGTCCCGCTGGACCAATAGTGCAGCCTAAAGCCGGCTGACAGACGACAAAAAACGATCGTCTGTCCTACTTACGTGAGCAGCGCCGGGTTCTTCTTGTGCCACTCGGTGGCTTGCTCGTAGGCCAACGCTACGCGGAGCGGCGAACCCTCATCGTAAATCCGGCCCAGGAAACTGATGGACCGGGGAATCTCGTTCTGGTACCCGCACTTCATGACTACCTGCGGATTGCCGGTCAGGTTGGTGGTGGTCAGCAGGCCGTTGTTGGGAGCCAGCACGATGACATCCCAATCCGCCATGAACTTCTCGAACTTCTCCACGAGTAAAGTGCGCACACGCTGCGCCCGAACGTATTCCACCGCGGGGATCAGGCGCGCACTGCGAAAACTGTTGGGCCAGTCGCCGGGGCCCTGGCCCTTGAGCGTTCGGACGCCTCCGTCGCGGGTGATGTCGTCGAACGCCGCGGCGCCTTCGGCCTGCAACAGGAAGCTGATGCCGCTCAAATCCTCCTGATACTCCACGGGGGTCATCGAGACGCCGGCCTTTTTCAGATCCGCGAGGGCCTCGTCGTACATTTTCTTCTGGTCGCCCTGGAGCCGGTCGAAGTCCTTCTGCAAGACGCCTACTCGCAGACTCTTGAGCGGCTTGCGCGGCTCCCAGTGAAGCGGGTCCGTGCCGACGCTGCGGTCGTGGCCGTCGGGACCGTAGATCGCGTTCAGCACCAGAGCGCAATCTTCCACACCGCGACAGATCGGCCCGATCTTGTCCATGGTCCAACTGAGGGCCATAGCGCCGTGGCGGCTCACCCGGCCGTAAGTGGGGCGCAGGCCGACGGTCCCGCATGCCGTGCTCGGCGAAACGATGGAGCCCAGGGTTTCGGTGCCCAGCGAGAAGCCCACCAATCCAGCCGCGGTGCAGGCGGCTGAGCCGGCCGAAGATCCGCTGGAACCGCGGTCGTATTCCCCCTTTTCGCGCGAGGCTACACTGGGCCACGGGCTCATCGTCCGGCCTTTGAACCACAGATCGCCCTGGGCGAGCGCTCCCATCGACAGTTTGGCGAGGAGAACCGCGCCGGCTTTGTAGAGCCGTTCCACGCAGGTAGCGTCGGCGTCGGGGACGCGGTTCTGGAACGGCTCGGCACCCCAGGTAGTGGGGATGCCCTTGGTGTCGAACAGGTCTTTCACGCCGAAGGGAATGCCGTGCAGAGGCCCGCGGTAATGGCCGCGCCGGATTTCGGCATCCGCCGCGGCCGCCTGTTCGAGCGCATGGTCCTCGGTGAGAGTAACGACGGAGAGCAGTTTGGGCGAGTACTTCTTGAGCCTCTCCAGGTACATCTTGGTGAGGTCGGTGGAGGAGACCGCACGGTGGCGCACCATCGGCGCGAGTTCGCTGACGCGCCAGAAGGCCAGATCCTCATTATTCTGCGGCGGCTTGGTTTTCTTGGCGCGGGCGAAGGTGGTCTGAAAGCGCGCGGGGCCCTTCGCCGGGACACGATTGGGAAGTCCGGGGTGGAAGGTGATTCCCGGCTCGGTATCGTAAGGGACATCGATCTTGCGGACGGCCTCGTAGGTGTAGAGCGAGCGGTTGACGTTGCGCAACATCTGCTCGATCTCGGAATCCTGGAACTCCAGGCCGAGCAGTTTGAGAGCCGCCGCCACCTGCTCCTGGGTTACTCGCATGGGCTGCTGTGCCCCACGCCCCTGCTGCGGCGGGGGAGGCGGCGCCCCGGGTGGAGCCGCGGCGGGCCGTTCCTGCGAAAGGGCGGGACGCGCCGCGGCGAGGACGCTCATCAACTGCAACCAGGTTCGTCTGTCCATAAACCTCCCCATGATACACCGCGGGGCCTGGTTGCTCTGGATACTCCAAACGAGCGGGATGGCTAGCGGCATTTTACGAAACAAACCCAATTCGAGGCGGAGTGAGGTGGCGCCGGCTGCGCATCCAGGTACTTTCGCGGCGTCCAGGCAGAGGGGCTTACCGCGTCATCAGGCCGACACGGTCTACACCGGCGCCTTTGGCGAGGTCGATCACCTCGGCGATCTCATGAAACTCCAGGGTCTTCTCCCCGCGGACAAAAACTACCTTCGAACTGCGGTTCCTGAACAGGGTAGCGAGGCGGGTCTGCAGGATCGCGAGGTCGATCGACTCGGAATTCAGGCTGATGCTTTGGTGGGGTCCCACGGAGATCACGATGTCATGCGACGGAGCGGCGGGAGCATCGTCGGGCTTCGAGGGTTGTGGCACCAGGGTGTCGAGGCCCCTGGGCGGAATGGGTGTAATGACCATGAAGATGATGATTAACACCAATAGAACATCGATCATGGGCGTCACATTCATTTCAGCCTTCTCGCGAGTGGCGCCTCCGAGTGACATTGCCATGTTTCACACCTCGCCTGATTGGACACTGGAAGTGGGGGAAAGTTCCCAAAGTATGGCGCGCTTCTCTATTCCGGACTCGGAGTAGAGGTTTCTGACGGTTGCGGTTGAGCGCCGCATTGTGGCAGTAAACGCTGGTGGAAAGAAGAGACACTACGGG
>PMTT01000310.1:6785-7556 GCA_003167275.1 Bryobacterales bacterium | reverse complement strand
GATAGTAATCTAGAAACTGGACGCATCAAGCCATGCTGCATGCCTTCGCACACCATTGGCCAGACCAGAAAGGCGGCCTCTAAATTTCTCCCGACCGAAATAGAGCCCTCGCGCTTCTGGTAACCCTAATCGCCCTCGCATGCGTCGCCGGCTTCTGGGTCTATCGAGCTCACCACCCGCCGAAGCCAACCATCACGCAGGCCGCGCCGGTCAAGCCGGTTGTGCCCTCGTGGGCGGTGGCTCCCATTGTCGTCAAGCCCGATCTGCCGGCGGCGGCGACCGGCTCCGGCTCCTCGGTTCCCCCCAGCGTCGCGGCCGACGATCCGGGCGAGAGCAGTCGCTACCAGCTCACTTCGGAACAGGAGTCGCGCTGGCCGGTGAAGGGTCCACAACCGCTGCCGGGCGCGCTCTTGCCCGATCACCTCATCGTTGCCTTCTACGGCAATCCGAAATCCCACAAAATGGGAATCCTCGGACAGTTGCCGCCGGAAGAGATGCTGCCCAGGCTTGAGGCGGTAGCTACTGAGTGGGCCAAGGTTGAGCGCGGACGCAAGGTGTTGCCGGCACTCCACGCGGTGGTCACCGTGGCTCAAGGGAAGCCTGGCAAGAGCGGCATGTACCGCCTGCAACACCCTGATGAGCTCATTGAGAGGGTGCTCAGTTGGGCCGAGGATCGCCGATGGATCGTGTTTCTTGACGTTCAGATCGGCGGCAGCAGCGTGGCCGAGGAACTACCCCGTCTGGCAAGGTATCTGGAGCGGCCCTACGTCC
>PMTT01000310.1:5285-6722 GCA_003167275.1 Bryobacterales bacterium | reverse complement strand
CCAACTACCGGCAGATCAAGCTCGACCGGCGGGTGCAGGTGGTGATGAACATGGACGGGTTCGGGACGCCCAGGATTAAGGAGGATGCGTACAAGTTTTACATCGCGCTAGAGCCGGTGCAGTTCACCGGATTCAAGCTGTTCTACAAGAAGGATCGGCCGATGATGCCGCCTGAGCGCGTGCTGGGGCTGACGCCGTCGGAGCGTGGACTTGCCACCGTGGAAGAGGCCGCCACCCTGTGCCGCACCGTCGGCCGTAGTGCGCGCGCCGAGGCGCCCCAGGAAATAGGGCTCCTGGCCGAGGTCCTCTGGAACGGCGGGCAGACCGAGCCGGCCATTTCGCTGCTCACCGAGTGCATCGGCCTGTTCCAGAAGCGCGGCGAGCCGGCTTTCAGCCGGCCTCTGGAGATCTATCGGACTCCACGCCGGTGGCCGCAGCCGTAGACCAGGTTGACCCAGTGGTGCCCGTTCCCAACCTGCCGGCCGATTGTCAATCCCATGTAACACGGGCATTCTTGCCTGTGTTGCCTTTTCTTACCGACGCTTGCCAATCCGTGGCGCCGGCGCTCGTGCCTGCAGCACCCCCTCAAGATGCGTCACAAAATCCCGAAAGTTCCCCTCAACCCGCAGAAACCAAAGACCTTCTAATACACGCAAAAACTCCTCGGCCTCCACTTCCCGATATCCCCCACCCCCAGTTCCCGGCCTTCACTCCCCCAACACCCGAAAACTCCCCCACTCCACCTTGACGGCTGACCCGATTGGAATCGAGAACTTCCATGCCCGAAACCAAATTCCACCCGCAGCGTCTTGCAGCTAAAAGGACTCCCATGCGGACAACAGCACTTCTCCTGCTGACCCTGTGCGCCCTGCCAGGGTCGGCGGGCACCAATGCGCAGGATGCCAGTAAGCTCGTCGACCAGTATGTGAAGGCGGCAGGCGGCTCGCAGGCGCTCGCCAAGATCCAGTCTTTAACCATCGAAGGCACGATCGCCAGCGCCGACGGCCGGTCCGGGACCTACACCTTGGATGTCAAAGCGCCGAACCGCTACTACTCGGAACTGGTAGTCGGCGGCAAGAGCCTGATCGAGGCCTACAACGGGAAATCCGCCTGGCGCCAGAATGCGGCCGGCGAGGTCTCAACCCTCGTGGGACCGGAAGGCATTCAACTGGAAGCGGCAGGCCAGTATTACAACTCGCGGCTGGCGGATCTGAAGAAGAGCAAACTCTCGGTGGCCTTCGTCGGCCATGCCCAGGTGCGAGGGAAAGACGCCCTCCAGATTGAGGTCGCCGGGACCACCGGCGTGAAGCGGCAGGTCTTCTTCGATCCGCAAACGCACCTCATCGTCAAAGAATCGGGCGCCGCCGGGGGAGTGGACGAGATCCTCTATGACGACTATCGAGCGGTCGGCGGCGTCAAGCTGCCGTACCGGATCGA
>PMTT01000310.1:0-5255 GCA_003167275.1 Bryobacterales bacterium | reverse complement strand
AACCAGAAAGCCATCGACAAGATCAAGGAAAACTACGCGGGCACACGGACGCAGGAAGAGACGCAATACGAAGCCAACGGAAGTGTGAAAAAGCACGAGGTGAAGGAGTACACCTTCTTCTACCTCTACGGCGACGAGATCTCGACCCTGGTGAAGAAGGATGGCAAGCCTTTGAGCGACCAGGAGCAGAAAAAGGAAAGCGAACGGGTAAAGAAACAGGTCGAAGAGCTGCAAAAGCGGGAGGCGAAGAAGGACAAAGCCAAGGCCGAGGGCAAGGACAAGAACGATGACGACGTTACGATCGGGATGGTCATGCGGGCCTGCAAGTTTGTGAATCCGCGGCGGGAGCGCTTCCGCGGGCAGGATGTTCTGGTCTTCGATTTCGAGCCCAACCCCGACTTCAAGCCGCACAAGCTAATCGAGAAGGCGCTGCAAAAGCTGGCCGGTGTCGTGTGGATCGACGAGAAGGCCCACGATGTCGCACGCATGGAGGCGTATTTCGTGGATGACATGAAGTTGGCCGTCGGGCTGGCCAATCTGCAGAAGGGGTCGGGCGTCGTCATCGAGCAGGCTTTCGTCAATAACGAAGTCTGGCTGCCGACTTATGAGGAAGACCACGTAGGTGCGCGTGTGCTCTTCAAGGGGATCCGGGCGAACGATGTAATGCGCTATTCGGATTACCGGAAATTCAATGTGGAGACGCTGTCCACAATCGGAAATCCAAAGCTGAATCAATAGGTGTCAGGCCATTCAATGAACACCAGGCTTGACAGGCATCTTCGGGTCCGGCTTGATCTCGCCATGGAACATGCGGGTGATCTCGCCCGCCAGTCTCAAATACCAGTCGCTGGGCAACTCCGCGCCGTCGCCGTCCAGGGTCAGCCAATAGCCCTGGTCGGGTGCTTCGCTGCGGTGCGAGACCACTTTGAGGATCGCCGTTCCCTCGTCCACCTCGTCGAACATGGCAATTTTCAGAACCTGGGCGCCGGCGATCTTAGCGTTGTAAGCCTGGCGCCAGAAGAACTCGCCGCGCAATCGCGGAATCTGGTTCTTGGCGGCGCCTGGCTTGAGATTGCTCCACGAAAAGCCCGGGAAAATCACGGGCATGTAGATCTGATGATTCCCCGCCGCCAGCTTGATGTCCGGAACCAGCACCTCTTCCTTCCACCGGTCCACGGCCTCGAGGGTACGGTAGCGCCCCACATTCCACGGCTGGACGATGTCCATGCTTCGATACACGCCCGCCCAAGCCGGGTCTGGCCTGGCATCGGCGGTCAGCGTGCCCCAGTGTGCCGGGGTGCCGCCCATATAGGTGACCCGGTATTGGGCCAGCGCCTTGGACCGGAACCAGTCGATCAGGTCCCTGGCAGCTTGGGGATCGGCCGGCGGATGGCCGTTGCCGTCGTTCAAGCCCATGCCCCATACGGAAAGGACGGGCTTCCCGTTGTGGCGCTGGTAATTGGGATGCGCGGTCACTTTCAGTTCGTCCACCAGGTAGACCCAGTCGTCTTTCAGGGTCTGCGCGAAAGTCTCGGGATTCCCGCCCGAAATGTCGTACTCGATCGCGAACGTCCTCCCCGATTCCTGGGCGGCCGCCATGACGTTCTTGAGAACGATGTCGCCCCCCGCGCGCATTCCCCGGATCGATCCGACAAAGCGTTGCACCAGGACGCCGTCGAGTCCGTATTCCCGCATCCAGCGGAAGTGGCGGCTCACGGTCTTGCGGTTCCGTGACGAGAAAAGGTAGGCCGGCTTTCCCCCAATGGTCATTCCGGGGATGGTGCATCGCTCGTCGGAATCGAGCTCACTCACATCGGGGTAAAGCTCCACCGTCAAGGTATCGGCGGCCGGAACTCCGCGGGACCAATGGCTCCAGCGCCCGGAGCCATCTTCAGGACACGTAAACCACCCTTGATAACCGATCAGCACTTTGTTATCGAGTGTGGATGGATCGACGACGCCCGCTGCCGGAAGCGCAACCTGGCAAAGCACCAGGAATAGAGGGATACGAAAGGCAGAGCGCGACATCACAGGTAGGGTATGCTTTAGCTTGCCGAATCTAACGTTTATCGACATCATCTGGCATTATGCCGCAGGCAGGAGGTAAGGAGGAGACTCTGTGGGGCGGATTTCCAATCCGCCCTGTTTGAACCGCGACGCCCCGCGACTGACAAGGTCACAAAACAAACCCGCGGCCGGCGAAGTGCTCTTTGAGCCCAGCGCCGCCGCGGGTGAATGAAATTCGATCTGCGAAAAGAGCGGGACAGAAACGCCCCGTGCAGACCAGGGGGGTCTACCTTATGACAACAGTTAACAGAGAAAACTTAGAAGCCGAGCTTGGTCTTGGAGCCGCCGAGGTCGATCTCTTCGATTTTCTCGGTGTCGCCGTCCTTGGTGGACTGCACTTTCGTGTCATCGAACTTCTTGTCGGACTCCTGCACCTTCACAGGGGTAGTGAAAGACTTGGAGCTGTTCACGTCTGTGAAAATCGCGTTAGCCCCTTGAATCTTCAAGGTATATTGGCCAGGCTTCAGTTGGACGCTGCCGGCCTTGGTAACGGTGGTAAGAGTGAGCTCGTAGGTCTTGGCGCTAAGAATGCAGAGACTGGAAAGAGCAAGCACACCAACAACAAGTAGTTTCTTCATGGTATTTGAGTTCTCCTTAAGAACGTTTTCGTGAAATTATGCCAACCGAATCGACTGCGCTTACAGGAAGCGCCGCGAAACCCGCTGTCGCGATCCGTTTTTCTTGGCTCAATTCTAAGGACGACGTCCAGACGGCTATGGTTACAGCCCCCGAATCGCATATGTTAAAAAGTTCAACAGGTCCGATTTACCGGATTGTAGCAATTCGCATACAAGCTGGCCTGGAAGTGGGTTATGCTGACACAATGAGAAAGCTGCTGGGGGCCCTCGCCCTTTCCTGCCTGGTTCTGGCCCAGGGCATTGACGACAATACCAACGCCAAAATCCGCAAAGAAGAAGCCGAGCGCTCGCAGGTCATGCACACCCTGCATATGCTCGCTGACCGCTACGGCCCGCGCATGACCGGCTCGCCGAACCACGAAGCTGCCGTCCAGTGGGTCATCAAACAGTTCACGGAATGGGGTATGAAGAACGCCCACCGGGAGGCCTGGGACTTCGCCCGCACCGGCTGGCTCAACGAGCGCGCCTCCGGATTCATCGTTTCGCCCGTGCGCCAAAACCTCAAATTCGAGGTAGTGGCCTGGACTCCTTCCACCGCCGGAACGGTGTCCGGTTCAGTGATCCAACTCGAACTGCCCCAGGGACCGATGCCCGCTCCGGCGGCGACCGATGCCAACGCGGCGCCGGCAGGCGGCCGGGGAGCGCGCGCCGGTGCCGCACGCGGCGGCGGTGGTGGGGGCGCTGGCTTCGGTGGGCCGCAGCGTCTCGGTCCTACCAAAGACCAGATGGACCAGTGGCTGGAGGCCAACAAGTCGAAGATCCGTGGCAAGGCGGTGATGATTGGCAAGGCGGCGGTGGTTCCGGTCAACTTCAACCCGCCGGCCCTGCGACGGCCCGACGATCAGGTCAAGGCCTCGTATGACCCCAACAACCCGAACGGTGGTCGCGGCGGCCGGGGCGGCGGCGGTGGTGGTGGCGGAGCCCGCGGGGGCAATCAGGACCCCAACCGCATGAGCGCGAACCAGGTGGCCGAGGCGGTCGATGCCTGGCTGCTGGCTAACGGCGCCCTGGTGCGTCTGGGAGATAGCCCCATGGAGCACGGAATCATCCGTGTGGCCCAACATCGCGGCTACGATTCCACCAAGACGATTCCCGAAGTGGTGCTGCGCAATGACGATTACGGCCGTATCGAACGCCTGCTCGCCGATGGCGAAGACGTCAAGGCGGAGTTCAACATCGTAAACCACGACTATCCCGAAGGCAAGACCAGCTACAACGTGGTCGGCGAGATTCCGGGCACCGACAAAGCCGATGAGATCGTGATGCTGGGCGGCCACCTGGACTCCTGGCAATCCGCCACCGGCGCCACGGATAACGGTATCGGCTCGTCCATCATGATGGAAGCCGCCCGCATCATCCAGGCCCTCGGACTCAAGCCGCGGCGCACCATTCGCGTGGCCCTCTGGTCTGGCGAGGAAGAGGGACTGCTCGGTTCGCTGGCCTACGTGAAGCAGCACTTCGGCACCTTCGAAGACCCCAAGCCGGAATTCGCCAAGCTGGATTGCTACTTCAACGTGGATACCGGCACTGGCCGGGTGCGCGGCGGCAGCGTCTTCGGACCTCCGGACGCCGCGGCCATCCTGCGCCGGGCGCTCGACCCGTTCGCCGACCTGGGAGTTTTCGGCGCATCGGCCACCGGCAGCCGGGCCACCGGCGGCACCGACAGCACATCCTTTAATAATGCGGGGCTGCCGGGCATCGGCATGTCGCAGGACCCCATCGAATACAACTCCACGACGCATCACACCAATCTGGACACCTATGAACGGATCGTCCCGGAGGACGTGAAGGGCGACTCCGTGGTTCTGGCGGCAGCCGTGTGGTACGTGGCCAACCTGGACCAGATGATCCCGCGGTTTACTAAGGAGAACATGCCGACCCCCGTAGCGGCCCGGTAACACAGGCAAGACGCCGAAACCGCGGAGAAGCCCAAATCGTCTATCTACTCCGCGACCCGCTTCTGAATCGACGCCGGACGGCCCGCAACCGTCATGCACCTTGCCCAGTGTTGCTCGGCCCAATCTCCCTGGCCATTCTTGAGGAAGACGCGCCACGTCCAGAATCCGCACAGGCCGCCGCAGAACGCCCCGGTGTATACTGCCGCCAGGGTTCGCTTCCGGTCGAAATAGACGTTGCCGAGCGAAATCAGGTCCGCCGCCCCGCGGAATAGCTCTACTTCGCTAGTGGTCCGGCCGGGGCGCCCTCGCAAATTCCGAAACAGTTGTGCTTGCTCCTCGGTGATGAAGTCGTAAGGCTTCGAGATTTCAAAGGCGCGCTCCAGCAGGAACGGTTTCCGGTGCTCACTGCGGTCCTGCAGAAGCTCTGAGTACGCCAGGCGGTACTCCGCAGGAACTGTAATGCAGTTCCCCGGCTCCTTTTCCATGGAGTCGTCCGACCAATCCCGCACCAGGTATTTCTCATTGTCATCGGGGTGACTGAGGCTCGGGTGGTTGAGCGCGGCGGAGTACACAGCGTACGTATCCGCGCGGCGATCAGCGGGGACAGGCTCCGCGACCTTCTTCGGCTCCTGGCCGGACGCCAGCAATGCCA
>PMTT01000102.1 GCA_003167275.1 Bryobacterales bacterium | reverse complement strand
GGCGCGGGTGTCAACGGTCCCTTCGGCGTCACGGTGGCCGCGCCCTTCGCGCAGCAGATCACGGGCACCGCGGCGGGCACCCTCTCGCAGCCTTTCGCAGGGTCGGCGATCCCGCCGGTGGTGACCAGCCAGACCCTGTTCGCGGGACTGGTTCCCAACCGGGCTCAGTTGCTGACCGGAACCCACACCTACCTGTTCAGCGGATACGACCCCGCCAACGTCCTGCCCTACACCGAGAATTGGAGCTTCGATGTGCAGTGGCAGCCCGTGAACAGCATGCAGTTGAGCCTGGGCTACGTGGGCAACCACGGCCAGCACGAAGTACTGCCGGTTCCCTACAACCAGCCCAACTTCGCGACGGCAAGCACACCCATCAACGGCGAAACCTCATCCTACGGGTTCAACGTAATTCCGACGGAGACCGAGAAAACCTACGATGGTGGCAACACCGATATCCGCGTTCCCTTCCTGGGATTCTCCAACAACGGCGCCCTGTACAAGGCGGAGGGCGTTTCCAACTACCACGCGCTGCAGTTCGGCGTGCGCAAGCGCCTGAGCCACGGCCTGCAGCTTACGGCAGCGTATACCTGGTCGCACACGCTCGATATGCAGAGCGGCCTGGGCCTATTCTTCAACGGCAACGATCCTTTCAATCTCCACAATTCCTACGCGACTTCCAGCTATGACCGCACGCACGTGGCCGTGGTGCAATACCACTACGAAATCCCCGGCGCGTCGCGGCCGGACAGCCTGTTGGGCAGACTCACCCAGGGATGGGCGCTCAACGGCGTGACCGTTTTCCAGAGCGGCCAGCCATATGACGGTATCGATTTCTCCGGCGCCGTCGGCGGCATCTACTACGCGAATTTTGTGGAGATCGTGGACCCGGTGATGCCCATCAAGCCCGGCATGACTGTGCAGCAGGCGCTGTTGCAGGGGACCACCGGCATCGACCCCAACAAGCCGCTGCTGAACGCCTCGGCATTCTACGTCCCGACCCTGGCACCGGGGACTTTTGGAGTACCCTGCATCACGGTGAACGGCAATCAGGTGTGCGACACCGTCGAGACCGGCTTCGGCGCCACCGCCCGCAACACCTTCCGCGGACCGTTCCAGGAGCGCTTCGATCTGTCGGCAGTGAAACAGACGAGAATCACGGAGCGCTTCTCGGTGCGGTTTCAAGCGGACGCCCTCAACCTGCTCAACCACACCAGCTTCGATGTCCCCAGCAACAGCATCAGCCAATACAGCGTGACCAGCGGAGTGCCGACCGTGCGAACGCCTCCGGCAACCTTCGGCATCCTCCAACATACGTTGGGAGGGCCGCGGACCATGCAGTTCTCCGTGCACCTGCTGTTTTAGGCACTTATTCTGTGGCACGGGCATTCTTGCCTGTGTTGGTTTTGCGTTTCCGGAAAACCCAACACAGGCAAGAATGCCCGTGCTACATTGTGCAACTCTCCCTCCCGCTGTTGCATCCAATACGTATCCGCTCGCTTCGTCGCTGGCACCCGCAAATCACCCCGTCGGATTCCCGTACTTGCAAATTCAAAAAGGAGCTTAAATTGTCACAATTGTCACAAGATCGAGGATCCCCATTTAAGCAGTATCTGTTGATTAGCGATTTCGACCAGACCCTCAGTTTCAACGACTCCGGAATCGTCCTCAGCGAGATGCTCGGCATCTCCGGATTTCAGGAGCGCATTGCCGGGCTCTCGCGCATTCATATGGTGCAGCAGGGCGGAGAACTGGCGTACCTGTTATTGCACGATCCCGAATACCGCCGCGTCCGCCAAAAGGACTTGATTGAAGCCGGCAAGCGCATTCGCCTCAAAGAGAACATCCGCCTGCTTTCCCGCTTACTCGACGATCTGGACGGCTATCGTTTCTCCTTCTACGTGGTCTCCGCCGCGCCCGAGGAGGTCATTCAATCGGCTCTCGAAGGTATCGTGCCACCGGAGCATATCTTCGGCACGCGCTTCCGCTACGACCCGTCTACCGGCGAGATCGAATCCATCGTCCGCGTCCCCGCGGGATACGGCAAGGTGGCGGTTCTGGAGGATTTTCGCGCGAAACTGCCGATCAGCCACGACCGCATCGTGTATATCGGCGACGGCAGCTCCGACGTCCATGTGATGCTCCACGTGAATCGGCTGGACGGGCTGACCATCGCGGTATCGGAGAACAAGTACATCACGCAGATCGCCCGCCGCACAATCCTGAGCGACGATGCGCTGAGCGTGCTCATTCCGATTCTCGAAGATATCCTGGGATGGAATACGCCCCGCATTCGAGCGCTTTTCGAAGCTCACGGACTCCTTCTGCAGGAGTGGGACAAGGTCCGCACCGATTCGCTGACCATCGCCAAGGCTCCGGGGGTATCGCACGCAGTCGCGGGAGCTGAAATCCAGTGAGTACGGACTGGATCGGCTGGTTAGCCACGGCCTTGTTCGCCTGCTCTTACCTTTTCAAACAGCCGGCGGCCCTGCGCAAGGTTCAGGCGGGTGCCGCGCTCCTGTGGGTCACCTACGGCCTCATCATCCACGCGATGCCGGTAGTGGTGGCGAATGTAGTAGTCGCCGGAGTAGCCGGTTGGACGGCCTTTCGTGGGGTATGCTTTAGCTTGCCGTTCTCTTCTCGTTTTATGTTTTCCCAGGGCAAGCTGAAGAATGCCCCACACTCAAATACTCATTCACCAACCCGTGAAAGTGGTGAACTCCGTTCTCGCGCTTCACCGAGAACCGGCCCTGATTGTAGTTCCGGGACCTGAGACCCCGCTGGGCCGATTCGCAGACCTTGATGTCTTCCTGCTGGATCTCATCGCTGAAATCGATGGTGGCCTGCGCCACTTCGCCGCCATACCCGAACCACTCGAAGATCGTCAGGGTCCGGTCGAGCCCCAGCGGCAG
>PMTT01000064.1 GCA_003167275.1 Bryobacterales bacterium | reverse complement strand
TTGATCCCCAGTTCGGAATAGCTCAAGGCGCCCGCGAAGGCGACCAGGGCGCCCACGCCCCAGCACGCCAGGATGAGCCCGGCGCTTCCCAGGTCCCCTGCCATGAACCCGGTGGTGCCGAAGATCCCCATGCCCACCATGTTGGAGATCACCAGCGCCGTGGCGCTAAAGAAGCCGAGTTGCCGGAGCAGCCCCGGCTTGGGGCCTTGCATTTGTAGTTTGGGCATTCGAGACATAGAGCTATTCTGCCACCGTAGGGTATGCTTTAGCTTGCCCGTGCACCATAAAGCACCAATGTCTGGGCAAGCTAAAGCATACCCTACCGGGTCTTCGCGTAAGTCTTGACCGCGTGCTCAAATCCCGGACCGCCCGCCGCGAGATCTGCCGGGGTCATCGCCGGCCGCACCGTGAGGTGTGCCTGGAACGCCAGGAACCAGGGCTCCGCGATCGCCGGCAGTTGTGAGGATTCCTGCATGTCGAAGAAGATATAGCCGGTCCGTTCGCCATTATCCTCGGAGAAGTAAGCCGCCTCGGGTTTCAGTTCGCTGAGAATCTGTTGAATCGTCGATCCGAGCGTGCCATTCAGGGCAGCGGCGTTTCCGGCTTCAACGGGGATGGAAACTTTGAGCATCATGCGCATGTGAGCGTGCCCCTCCAAGGGCCTCGGAAAGTATAGCGTACTCCTGTGCGCGCGGGGCTGGGATGATGAAGGAAGCGGGCACTCCCGGACTCCACCCCCCGTAGTTCTCCGCGTTTTCCTCCGCGTCTTCGCGTCTCCGCGTCCTGCCATTGACGCTCGCTGACGGCAGAATTTCGCCTCCGAATCTCGGGCACCCCTGAAAATCCACCGCGCATTGGTTTACTCTGTTCAGGAGGACAACTAAATGAAATCGCAGATTACGGCAATCGACTGGGTTGTAATCGGCCTCTATTTCGGCATCCTGCTATGCGTGGCCACCTGGGTGGTCCGCAAAGGAAAGGACTCGGCCAGCGATTACTTCCTGGCGGGCCGCAATCTGGGCTGGTGGGTCATTGGCGCATCGATTTTCGCTTCCAACATCGGCTCGGAACATGTGGTGGGACTGGCTGGCGCCGGCGCCACCAGCGGTGTGGCGTTGGCCCACTATGAATTGCACGCCTGGTGCCTGCTGATCCTGGGCTGGGTCTTCGTGCCCTTTTATATGCGGTCCATGGTGTTTACCATGCCGGAGTTCCTGGAGAAGCGCTTCAGCACCAGCTCCCGCTACGTTCTCTCCATCGTTTCCATCATCACCTTCATCGTTTCGAAGATCGCCGTGGGTATTTTCGCGGGAGGCGTGGTCTTCAGCACGCTGTTCCCGGAGATGCACCTGCAAATCGGCGCGGCCGATATCGACAGCTTCTGGATCGGCTCGGTGCTGGTGATCGCGCTCACCGGACTCTACACGGTCCTGGGCGGAATGCGCGCGGTGGCCTATAACGACGCGGTCCAGGTGGTCGTGCTGATCGCCGGTTCGGCGTGCCTCACGGGATACGGCCTGGTGAAGCTCGGCGGATGGGCCGAGCTGCGCCATATCTGCGGCTCCGACATGTTCAATCTCTGGAAGCCGCTCATCCCCGCGGGACAGATCGGCACCTGGGCGCCGGTGATCGAGAAGGGCGCGGCGGGCCAGATCGTCAAGCAGGCGTGGTACTTCAACGGGAATTTCCCTTGGCTGGGGATGCTCTTCTGCGCCCCCATCATCGGCCTGTGGTACTGGTGCACGGATCAATACATCGTGCAGCGCGCGCTCGGCGCCCCCAACCAGCAGGTGGCCCGCCGCGGCAGCATCTTCGCGGCGTTCCTCAAACTCTTTCCGGTCTACCTGTTCATCATTCCCGGCCTGGTCTGCTACGCCCTCGCCAAGAGCGGCAAGATTCCCGAACTGATGCCCATGATCGGTCCCGACGGCAATGCAATTCCGTCGGTGGCCCAGGGATCGTTTCCCATGATGGTGCAATATCTGCTGCCCCCGGGCCTCCGCGGCATCGTGGTAGCGGGGTTGCTTTCGGCGCTGATGGGGTCGCTCGCGGGCGTCTTCAACGCCTGCTCCACGCTCTTTACGGTGGATCTCTACCAGAAGTGGAAGCCGCGCGCCTCAGAGCATCAACTGGTACGGACCGGCCGCATCGCTACCGTGATTATGGTGCTGGTCGCCATGGCGTGGATCCCGGTGATCAAGAACGCGCAGGGGCTGTACAACTATCTCCAGGCGGTCCAGGGCTACCTGGCGCCGCCGATCTTCGTGGTGTTCTTCTTCGGGATCTTCTTTAAGCGGCTGAACGCCAAGGGCGCGCTGTGGGCCATGGTCGTGGGATTCGCGCTAGGCATATTCCGGATGGTGGTGGACACCCCCGTCACGCTCGGGATTGAGGCATTCAAGAACGGATACAGCGAGGGCTCCATGCTTTGGATCGTCAACAACATTTACTTTCAGTACTGGAGCGTGCTGATCACGGTGGTCTCGGCGGTGGTGATGGTGGTGGTGAGCCACATGACAGCCGAACCGGACTATCCCCGGATTCAGAGCCTGACGTTCGCCACCACCACCCACCAGGATCGGGCCGATACGCGCGCCAGTTGGAATTGGGTGGAGGTAGCCGGTTCCGCGCTGGTCGTGACCTGCATCATGGGCGCGTATCTGTATTTCCGCGGCTGACGAAGGTGGGGCAGGTGCGTAACCGTTTTGGGGATTCGCGGTTCAAGCGGGCAACCGCTCCCTGTGACTCGCGCGGCTCGGTTTGGTTTCTGGTGGGACAGGCGTTTCCGCC
>PMTT01000854.1 GCA_003167275.1 Bryobacterales bacterium | reverse complement strand
TGGCTACGGGGCTTCAGCCGCACGCCGGAATCGCCACTTCAAAGGCCCCCAGCACCCAATCGACAACCAAAGGACAGAGGTATTGCATGCCAAATCGACGATGTCTTCCGTGGCTGCTCGGAGCGGCCCTTGTAATGATCCTGCCCACGCGAACCGGTCGAGTCTTCGCGCAGGGAGCGATCTGTGGCCAGTTCACCGACGTGCCTTCATCCAGTGCCTTGTGCCCGTACATTCTGCAGGCCTTCATCAGCAACATCACGCAAGGCACGAGCCCGACCACTTTCAATCCCGGTGACCCGGTGACGCGCGATCAGGCGGCCACGTTCCTGACTCGCACCATGGACCTGACCCTGCACCGGGGAACTGTTCGAGCGGCAATGGGCAAGACTTGGGCTCCGTCCCCCATCAGCGGCATTGCCACAGACGTGGGAAGCCAGGTCAACGATGTCGTCACCGACGGCACCTACCTCTGGTTCGGAAGGATAGATGGCACGATCCTCAAGGTAAACGTGGCGGACCGGCGCACGCTCGAGGGTTGGACGCTGACCAGCGGCGCGCCGAAGAAGCTCGGGATATTCGGCGGCCAGGTGTGGATCGCCGACGATCAGGGCCGCCTCCACAGCTTCAATCCGACCAATTCCCCCGGCGCCGCCACTATGCTGTTTAACGCCAGCGCCACTGGCCTTACCGGGGGCGGCAGCGCATCGCTTGCCTTCGATGGAACCAATGTCTGGCTCGCGAGTTCGGGAGGGCCCAAGATCTTCATATACCCGGTCAACCTTGCAGGAGGGTTTTCGTTCAATGCCGGCAGCAACATAGAGGGAATGGTGTTTGACGGCACGTATATGTGGGCCCTGCTGGCGAACGCGAGCCTTCTCAAGCTGAGTATCCCCGCACCCGGCACAACCGGCCCAAGTATTGTGGAAACCCTCACTCTACCGGGAGCAGTGACGGATTGCCGCATGCTGTACGATGGCAACAATATCTGGATCCCGATTGGTAGCGCTCCTGGAACGCTGTACGTGGTCCGGCCGACCCTGAACCTGGCCGCGCTCCCCAGTTCGATCGTCGCAAACCAGTCGATTCCGGACGTTCTTGTCCCCTCCGTGGCGGCATTTGACGGCGAGAACGTGATGATCGGTGGAGCCAACAACGGCGTGGTGGCGCTCTACAAATCCACCAACGTGACTCTGATCCGGACTTTCAATTCAGGCGCTGCCGCAGTCCGGGGAATCGCCAGCGACGGCAGGACGTTCAATATCGCCGACGGTCTTGGGACGAGGTTTTTCCAGTTCTGAGGGTGAGCATTCTTGACGCGGAGTCGCGGAGACGCTGAGAAACACGCGGAGAAGAGAAACCCAGGAGAGAGAAGACGGAAGGGGCACAGCGGGCGGGAAGCAAACGGTGCCACCCCGCCCGTCCAAGTATGCGCCGCGGAGCCTCGGGAGCCGCAGGTACGTTCCAAGCGCGCATCCGGGCTGCGGGATGAAGTCGGGATCTCTTTACAAGTGCGATTAAGGCGCGGTTCCAGAGGTAATACCGTACGTATGGTACCTCCACGACCAAGGATTTAATGACAACAGACAACAGAAGTTGTTACGATCCATGTCAGTAACGGATCATCGTGCTAACGGTCGATGAATCGCAGACTTAGCCCGGTGGGGGAGTGGTTGGAAGTCTAAAGAGCCAATGATCCAGACAATAGGTGGGAAGTTGCAGGAAGGAGTTCGCTTCTGAATGCCGCTTGAGACGATTTTGGTTGTGGACGACGCTCCCATCAACCTCAAGCTCACCGATATTCTCCTCCGGAAGGAAGGATACAAGGTAGTCACCGCAGCCGATGCGGAACAGGCACTCTCGATCCTCAAGACGCTTCATCCCGATCTGATGCTCATCGATATCCAGTTGCCCGGAATGGACGGACTGGAACTGACTCGCCGCCTGAAACAGAACGTCGAAACACGCGACATCGTCTTAGTGGCCTTGACCGCTTGCGCCATGAAGGGCGACGACGAAAAGGCATTCCAGGCGGGGTGCGACGGCTACATCACCAAACCAATCGACACTATGTCGCTGGGCTCGCAGATCCGCGGGTACCTGGAACACCGGTCTGCCAGCGGATCCGCCCCAGTGGCTGCTATTGCTCCGGATTGCGCGGGAACTTAAAGTAGGGCAACCGGACGCCGCGAATCAGAATCTGGTCGGCGCGAATGCCGACCGGCGCCTCGTATCCCACGGTGCCGCCGTTGGTCACGAAATCATCCTGCTCGACGCCGTCGCCCGACACTCCCAATCCACCCACCATCACGCCGCTCCGGTAGAGCGGAGCTGAGCCCGGGAAGAACACAATTCCCGACTGATTATTATTCGGCGACCCGTCCGGATTGGTGCTCGACTGGTGGCCTTGCGTGCACGGATTGGCACTATCGAAGTTATACAGTGTGTTGTAGAACGGCCCCGGCTGGCTATTGAAGATGCCGGAAGGAAAGAACGGCTGCGAGGCGAACCCGATGGTCCGGTTGGTAACGGCAGTGCCCATCGGCACCCCAGGCATTTCGGCGGGATCGCGAGTGGGTCCCGAAAAATACACGACATTGCGTGCCTTTGACAACGCCACGTCGATGGAGAAAATGGTCGAGTCCTCCATGCGGTAGAGGCCCAGAATGGTGCCGTCGAGGTCCGCTACCGAGATCACCATCCTCGTCCGTCTTCCTACAGGCAGGCGGATCGCCGCGCGCGTGAGCAGTGCCGTCTGGAAGGAGTTGTCGATAATGCCGGCCACGTCGGCCGCCTTCAATACCTTCCCGTCCACCGGTCCCACCAGCCAGCCTTCCGAAGCGAACTGGCCAGGGAGGGGTCCGTATACGATGAGATTTGGGTTGAAAGTTCCCGGGGTCAGACCAGCCGGAGTCGTGAGAGCAATCCCATCGCTCGCGGGTAGTGACGGCCCGAAAAGGGCGAAGGGCAGCCGGAACCCATCGATATACACCGAGCCTGGATCCGGCAGGGGCAGATTGACGAGGAAGGGGGAGCTACCCACGATGGCGGCGTATTCATTCTGGTCGCCCGGCATATCGGGGCCGAGGCCGGACACGCCGACGCCGCCGATCACGGTTGTGCCGCCGCGGAAGAGCGGAAAACCTCCGGGTACGGTTCCGATCCCCAAGCTGCGGTTGGTGCCGTCGAGGTTAGTGGGATCGGGACCCGTAGGATCGATACCCCCCAGCGTGAGGTTCTCTGTAGCAATTGCACCGATCGGTGTGGGCACAGGCTGGAGCAGCACCGTCCCGTTATGGTTGGCGATCGGGCATCCGCGGTTGGTGTTCTCGATGCCGTAGAGCGCACCCGCGGGTTGGTTCGGAATTCCTTCGGGGAAATTGGGCCGGCTGATCGAACGCACCGTCCGAGACGAGAGCGGTGTCGAGTCGCTGCTGAAAAACGCTCCCGAGCGGGCCATCGACAAGGCCTTCTCGACTGAGAGATCGGTGGTTTGCGACCGGCGATAGATCGCCAGGACCCTACCCGGACGATCCACCACGACAATGGCCATCCCCTCGCCTCCGGCCGCCGAGGCCGCGGCGCTTACCACACTCTGCACCTCGGCAGCCGTGAGTTGCTGAACGCCTTGGTCGGGGACTTGCTGCTGGGCCTGAAAGCGCGGAATCAGCAGGAGCGCCAGCAACGGAGTGAACTTTGCTGCCTTGGGCAGGATATTTCGCATTCTCATCGGGACCCTCCCGCTGGCGGACGCGGTGCTTGATTCGTTACGGTATAGGGCTGTCCGTTATCAAGCTTGTAGAGCCGCTCGGATTCCTTCAAATTCATCGGCCGGGCGCCGCGGCGTCCGAATACCACAAGCTGGTTTCCGCTCTCATCGACGCCCCGGTCGCGGTCCAGNNACCCGTAATCCGTTCTTGCCGTCTGCCACATACGCGAAAGCGCTGGCATTGGTCATTCCGATCCGCACCGCGTACGCATCGTTCAGAACGCCGCCCGCGTTGAAATATTCGGGCTTGCCCGGATTCTCCGGACGCTTCACATCCACGATGGCAAGCCCTTGCTTTCCCGCCGCCACATACGCGTAGGTGCGGGCCACGTACACGTCGCGCGCCTCGGGTATGGCCGCGGAGCCCTTCAACACCGGGTGCTTGATATCCGAAATGTCGAAGACCTTGAGCCCTTCCGCGTCGCAGATGAAGGCGTACTGGAACTGGATGGCGCTGTGTCCGGCTCCTTTGAGCGGCACTTCCGCCACGATTTGAGGATCCAGAGGATTGTCCAGGCTCACAATCACCAAGCCCCGGTCGCAGGAAACGTAGGCGTAGTTACCGGCGGTCACCACGAAGGTCGCCCCATTCAACTTTCCGTCGGGATTAAAGGCGTCGTTGGGTTCGCGCTTCATGAAGTTGTTGCGTGGGTCGCCGTCCAGCAAGGTGCTGACGCCAATCCCTTCCGAGCCAGGCCGGGTGCTGCCGAGCCGGATCAGGCCCTCCTGCGCATCGGCCACGTAGAGGAAGCCATAGAGCACGTGAACATCCTGCTCCTCGTTTAGCGGGTCTTTTTTGCGCAGCGGATCCACTCCGAGGGTGGTCGGAGAGGCGATCCATCGCGCGTCCTTGGTCTTCACATAGAACCGCTGGCCGAGAGGCGACACCGGCGCCGTGATCAGGCGCTCGGCAAACCCCTTGTTATCGACTTGGGCGACATCGAAAACCTGCACGCCGCCTTTGCCCTTGGCCGTGTACAGATACTCTCCGCGAAGCTGCAGGCTCAGAATGTTACCGCCGTGCTCGTAGGCTTCCGTCAGCCGCTTAGTCTTCACAAACTTCTGGTAGTTCTCGGGATAGGCAATCTTGTGCAGGTAACTGCCGATGACTGCCTGCGGCTCGTCGTGTTCGGTGACTGCAACCGCCTGGAAGCCTTCTTTTCCTTCCCCGACATACACGTAGCGGCCGAGGAAATTCACGAAGTTGGTGCCCTGTAAGAGCAACTGTGCCATCCAGGCGTTATTGTCCTTCTCCTGAGAGATATGACAATCGGTGCAGGTCTTGGTTTCCTTGGTCCGCACGGTATGGGGATAGTGGGGATTCATCGCCTGGCCGCTGTATCCCTCGGAAGAAATGGTCTGCTCCTGGTGGTAAATCCACTCGCGATTGGCGTTCTGGGAGCTGACCAGGATCGCGCTCGAAGACCGTACCGGCACGATCTTATGGTTCTTGGCGGTGCTGTCGAGGCCCAGCATAAACACGTCATCGCGCAGCACCTGGTAGTTGTAGGACGTGAAATTCTTAGTGTTGACGTCGCCTTCGCCGTGCAGCGAGGGGCGGTTGGCGTTGGCCTTCATGGAGAGGTGGCAGCCGAAACAACTGGTCATCCAGGAGGTATGGCAGGTGTAGCACGACATCTTCTCATCGGAGTGCGCCAATTGGCCGGTCCCGGCCTTTTCATCGCCCCAGGTCATGTTGTCGCGCTGCATCGTCTTGGCGAGGCGCGCCTTTTCGTTGTAATTGTAGGAGCCCGGTATCACCGAATCCTGCACCTGGGAAACAACCCACTCCACCTTCTCATCCATCATCGACCGCTGGATCAGTTTGCCGTTGACCCATTCGAAGCGCTTCGGGCCGAACGGAGTCCTCAGGGGGCCCAGGTCCCGGCCGCCTTCCGGC
>PMTT01000891.1 GCA_003167275.1 Bryobacterales bacterium | reverse complement strand
GGTATGGGGAACGAAGCCTACGAACGCAGCAGCGCTGGTGCGGTCCAGAGGCTGCAGTGGTCTGGGCCGGAGTTTTCAAGGGTGTTCATCGGTGGCCCTTTTCTTGGTTTTTCAGGATTTGTGGAGCGCGGAAGACGAAGTTACAACACAACCATATGGAGCACCCCGGCCCGCACCAGCGCCCGTCGCCCAAGCCCGCCCTGGCGTTACTTAGGCTGGAACAGCAGCACTTCCGGATTGATACTCAGGAACGCGTCCTTGCAACTCGACGACTTCACCGTGTACGCCGCCGTAATCCCGTTCACCACCTCGGGAATCGCCGTCACATCGTCGGGCAGGTGCTCAGACGCGATAGCCATCCTCGGACTATACTTCCGGATGCTCTCCGCCGCCCCGCGGAGCGCCTGCTTCTCCGCTCCCTCGATATCCATCTTGATGAAATCGATGCGCGGCAAATTCAACTCGCCGGCCAGAATGTCGATGGTGGTCAACGGCACTTTGACTTTGTTCTTCTGGGTGCGCCCCAGCACGAAGCTGTCGCCGGTGGTGTTGCCGTCGTCGCCCTCCGCCAGTTCCAGCACATCGGTGTGGTCCCAAACGCCTTTCGGCACCACAATCACCCGCCCGTCGGCGATCTCTTTTTCGAAGTTCCGGCGCAGGCATTCCACGGTAGCGGGCGCCGGTTCAATCGATACCACCAACTCCGCGCCGCGGTTCAGAGCGGTCCGTGTGAACACCCCCACGTTGGCCCCGCAATCCAGCACCACGTCTCCCTGCTTCACCGAAACCTCGTCGCCATCGTAGATTTCCAGCTTCTGCTCGCCCAGAGTGAACTTCAGGAACTTGTCGTGGGGGACGGTCCA
Source organism: Bryobacterales bacterium (assembly GCA_003167275.1). Lineage (GTDB taxonomy): Bacteria > Acidobacteriota > Terriglobia > Bryobacterales > Bryobacteraceae > JAIQFL01. Next base: position 10,958 of record PMTT01000891.1, on the reverse strand, counting down.
ATATCGGCCCATGGGTGTTTCCACCAGTTCGAACCCGCGCGGATCGGTCTGGATCACCTTACTGGCCGCGCCAATCTCTTCACCAGCCTTCGCCATATCCACCAGCAACGCGTGGCTCGCCATGGCATCGTGGAAGGAGCACTTCTGGCAACGCCCCGCGGCCCAAACCATCGCCAGCCGCGCTTGGGGAACCACCGCTCCGCTAATCGTCACCACCGCAATCACCAACAGGAGCGCCTTGATCGTCGAATGGACACGCTTCATATACACCTCTGCGCCGAGTGCGCAAAGACCAAAGATAAGCCTTTTCCAGCGGATAGGGAACACTCCCCATGGTTAGACCAGTCTTGCTAACCGCCCGTGGCAGCGCCCTTGCGTGCTATTTTGGACTCAATGCCAAACCAGAATCCATTTCAGGATCCGCTGCGCTTTGAGAGACGCGTGCCGGAATGCGTAGTGGTGATTTTCGGGGCCAACGGGGACCTCACGAAACGCAAGCTCATGCCCGCACTGTACCGGTTGGCCTACGACCGCCGGCTTTCCGCGGGATTCGCGGTCGTCGGGATTTCCCGCACCGCCATGAGTGACGACCAGTTTCGCGAGAAAATGCTGGAGTCGGTAAAACAGTTCTCCGAAGACACCAAGTTCGATAGCGAGGTCTGGGACGCCTTCGCCGCCGGCCTGTTCTACGTCTCAGGGGATATCGGCGATAAGGGGCTGTTCGAGCGGCTGGCCAAGCGTCTGGCGGAGATCGAAGAGGCACGGCATTGCGGCGGCAACGTGATGTTTTACCTCTCGATGCAGCCCAGCCAATACGCGTCCACGGCCCTGGGATTGGGAGCGGCGGGGCTTGGCAAGGGGAACGGATGGCGGCGGCTGGTGGTGGAGAAGCCCTTCGGTCACGGCCTGGAAAGCGCCCGCGAGCTGAGCGACCGGCTGCATGAAGTGTTCGACGAAACCGANNTACCAGGAAGCCGGGGCGCTGGCGGACATGATCCAGAACCACCTGCTGCAAGTGATGGCCACCATCGCCATGGAGCCGAGCGCCAGTTTCCGGGCGACCTCGGTCCGCGACGAACGCTCCAAGCTGCTGCGGTCCATCCGGACCATGACCCCCGACGAAATCCTCAAGAACACCGTGCCGGGACAATATGGACCAGCGCGTATCGGCGGCAAGGAGGTGCCCGGATTCCGCCAGGAACCGGGGGGCAACCCGGATTCGCAGACCGACACCTACGCGTCGGCCACCTTCTTCGTCGAGAACTGGCGCTGGGCCGGCGTGCCCTTCTATGTGCGCACCGGAAAGCGACTGCCCAAACGGGTCACCGAGATCGCCATCCAGTTCAACAAGGCGCCGCTGCGCATTTTCGGGGACCAGGATGGCGCCGAGAATTCCCCCAACCTGCTGATCGTGCGGATCCAGCCGGAGGAGGGCATCTCGCTCAAGTTCCTCTCCAAGACGCCGGGCTCGGGGATGAAATTGCGGCCGGTGTCGATGGACTTCAATTACGGTTCCAGCTTCGGCGAACGGTCGCCCTCGGCTTACGAGACGCTGCTGCTGGACGCCATCGTCGGGGACGCAACCTTATATACCCGCCAAGACATGGTCGAGGCCAGTTGGACGGTCGTCGAGCCGATTCAAAACGTATGGCGGAATACCAGTTATAACTTCCCGAACTATGCGGCGGGGACGTGGGGCCCAGCCGCGGCAGACGACATGCTGGCACAGCGTGGGCACGTCTGGAGGAAACCATAATGAGTGCGACAGTAGCGCCCGATCACATACTGAAGGAGTTGGCGGATCTCTGGATCTCGCTGGGCAAGCACGGGGAAGGCGATGGCGACGCGGGGGTGCTGCGCGCCTGCTCCATGACCCTGGTGGTACTGGCCGAAGAGAGCGACGACGTGATGGCGATGGGCGAGACCATCGCCGCGCTGATGCCGGAGCACCCGGCTCGCGCCGTCGTGGTGCGGGTGAGCGGCGCGGGCGAGCGCGCTCTCACGGAGCGCGTCTATTCGCAATGCTGGATGCCGTTCGGCCAGCGCCGGCAGATCTGTTGCGAGCAGATCGAGCTCACCGCTTCCGACGCGTCACTGGAGGATCTGCCGTCGGTGGTGCTGCCATTGGCCGTCCCGGACCTCCCGTTGATCCTGTGGTGCCGGACCTCGCGAATCCTGGGAATGCCCGGGTTCTACCGTATCGCCGCCATGGCGCGGAAGCTGATCGTCGACAGCGCCCAGGTGGCGGACCCGGTCGCGGCCCTGTTGCGGATGGCGGTGGTGGCCCGGAGCGGCGTGCTGTTGGGTGACCTTTCCTGGACCAGGCTCACGCGCTGGCGGGAGATGCTCTCGCAGGTATTCGAGAACCACGAGTACGTCGGTCAGTTGACGAAAATCGGGAGCGTCCGGGTCACTTTCGGCGATGCTTACGAGGTGGCCGGGCGGCTCATGGGAGTATGGGTAACGAACGCCCTGTCGGATGTGGGCGTACCAGTCAGCCTGGAAGTAGCGCCCGCCGCGCCTGGAGGCCCCACGCTGCGGGTGGAACTGCATGGAGAAGGCCTTGCGATGGAGTTGGTTCGGGAGCAGGACCGCCTGGTGATTACCGTAAACGGCCTCTCCAACTGCACCAATCTCCCGCAGCCGAACGATTACGCGCTGATGCGCGAGGAATTAGGCATCATCCGCCACGACCCGATCTTTGACCGGACCCTGGAATCCGCCGCCGCCCTGGCGTTTCCGACGGGGTAATTGTGGCGCATGCTTTAGCTTGCGCAGCCCAAAAGAAGTATGTCTCAACCCGAAATCAAACCCGCCCATCAGTGCCAAAGCGACGACCGCTTTGAGCTAGTCACTGAACGCTCGACAGCCGAAGCGCTGCTCCGCGGATACCGGGGCGACGCAGTAGCCATGCACAGACTTCGCGAGCTTCTGGCGACCACCGACCAGAATGTCTTTCGCTATGACGATCACGTAGCCCTGGCAGTCGCCGCCACTAAGATAGTCAAAGGTGAGCTAAGAGTCAGGAAGGACCCATGTGAGAGAAAGGACGAGAGGAACAGGCGATACCTCGACTGGATCATGAAGTACCGGCACGACACCGTCGACGTTGCGGCCGATCTCAGGACCACCATCCAGAACATTCTCGGACTCGCCGCCTTCGAGTCCGACTTTGGGCGGAGCCGTTTCGCCACCCACGGGAATAACTTATTCGGGCTGAGCACGAGCAAGGACAAGCCGCTGCCGGGTCAAATCGGCATCATGCTCAACCAAGCCAACCCGGACCAGGGGATGTCCATGTTCCCCGACTATCTGACTTCCGCCAATGCGTTTGCTCAAACCAAAGGCCAACTGATTAAGGGTGAGACCGAGCCCGCGAAATTCGCCTCAATTCTCCAGAATCGCGGCCAATTCGGCCTGGTGTTCAATCGTCCCCTGGCCACTTATGTAGAGGATCTGACCAAAGTCATTCACGAAATAGCCATCCGCCTACACTGTTCGTAGCCAGCCCCGTGGCGCAAGCACTCGTGCTTNNGCGTCCCGACTCATCGGGACGCAGTTCGCACCCACTGAAACTCGGCAGTCAAGCGAACTTACTTAGCCGTTGCAGCCACCGCGGCCTGGTCTCTCAGAATGCTAGCCTTATCGGTAGCTTCCCACGAGAAGCTGTCCTCAGTCCGGCCGAAGTGCCCAAACGCGGCCGTCTTCCGGTAAATCGGACGCCGCAGCTTCAAATGGTCGATGATGGCGCGCGGAGTCAGTCCGAAGGTCTCGCGGACCAGTTCCGCAAACCGCTCGTCCGCAATCACCCCGGTGCCGAACGTGTCTACGCGGACCGACACCGGTTCGGCAACCCCGATGGCGTAGGCCAGTTGCACCTCGCACCGGCTGGCGAGCCCGGAGGCCACGATGTTCTTGGCGATGTAGCGAGCCATGTAGCAGGCCGAGCGATCCACCTTCGTGGGATCCTTGCCCGAGAATGCGCCGCCGCCGTGCCGGCCCATGCCGCCGTAGGTATCGACGATGATCTTGCGGCCGGTAAGACCGGTGTCGCCATGCGGCCCGCCGACCACGAAGCGGCCCGTCGGGTTGATGTGGTACTTGGTCTGGGAATCGACCATGTTCGAAGGGACGACCGGATCGATGATGTGCTTCTTAACTTCCTTGCGAAGTTCCTCGATGGAGATGTCGGGGCTGTGCTGTGTGGAGATGACCACCGCCTCGATGCGGGTGGGGGTGTTGCCCACGTATTCCACGCTGACCTGGCTCTTGCCATCGGGGCGCAGGAAGTCGAGGATGCCCTGGCGGCGCACGTCGGATAACTGGCGGACCAGTTTGTGGGCCATCATGATGGGCAGCGGCATTAACTCGGGGGTCTCGCTGCAGGCAAACCCGAACATCATGCCCTGGTCGCCGGCGCCGCCGGTATCCACGCCCATCGAAATGTCGGGAGATTGAGATTGGATCAGGTTATGAACGCCGCAGGTGTTGCAGTCGAATCCGTAGGTGGCATCGTTGTAGCCCACGTAATCGATGGTGCCGCGGGCGATACGCGGAACGTCCACGTAGGTAGTGGTCGTGATTTCCCCGGCGACGATGCACGTGCCGGTAGTGACCAGGACTTCGCATGCCACGCGCCCGGTGGGATCGTCCGCCAATACCGCGTCGAGTACAGCGTCCGAGATCTGGTCCGCAATCTTGTCCGGATGACCTTCGGTGACGGATTCCGAGGTGAAAAGTTGTCTATGATTATCTGCCAAAATAGCCTCCTGCGGAGTTTTCATTTCAATGTAACATGGGTAGCTCGTAGGGTATGCTTTAGCTTGCCCATCCAGTACTCTTGGCTTACCGAATTGCAAGCCAATACACGGCAAGCTAAAGCATACCCCACGGGATCAGTACCTATAATGATCCGGCTTGTACGGCCCTTCCACGGCCACGCCGAGGTAGTCGGCCTGCTTGGGTGTCAGGGTGGTGAGCTTCACGCCGATCTTCTCCAGATGCAGACGCGCCACCTCTTCGTCCAGTTTCTTGGGCAGCGTGTAGACGCCCACCTTGTACACATCCCGATTCTTCCACAAATCGAGCTGTGCCAGCGTCTGGTTGGCAAAGCTGTTGCTCATCACGAAGCTCGGGTGGCCCGTGGCGCAGCCAAGGTTCACCAGCCGCCCTTCCGCCAGAATAAAAATGCTGGGTCCGTCGGGGAAGGTGTACATGTCCACCTGCGGCTTGATGTTGAGCCTGGTGGCGCCCGAGGTGTTCAGGCGGTCCATTTGGATCTCGTTGTCGAAGTGCCCGATGTTGCAGACAATCGCCTGATCCTTCATCAGCCGCATGTGCTCCAGGGTGATGATGTCGCAGTTGCCGGTGCAGCTCACGTAGATATCGCCGCGGCCGAGGGTGTCTTCGATGGTGGTGACTTCGAATCCTTCCATCGCCGCTTGCAGGGCGTTGATGGGGTCGATCTCGGTGACGATCACCCGCGCGCCCATCCCGCGCAGGGAGTGCGACGAGCCCTTGCCGACATCGCCATAGCCGCAGACCACCGCGACCTTGCCGGCCACCATGACGTCGGTGGCGCGCTTGATGCCGTCGGCCAGCGACTCGCGGCAACCGTAGAGATTGTCGAACTTGGATTTCGTGACCGAGTCGTTGACGTTGATGGCGGGGACCAGCAGCTTGCCGGCCTCCTGCATCTTATAGAGGCGGTGGACGCCGGTGGTGGTCTCCTCGGAGACGCCGCGCCAGTCCTTTACGACTTCGTGCCAGCGGTTCGGGTTCTCGGAGTACACCTGCTTCAACAGGTCTTTGATGACCTTCTCTTCGTGGCTGGAGGAGGGGCTGTCCACCCAGTCGCTGCCGTTTTCGAGCTCGTAGCCTTTGTGAATCAGGAGCGTGGCATCGCCGCCGTCATCCACAATCAACTCCGGTCCTTTGCCGTCAGCGTGGCTGAGGGCCTGGTACGTGCACCACCAGTAGTCTTCCAGGGATTCGCCCTTCCACGCGAAGACCGGAACGCCGGAGGCGGCGATGGCGGCGGCGGCGTGGTCCTGGGTGGAGAAGATGTTGCAGCTCGCCCAGCGGACGGAGGCGCCCAGATCGGCGAGCGTCTCAATCAGCACCGCGGTCTGGATGGTCATGTGCAACGAACCGGTGACGCGCACGCCCGAAAGGGGCCTCTCCGCTGCATACTTGCGACGGATGGCCATCAGGCCGGGCATTTCGAATTCGGCGATGGAGATTTCCTTGCGGCCCCACTCGGCCAGCGAAAGGTCGGCGACTTTGAAGTCGGTGATGGTCTGGTTCAACGTTGCAGTGCCCATTTCTTCACTCCTCGTATCAATAAATCTTGATAGATTGATATTAGACAATTCCGAGTATGGCGTCAATCCTAAAATCGTTGAGGCTGGCGGCGGACCCGAACCGGCTGCGTATCCTGTTGATTCTGGAGCGGGAGGAGCTGTCCGTCGCGGAGATTCAGGAGATTCTCGCCAAGGGACAAAGCCAGATTTCCACCCACCTGGCGCAGTTGAAACAGGCGGGCCTGGTGGACGACCGGCGCACCGGCAAGAACGCCTTCTACAAATCCCGGGCGTCCGCCGAACTGATGGAGCTGCTTCGCCAGGCGGTGAGTGAGGTCCCTGAAGCGGAGCAGGACCGTGAGGCGTTGCGCCTGGTATTGCGCAAGCGCCAGGACACCATGCGGCGCTACTTCGACGAGCTGGCCGGCAAGTTCGGGCGCCAGTATGTGCCGGGGCGTTCCTGGAAAGGCATCGCCGAGGCCATGCTGAAGCTGCTCCCACCGATGGTGATTGCCGATCTGGGGGCGGGCGAAGGGACTATCTCGCAGTTGATGGCCCAGCGGGCCAGGAAGGTGATCGCCATCGACAATTCCGAGAAGATGGTGGAGTTCGGCGCGGAACTGGCGAAGAAGCACGGCATCGGCAATCTCGAATACCGCTTGGGCGATCTGGAGGACGTGCCGATCCGCACTGGAACGGTGGACTTGGCGTTCCTCAGCCAGGCGCTCCACCACGCGGTGCATCCCGAGCGGGCCATCGCCGAGGCGTGGCGGATCGTCAAACCCGGAGGCCGGATCGCGATTCTCGATTTGAACCGTCACCACTTCGAAGAGGCCCGCGAGATGTACGCCGACCTGTGGCTGGGCTTCACGGAACTGGAGATCGAGAAGTACCTGAAGGGCGCCGGATTCCGCAATGTGGAGACCGCGGTGGTCTATCGCGAGCCCGAGGCGCCGCACTTTGAGACGGTGCTGGGGACTGGGGAAAAGTAGCGCCGGCAGGCTTGCCGCCGGTTTCGTAAGAGGCGGCGCAGCGTTGTTCCCGGCCTTGGACAATGGAACCGTCGCCCGCTAGACTGCGTATCAGACATCGATGTCCGTTTTTTGGAGCGACTTCCGTTTCGCCCTCCGCATGTTCCTGCGGAACCCGGGCACCTCGGCGGTGGCCGTACTTTCCCTGGCACTCGCCATCGGTCCCAATGCCACGCTGTTCAGCGTGATGGACCGCCTCATCCTGAAGCCCCCGCCGGTAAAGGGGCTGTCGCAACTCTTCCGCCTCTCGGTGCTCACCGATGGGGGTTGGGAATCGCCCTCTTATGCGGACTACCTGGACTACCAGACGGCGGCAGGGAGTCAGGCCGATCTGATCGCATACGACGGCCACGGCGCGATCCTGAATGCCAATGGACAGCAGGAAATGCTGCTCGATCATCTCGTGACTGAGAACTACTTTTCAGTTCTCGGNNTCCCTGTGGCAACGAAAGTTCGGCGGCGATCCATCAGTCGTGGGCCGGACGGTCCTCGTGAATAACATGGGCTTCTTCGTGGCGGGAGTCGCGCCGCGCGGCTTCCGACAGCCGGGTTTAGGGCCGCCCGTAGACCTTTGGCTCCCGATCAGCGCAGTAATCCTTCGGAGCCAGGGTGCCAGCGACGGGTTCTTGCGCCGTGATAACCGCAGTCTTCAGGTCTGGGTGCGGCTGCACAGCGAATCGGACAGTCCCCAGATGTCAGCGGTTTTGGGTGGCGTGGCGGCCCGCCTCGCGCGGGAGTTCCCCGCCACGAACAAAGGCAAATCCGTGTACCTCGGATCGGCTGAAGAGAAGGAACAGGGCGGTCGCATGGGCGCCATGATCCTGCTGTCGTTAGTCGGCCTGGTGCTGCTCATCGCCGCGGCTAATGTCGCCGGCATCCTGTTGGCGCGTGGGGAATCGCGCGCCCGCGAATTCGCCGTCCGGTTGGCCATGGGGGCGCGCCGGCTAAGACTGGTGCGACTCCTGCTCGCGGAAAGCCTGCTGCTCTCCCTTGTGGCGGCCGGGCTCGGGCTTCTGTTGGCGTTTTGGCTGGTGAGAGCAGCTCCCGCTATCCTTCCACCCATGCCCATGTCGATGGACTTCGATATCGGTCTGGACGGCCGGGTGCTTCTCTATACTCTGTTGCTGTCCTTGGTCACCGCCATTGCCTGTGGCCTGGCGCCTGCCCTGCGAGTGTCACGGTCGGACCTCATCACGGTGCTGAAGGGAGAGACACCGCACAATGTGGGGCACTTCTGGTTTCGCAGTGGACTGCTGGTGGGACAAATCGCTTTCTGCCAGTTCCTGCTGATAGGCGCCGGACTGTTGAGCCGCAGTTACCTGGAGATTGAGCGGATCCGCCCGGGTTTCGACCCTGAGTGTAAGTTGGTCCTGGCGACGTTTGTCACCCTCAAGCCAGGCTCCGCTGCCAACTACCAGCAGTTGACGGAAGCCCTCCGCGCCCTGCCAGGTATCGGACAGGTCTCTTATTGTAAAACCCTGCAGCTCTCACTGTTTGGCGGCGGTGGCACGCAGAAAGTATCCCTGCCGGGCGTCGCCAGTGAGTTCGACGTCGGGTGGAACGCCATCGGGCCGGGATACTTCAGCGCGATGGGCACTCACATCCTCAGGGGACATGAATTCCAGGCAGGTGAACCAGGTAACTCGGCCGTGATGAACGAAATGTTGGCCCGCCGGCTCTGGGGTGGCGCGGACTCTGCCATCGGTAAGTTCTTCCGTGCAGGAGGCAAGGACTACCAGGTGGCAGGCGTCGTCGAAAACGGCAAGTACCAGCTCATCCTCGAAGAGTCACGCCCTTACCTGTTCCTGCAGGCGTCCTCCAAAACGCCGGTGGGAGAAGGAGCGCTCCTCATCGAGGCTCCGGGCGACCCGAAGAGCGCTTTGGCCGCTGTCCGGAAGGTACTGACCCAAACCGATCCCGATCTCCATATCACTACTCTGACTACCATGCGGGAGCACATGCATGGCGCCATGATCCTGCCCCAAATTGGCGCGGGCGGGATGGGGATACTGGCCCTGCTCGGAGTCTTTCTGGCGGGCGCCGGACTCTATGGTCTGATGTCCTACAGTGTCAACCGGCGGATGCACGAAATCGGCGTGCGCATGGCACTAGGGGCGCGCCCGTCGGACGTTCTGAAACTGGTGCTGCGTCAATCGACCCTGCTGGTAGGCGTAGGTGCATCCGTTGGGCTGGTGGCGGCATTCCTCGCAGCACGCGTGGTTTCGTCGATACTGTACCGCGTCAGTCCCGCCGATCCAGTGGCGCTGATGGCGGCCGTCACGGCAGTAGTCGCGGTGGCGCTGCTGGCAGCGCACGTCCCAGCGCGCCGCGCGATTCGCTTCGATCCCATGGCAGTCCTGCGGAAGGAGTAGTTGCGGTTACGGGTCTAAGGACGGGGCGGTGGCGCATTGTGTTAGATTTGCCTTTTGCCGATCACCAAATTCCTGTTCTGGAACATCAATCGAAAGCCGCTGGCCGGCCTGGTCGCCGATCTGGCGGAGATTCATCGGATCGACGTCGTCATACTGGCCGAATGCGACGAGCCCGCCCTGATGCTCCGGGCACTTAATCGCGCGCAGGCAGCCAGTTTTCATTTTCCGGACAGCCGTTGCGAAAGGATTCGTCTCTTCACTCGCTTTCCCGGAGAGTTCCTTCGTAGGGCGCGAGAGACTGAACGAATTTCCATAACCAGGCTGATGCTGCCTGCCCGCAAGCCAGTGCTCCTGACTGCCGTACACCTGCCCAGTAAACTGCATTGGTCAGCGGAGAGCCAGGCGAGGGAGTGCGTCGCACTCGCCAAGAATATCGAGATCGAAGAGCGTGAAGCAGGTCACANNACTGGTTGGCGATTTCAATATGAATCCTTTTGAGGCTGGACTGGCTGGCGACTTGAGTTCGGTGATGTCGCGCAGAGTGGCATCTCCCGTAACTCGCACGATCCAGGGTCGGGAGTATCCATTCTTCTACAATCCAATGTGGAGCCACTTCGGCGATGCCAGGGGCGACACTGCTGGATCGTACTTTCGAAACGCCGCGCAGCACGTGAACTATTACTGGAACATCTTCGACCAGGTGATGCTGCGACCCGAGTTGGCAGAGTGCTTCGACCCAAGCAGGCTCAGCATCGTGAAGGCAGTTGGGCGGACCTCGCTGGTTCGACCAGACGGCAGGCCAGACCGGCAGAATGGCTCGGACCACCTGCCCCTCGTATTTGAGGTAGAATTCTGATTGGGGTTTCTTAAATGGCCGCACAACCGGATTTCTGGGGAGATATTGCGCCTGGCACGGTGCGTACTCCTGCCGCGATTTTGCGGGAGCAGGCCACTCTTCTGGGCACCAAGACGAAGAACCTGATCGAAGCCAGGGTAGTCACGGATGCATCATTCGGCGAGATCCGGCATCGCTTCCTTCTGGTGGTTCCAGGCTTGGACAATTACAAATATCAACTGTTTCGGATTGAGCATGATGTGAACCTCTATCCGGTCACAGTGGAGACCGAGCCACCGGTACTTCTTGAGACGGAACGGGACTTCACGAAATGGCTGCAATCCACGTTGTCGTCGGATCACACCAGGAAGATCCTAGGCAATTTGCTTTCTCAGGTTGCCGGGTAACACTTTGCCTT